>PMCE01000471.1 GCA_003154025.1 Syntrophaceae bacterium
GGAAATTATGCCTGGAAGGTTCTCTCGCTTAACCCTCGGGAGAAAATATCCATAAAGTCCGTCTGATTCCTTCTTGCCAATCCATCCTCTTTTTAAGCGTGGTAAACTATTCCTGCTGCTCCGCAGGGGGACCTGTCTTTGTCGCCCGCAAAAAGCCTGTCAAGGGGATGAGGGTTAGGCCGCTAATGAGTAAATACAACGTGAGCAGGTTCGAATAGGCCACAACCGAAGTCGCCATCAAAGGGCCGATTGCGTTCCCGGCAAACCTAGCCGAATTTAAAAATCCTAATGTCCCGCCCCCAACTCCAGTGGCAAAAACCGAAAGAATCATCGGAAAGACCGCTGCAATGACTCCTGTTTGCAGCATCCGGATGAGGGTAAAACTGATGACACCCGTAGCAAAGTATGTGATAGCTTGCAAAAATGCCGCCGATAGCCCAATATACAGGATAACCCGCCTCAGCTTGGTTCGAGGAACAAAGTTGTTGATCATGAAATTGCCGAGAATTGCAGTGATGGTATAGGCTGTCATAATGATGGCTGCATAACTTAATGCCTTTTCCTCCTTCAGCTGAAAATTCTCCAAAATATGAGGCAGAATACCCGGAAGATAAGTAATGTGAACGGTCGCAATTAAACTTATTACCCATCCCCAGAAGATACCTTTTTTTAAGTTTTGAGTGGAATGCCGGACGGCCTTCTGGCAAGGAATGTCCTTTACGTTGTGGTGGCATAGAACGTAGAAAATAAAGAAAATAATGGAACCAATGATAAAGGAAAAACGGTAGCCTACCAGAGTAATCATGTAGGCCCCGATGGGAGGGGCGATTAATTGTCCAATGGTCATGGTGATTTGATACAGACTAATATCCTTGTGCAACCTTTCCTCGGGGGTTAAGGCCGACATCAGGATCAGTCCGACGGTGGATACCGCTCCCATGACCCCGAGGAGAACCCTCAGTAAAAATAAGAAATAAAGGTTTTGTACAAACCCGAAAATCAGAAAAAGTATTCCATTCCAGAGAATACCCAGTTCAAAGAGCAATTTGGGCCTGAATCTGGAGGTTAGTCTGCCCCAAATAGGAGCCATAATGGCATTCATCACCGACGGGGCCCCGATAATCAATCCTGTCCAGATCATGGTTTCTTTTGGCCCTAAATCACTGATTTTCAGGATATAAAAGGGCATAAAGACCATAATGAAATTATATGAAAAGCTGCTCCCGAATTGCGAAATAGCGACGAAGAACACACCCTTATCGGTAAAAGGAAGCGGAAAGTTTTTCATCTCACACTCTGCCCGGAATTTCCTTGTGAATATTTATAACATACCTGCGGGTCTCAGGGGGTAGCAAAATTCTCGGCCGAATTGAAGAAAAAGTGAGAGGATATAAGCTATAACTTTTTATCACCGGACGGGGGATAAGATGCAACCTGCAAAAGTTGTCGTAAGATATGCGGATGGCCGCATCATTAAAGGATACACGCAGGATTTTTTGCCGACCAGGCCCTCCTTTCTTGTCCGTCCGATTGATATCGGTACTTCAATCGATCCCGTCGAAGTTTTGATCGGAGATTTAAAGGCTGTTTTTTTTGTTCTTGATTTTGTGGGAGACCCCGATCACATGGATCGGAAGGATTTTCCAGATGGGGTAGACGCCGCGGGTATATTATTGCAGGTGACTTTCAAGGATGGTGAAGTGATCGTTGGGTCCACTTTGAGCTACGATCCGCAGAGACCCGGGTTTTTCATCTTGCCCGCTGATTCCAATGGAAATAACCTGGGGATTTTTGTAGTATCCCGTTCGGTAAAGCAGGTCCTTTACGTCTGAACGGCCTACCGGGGCGGAGATCAAGAAACCAGATAATGTGGTAATCAACAGGATGAGGGAAACAAGGGCGGCTGGGGAGGCGAGTTGCCCGGAGAGAAATCGGTCTTTCTTTTCACCCGCTTGGCTGGAGATTGGATCGGGATCTGGAAGGATCGGGAATCAAGCGCCGGCCGGAATGAAGGGAGTCGGCTTAGTCATCGGGATCTGCCGTAGGTTTTCCTCAAAATACAGCTTTTTTCTTCAAGAAATACAGTATTCACCCTCTTCCCTTCTTAACCATTTTAGGCGAAATTTATTCTAAGACCTGGTCCGTAAATAGTATTTCCCCCCTTTGCAAAGTGGGCAGGGGGGATTTCTGCGAGGCGCATCAAGGCAAATCGCCCTATTTCCCCCTTTTCCAAAGGGGGGTTTAAGAGCGAGAACTTTATTTAAGGGTAAGCTTTAAGGCAAAAGTCTTTCAACGACAAATTCAACACCTCTGGTGGCAGGAGAGAACGAAAAATTCATGTGAGAAGGAGGATGGCATGGCAAAGGCAAGCAAAATTAGCGATAGGAAGGTGGCGCGTTACGGCTGGGTACCTGATATCCCTGATAACCGTGATATCATGTTCAGGAAGGTATACAGGATACCCGCAAAGTTGCCCTCTTCGGTCGATCTACGGCCGCAGTGCTCGAAGGTAGAGGACCAGGGGCAGCTGGGCAGCTGCACGGGAAACGCGCTGGTCGGGGCGATGGAGTTCCTGTTGATCAAGGACAAGAAGCCCTTTGCGGACCTGAGCCGGCTCTTCGTCTATTACAACGAGCGGGTCATCGAGCACACGGTGAACCAGGACTCGGGGGCCATGATCCGTGACGGGATCAAGACCCTCGCCAAGCAGGGGGTCTGCACGGAGAAGCTGTGGCCTTATAACATCAAGACCTTTACGAAGAAACCCACTCCGGCCTGCTACAAGGAGGCCCTGAAATATGAAATCACCTCCTATCAGAGGATCGACACGGTCGATGAAATGCGTTCCTGCCTGGCGGATGGATTCGCGTTCGTCTTTGGGTTCACCGTCTATGATAGCTTTGAATCCCAGGCGGTCGCGAAGACCGGAATCGTCCCCATGCCGAAGCCGGATGAGAAGGTAATGGGCGGCCACGCGGTGGTGGGCGTCGGTTATAATGACTCGCAGAAGCGGTTCATCGTGAGAAACTCCTGGGGCGAGGGGTGGGGCATGAAGGGTTATTTCACGATTCCCTACGACTACCTGGCGAACAGGAACCTTTCGGACGACTTCTGGACCATCCGCTCAGGGAAACAGTTGTAGGCTGCTGCAAGCCTCGTTCGACGTCGAGTACCCGTCCTGCCAGGCGGGTCTCAAGATCGATCCTGAGACCCGCCTGGTCATTGCCGATAAGGCCGCCCAAGCCGAAGCTGGACGGTAAATTTAGCCGCCTCAAGACTCAAGGAGGTTTGCTATAAGAGGGGACATTCTGACTTGATTTGAAAAATCTGGAGAAACTGCCCACGGATGGATTATGCCAAGGCTGCCAAGACTCGATGCTACCGGGACCTTAAACCTTGGGAGGGGGCGGGGAATTGAGGGCACCAAAATATTCGAGGCGGGTCCGGATCGGGGGGATTTCCTTTCTCGGCGGAAAGCTATGCCAGGAAGGCTCTCTTGGAGTATATGCCTATATTGAGAGGGGGGCGTTTGTTTTGCCCGTTGGTGGTGGGGAAGATGGGATATCCGGGAGTGGAGGCGCCGAATTTTTGGGGAGCAACGCCGTCGGCGGTAACCCGTGCGGCCTATTCGGTGGAGAAGCCTGAACTCCAAAGGCGTCCGTAAGTTCATTCCGAAGGAACGTTTCCCCGTCTTCCCCATCAACATTCGATAGGGAATGTGCAGCGTCGATCGCTCAGGACTGGCGGCGTCACCGGCAAATAGTCTCCCCATTTGAACCTATATGCAGGATTTGACGCCGAGAGGAGACAAAAACATCTAGGCCTTAATCCAGCTTACCTTTGGTAAAACCGTACCCGCCGATTCTCTCCCCCAGGCTCCAGTATTCCGTTGCTCCCGCGCAGAAAGCAAAAAGCCTGGCCTTGCCAATGTCGATTCGCCCCTTTTCATCCTGGATCTCGGTATCCACATGGGCAGCCACCACCTCTCCCAAGAAAAGATCATGGCTCCCAAGGGGAATNNACCTGTTTCACCCGACATTCGAGGTTCACCGGGCATTCTTTGATCAGGGGGGCTTTTACTTTTTCAGCAGTCATGGGAGCAAGCCGGGCCGCTGAGAATTTATCCAACTTGCTTCCGGAGACGACACCGCAGAAATCCATCTCCTTCAGAATTGCGGTAGTGGGGAGGTTGGCCACAAATTCACCCGTCCTTTTTATGATCCCGTACGAGTGCCGTTGCGGACGGATGGCGATTGAGATCATCGGCGGGTCGGAGTTGACCACTCCCACCCAGGCCAGAGTGATGATGTTCGGCTTCGCCCCCTCATCCTGGCAGGTGACCAGGACTACGGGAGTTACTAAAAGTGCGCTTGTCGGCTTCAAACTTTTTTTGGGCATTTTCCCCTCCAATGCATCCTTTTTTATTTTCAAATGGGCATCTGATCCTATCTGCTTGCCATGTGTCTCCCAACAGAGAATAAAAACACCGTATCACCTATGGCGCTTCTTGTTTGATTGAACAGAATATACTAGGAAGTGGCCACGATTGCAAGCCCTACCACCCCAATCTCTTAGTCAGCTGCCAATCGGGCTTAAGGTTGAAGACTCAAAGAGAGGCCGATATCTTCATCCCAGAAGTTATTGAAAGGTGGGGTATAAGAATTCGATTTCCGTCGCGATCATGATATTGCCGCATCCTATTGAAGTGGGCCACAAAAGGGGTTGCAGTACTGACAAGGCACACGAAAAGGGGTATAATCATAACATGAGAGAAAGAGGAAGGCGTTGCCGGGCAGTATAGGCACGGATAAGAATACCGAGAGGGAAGATCAATGAAAAGAAAAAGAGGTATGTGCGCCCGCTTGTTACTGTGGTCACTGGCGTTGCTGCTGGCCGCGCCACCCGGGGGGATCATGGCACAGAGCCCGGACTCCGGCGGGCAGATGACCTTCAGGCAGGAGGAGTTGGACCAGATGCTTGCGCCCATCGCGCTCTATCCGGATGAGCTTCTGGTGCAGGTCTTGATGGCCGCCACGTATCCCCTGGAGGTCGTTAAAGCATACCGCTGGGTACAGGCCAACCCAAACCTGAAAGGCGACCAACTGGCGGCTGCACTGGAACAACAGGGCTGGGACCCGAGTGTGAGATCACTCGTGAACTTCCCCTCGGTCCTGCAGATGATGAACGACAGTCTCGAGTGGACGCAAAAGCTGGGAGACGCGTTTCTGGCTCAAAAGGATCAGGTGATGGACAGCGTCCAGATGCTCAGACAGAGGGCCCAAGCCCAGGGCGGCCTGAGTACCACCAGCGAACAGAGGGTCATGGTGGAACCGGAGACTCAGTCCATCGTCATCGAACCTGCCGTCCCCGAGGTGGTCTATGTGCCGGTATATGATCCCACGATCGTCTATGGCCCGTGGTGGTGGCCGGCATACCCCCCGTACTACTATTATCCGCGGGGAGCAGTCATTGCCGGCGGTGTCATCGGCTTCGGCGTGGGGGTGGCTGTCGGTGCCGCCTGGGGCTATGCATGGGGCGGCTTTAACTGGCATCGCCACGACGTGGTGATTAATGTCGCGAGGAACGTGAACTTCAATAATCGGATCGACCGAAACAGGTACGTGAGTCATGTGACCACGGGAAGCGGCGGTCCGGGGCTGTGGAGGCATGACCCGGTTCATCGAGGAGGAGTCGCCTACCGTTCTCCGTCGGTTGGCCAGCAGTTTGGCCGGGGGCCTCTCCCGGGGGCCGATGCGCGCCGCGACCTAAGAGGATTTGACCGCGGTGGATCGGGAGGGGGTGTCGCCCAGAGGCCTAACCTTCCGCCCATGCAGCAGCCTCGGGTTACGGCGAGTCCTAACGTTCCCCAGGCCCAGCCACCCAGGCAGCCCTCCGGTCCTGGGCGCCAGGGAGTCCAAGGGGTACAGAATCCCACGGCGTTTGGCGGCGTTGCCCCTGGCGGTCAAACACGGCAGTCCAGCAATCGCGGCCATGAAAGCCTTTCGAGTGCCCGACCCGGTGCTTCCGGGCCCGGCGGCACGAATACCTCTCCCCGCAGTGGAGGTTCCGGCGGCGGCGCTTCGCGCGGCGGCGGACCTCGCAAGTAAGCGCTGAAGTTTAAGAATATCGATTCGCCATGGAGGATATAGCGATGTTGCGATCCAGACATACCAGGGAAAAGGGCTCGTTCAGAGGCAAAGGACTCCTCGTCGTAGCGGCCGTTTTCGCGGTTGTTTTCTCCTGCGGCAGCGTCTATGCGAAAGTCACGCAGAAGACCTTTTCCTCTCCGGAAAAAGCCGTCGAAGCAATGGTCGGCGCGGTCAAGGCCGATGATGTCCAATCGCTGCTGGCAATATTCGGGCCTGGAAGCAGGAAAATTATTCTGTCCGGGGATCCGGTCGAAGACAAGAAAGGGCGCGAATGGTTCGTCAAGCATTACGAAGAGAAGAACAGGCTGGAGGAGGCCTCCGGCAAGGTCACGCTCCACATGGGGAGCGTCGACTGGCCCTTTCCGATCCCCATCGTGAAAGCCGGGAATGGCTGGAGGTTCGACACCGGGGCGGGCAAGCAGGAGATACTGGCGCGCAGGGTCGGCGGGAATGAGCTGAAAGCCATCCAGGTGTGCCTCGCCTATGTCGATGCCCAGAGGGAATATGCGATGAGGAAGGCCCGTCGGGGGGAGGGTCTTCTTGAATACGCACAAAAGTTTGTCAGTACGCCGGGCAAGCAGGACGGCCTTTACTGGGAGGCCGGGGAGAGCCAAGAGGAAAGCCCCATAGGACCTCTGTTTGCCGCTGCGAGAGATCAGGGCTACGGCGGGAGACCGTTGGGAGAAGAACCTGAACCTTACCACGGGTACTTTTACCGAATTCTCACAGCCCAGGGCAAGAATGCATCCGGCGGTGCCCAAGACTATGTGGTCGGGGGAAAGATGATCGGGGGATTTGCCGTTATAGCCTACCCGGCGCATTACCGCGCTTCGGGCGTCATGACCTTCATTGTCAATCATGATGGAGTGGTTTATCAGAAGAACTTCGGCAAGGACACCAAAAAGGCTGCGCTGGCGGTGAAGGCCTTCGATCCCGACAAGACCTGGACCCGCGTGCCCGAGTGAAGGTACGGCCGGCCCACCCCGGTTGGTGAGGCCCTGAGCAGTTGTGCCTCAACGCAGGTTTCAGGGTTTCCGGGATCCCGCCTGGTTTCTTCTTTTCTTGTTATCGATATTATCGGGCCACGCTCGACCTCGTCCCGTAATATTCATCTTCGCGAAATTCGATTGATGCCGCAGCAATAGGCGCAATATTCAACGGAGGATGATCCCTTTGGGAACATTTCGTGGATTATTGCCCCTGTCTGTTCATGCAGTACAGGATCAGAACAATGAAAGGATCGTAACGAATAAAGAACCGATATGAAAATAAAAAGAACAAAACCCCTTAAAGCAGATTTACATCTTCACACGGCGGAAGACCCGCTCGATCGCATTCGGTACACGGCTAAAGATCTTATCTCGAAAGCCGCCGAGGAAGGTTTTGATGTGATTTCCATCACCAATCATCACCAGGTGACCTTCAATCAGGACCTTTTTTCTCACGCCCNNCCCCATAAAAAGTGCTCGGATTTTCCTTCGCTTTCAAAACTCCGGCGACCCGAAACCTTGATCATCGCTCCGCACCCGTATTACCCGGGAAGGTATTCTTTAAATGAATACCTTTTGGAGCACATAGAACTTTTCGATGCGCTCGAATTTTGCCACTTTTATTCCCAAATGATCAACTTTAATCTCAGAGCGGTAGAAGTGGCCCGCTCCTTTAGGCTTCCCTTAATCGGAAACTCNNTTTTTAATGCCATCCGGCGGAATAGGCTAAAAATCGTAAGTCGGCCCCTCAAGCACCTCGAAATGGGATCAATTGCAAATAGATTCCTTAGGATGAAGATCCGGGCGAAAATTAGCAAACGCCGACCCAAATAGAAAATAGAATAGGGTAGTGGGAAATATGCACTTTAGCTGGTGGCGGAAAACTCAAATCTGGCAGTCATTACGACGCGGCAATCTCAAAATGTTTGATTTTATTTTGAATGAAATTACTTTCCCCGCTAAAAGCGGGGTCGCAATGGCACCCAAAATATTTTTTCAGCAACCTGTTAGGATTGCAGGGACGGGGCACCTGGGCTTTCGCCAAGGCCTCCCGAAGGATCGCGAGGCAAATTTCTGGAGTGGAAGAGGTCAACTACGCCCCCTTTTAAAAGTAGTTCCCTAAAAAGTGACGCCAAGGATAGATGACCTCTCTGCAATTTGACTTCAAAATACAGTCATTTCCTTCTGGAAATACCGACTTTACCTTATTTTATTTACTAATTACTCCGAACATAATGAATTCAACTCATTCGGAAGAGTTTTTTTCTAGGAATCCGACACCTCATGGAAGGCGGCTATCACTGCCTACGATGAAAGGAGAAGAGCCATGAATGGAAGGAGAGAATTTTTGAAGGGTTCTCTGGTATTTGCGGGCGCGGCAATTGCGGGGAGTGCCGTGCCGGTACAAGCGGCGAGCACTTTTCCCGTCGCCCTCATCTATACCAAGGAGGCGCCGGGGCGGTGGGCCGGCAAAGAAGGCGCCCACGCGCCGCAGGTGACAGTGGAAGGAAGGAAGGTCACCGTGGTTACCCCCCATCCCATGATCCAGAAACACTTCATCGTCAAGCATACCCTCTTGACTCCGGAGGGCAGGGTCATCGGGGAGAAGACCTTTGAAAACACCGATCCCGCCGCCAAATCCTCCTACGAGCTGCCCGAGGGAGTCAGAGGTACTCTATGGGCAACGAGCTTTTGCAATATACATGACCTCTGGCTCACTGAATTCACGGTGTGAGCGGGCAATTTCCTTTCGATCATCGCCGGGCGGGATGCAGATGAAATCCGTCTTCTCATCCTGCCCCCTCCCTTCCTAACACGGGAGGGGAAGTTTTCATTTTTGAAAATCAGGGCGTGTTCTTCAATAAATTGTCAAAGCGGGCCCATGATTTCTTCCTCCTGAAAGTATTGCTTGACCATTCGGCGCCGAATCTCCATATTTCAAACAATAGTTTCATTGTGCATATTATAAGTTGTATCTGCTGAGAGGACTGGCGAGGTTTTTTGCCTAGGGGGCGGTGCCGGGCCACTTGGGTTCAGACAGCGGAGATGAGGGATCAACGATGGCGGCTGGTCAGAGGTTCGG
>PMCE01000043.1 GCA_003154025.1 Syntrophaceae bacterium
GGCGGCGCGGTGGGGTTGAAAAAGGGTTACATGATCAGCATGACCTCGGTCCTGGAATCGGTCCCTCCGGCCATGGTCAAACTACTGAAATGGCTTAGTTATCTCTGTACGTTGTTTTTCTTCGGCGCTATGTTCGGTTTCGGCCTCTTCCAGACCATCTATAATGCGCACCAGATCTCTCCGGCAATGGGTCTGGTGATGAGTGCTCCTTACGCTGCCTTGCCCACGGGTTTCTTCATCATGTTCTTCCTCACGGTGGAGGAGTTCCTGATTTTCCTCGGCCTGAAGCCGAAAGGAAGCGAGCAATGATCGTCTTTATCCTTAGCTTCATCGCGCTCCTATGCATCGCCGCGCCCATCACTGTGGCTTTGGGCGGCTGCGCCCTGCTCTACGCCCTCCTTAGCGGCACCCTGCCCGTCACGATGATGATCCAAACGGTCTTCGGTGGATTGGCAACCTTCCCGCTCCTGTCGATTCCGCTGTTCATGCTGGCCGGAAATCTCATGAATGATGGGGGGATCACCCAGGATTTGGTTAAGTTCGCCCGCGTGCTTCTGGGACACGTCCGCGGCGGCCTAGGGCACGCCACCATCCTCGCCTGCGCGATCTTCGCGGCGATTTCCGGGGCGGCGGTGGCCACTGCGGTCGCCATCGGTGTAGTGATGATCCCGGCCATGAAGAAGGCCGGTTTTGACGATGAATTTGCCGCCGCCCTGACCTGCACGGCGTCCTGCATGGGGCCCATCATTCCGCCCAGCATCCCGTTCATCGTCTATGGTGTCATCGCCAACGTTTCGATCGGCGCCCTATTTATTGCCGGCATTCTCCCGGGCCTCCTTTTGGGGGCTGCCCTGATGGTCTACACGTACTACGTGGCCGTCAAGCGCGACTACCCCAGGGACGCGAAAGCCCCCCTCAAGGATATCCTTATCGCCACCGTCAAGGCTGTCCCCGCCCTCTTCATGCCTATTCTTATCCTGGGCGGCATCCTGAGCGGCATCTTCACCCCCACTGAGGCGGCCGGCGTCGCCGTGGCTTATTCGATCCTGGTCGGCGTTTTCTTCTACCGCAAATTGAATTTCCGAAACCTCCCCAACGTCTTTCTGAAATCAGGGCTGGAATCGGGAATGGTGATGCTCCTCATCGCCATGTCCGAACCCTTCGCCTGGATCGTCGCCGTGGATCAAATCCCTCAGTTCCTAGTTAACTGGATCTCCACCTTGACGACATCGCCGTGGATGATCCTCCTGCTCATCAACATCCTATTGCTCCTTATCGGGATCCCCATGGAAACCGGTCCCGCCCTGGTCATCGTGACCCCCGTGTTGGCGCCCATTGCAGCCCATCTGGGAATTGATCCAGTCCACATGGGGATCATCGTCTGCCTGAACGTCGTCCTGGGGCTAATCACACCGCCGGTGGGTGCGGTCCTCTTTGCCGTCTGCGGCATGACGGGCATGCCCCTGGATCGCCTGGGGAGGGCCATCTGGCCGCCTTTCTTCGTCGCCGTGGGGGTGCTGGCCATTGTGACTTACGTGCCTTGGCTGAGCACATTCTTGCCCCGCCTGTTCATGGGCCGCTGAGAAGAAAAGACTGGTAAGGCGTAAATCCGTTGGTTTGCGCCTTTGCTGCGGCTGGTGGTATGTGAACTCCTCTCCTTTTCCTCGAACCTTCGTTGAGTCATTTCCGTCAGAAACCATCCGGGTCCGATGGCGTTAACTCGGATACCCTACTTTGCCCAGGAATTGGCCAAAGCCTTGGTGATCTGGCTAATGGCTGCCTTGCTATTGGGATACGCCGGATTCTTTTTCAACGTAATAAAGCCAGGATGGAAGAGGTGTTAATGATCGAGCCCGGGGGAACCGGGACGTTGGTTCAAAGACAACTTTTGAAATAAATGGGCCTACTTAAATGATCATCGTAAACATGTCTTCTGATCCCTCGAGGGGATGAACCTATGGGCGAGGAAGGTGAGCAAAAAAGCTCGTTGATGATCAACCGGGCACCGGTGTTGACGCTTTGGGCTGCGGTGGTGGCTGAGGTGTTGGGGTTCGAGCATGACGAAGCGCTGACTCTCGGGCGGGCGGTGGCCGGGCTGAACGCCTACTCCAAGGGGGTATCCCTGGGGCTTTTCCAGCCGACTCCCAAAGAGGTCCAAGAACAGCGGCGGAAGATGCGCAAAGAAGAGACCGTGCCCGTTGACCTGCTACGCCGTGCGGTGCCGGCGAAACATAGCGATGAAGGACTGCGTGCGCTAAGCGGAGAAAGCTCCATCCGTCCCGAAAGCGTGCAGAAATATCTGGAAGGCAAGTTCGGTGACACGGTAGCAGGATAGCTCATTGCTCATAGCTCATAGGCGTAAAGAAATATCTGGAGAGCAAGTTCGGTGAGGCTCTGGAAGAGGTTTCAAGGGCAATGCTGGGGCTCGCGAAGTCTTTACCCCCCCTCAGCTGGCGGAAAAGGCCTATACCCTGTACGAGAAATTCAGACCGGAAATTTCTTCCGGCAAAAAAGGATGGGG
This sequence comes from Syntrophaceae bacterium, assembly GCA_003154025.1. The sequence continues at coordinate 2,522 of PMCE01000043.1, forward strand.
AGCTTCCGGCCTGCTGGACCTGGGCCTTATCCGAAAGATGGCTTCGGTCTGAGGAGCCTTTGGGGGGCCTTCGCCTTACCCAAGCCCGGCCAAAGCCGTGAGCCCGGGATGTTGTTGCATACGTTGCATTGTGATCCGGGGCGTGCTTCCACAGGGAACTTTCTTAAAATCCTTAAAGGAGTAGGAAAAGGTCATGACCCCGGAAACAAAGACGTTGGTATCCAGGACGACTCTCACCGTCCTCCCCGCACCTTGGCGGTGGCAACGGCGATATCACCCCGTTTCATCCCGGCCTGTTTGGCTCGTTTGCGGGCTGCGATGATTAAAGAATCAAATTCTTCCATGGCCGGGGGGGAGATTGCCTTAAGAATTACCACATCATTCTTGCCTACGACTACGAATTGAGACCCGGCTTTCAATTTAAGCTGTTTGCGGATATCTTCGGGAATGACAACCTGCCCTTTGGAGGACATTCTAGTGGTGGCGATATTCGGCATCCTTGGGCTCCTTCAACGTAGATTCTTACTGGTAAGATTATGATCCGGCGAAATGTTCCTAGCAAGATGAAATTTGATGGGGAGGGGGAGGGGTTTCTTGACTTTGTACGAGATCATCAACTTCGGAATTGAGGAAAGCCCCNNCGCCAGAAGGGAAAATTTCCCAGCCTTTTCAGGAGGGCCGCCGAAACCGGGGGGATCTGAACCTCTCCGAAAAAATCTTCGGGCAGGGCGCCGCCATTCCAGAAGAGGGTCCCATCCGCAGGCAGCGGCTCCGAGGCGGGAATCTTTTTTTCTTCATCCTGGGCGGGGGGCGTTTTGCGTTTCCCTTTTCCCCTGTCCGTTTCTTTCTCCCCGCTCCCCAGCATTTGGATCAGCTCTTCCCGCTGCAATCCCCGGAGTTT
>PMCE01000438.1 GCA_003154025.1 Syntrophaceae bacterium
GGGACCGATTTACCGGGTGTGGAGAAAGGAGGATTTGCTGAATGGCCATCACCATCATCAAGGACTTTTGCAAGGGCTGCGGTTTCTGTATCGCCCACTGCCCGAAGAAGGTCTATGAACTTTCCGGAGAGATGAACAAGAAGGGCTATCGCCTGCCCGACCCGGTGCGGATCGGAGACTGCACCGAGTGCGGCATCTGCGACCTGTACTGTCCGGATTTCGCCATCGTCCTGGAGAAGACCAAGAAAAAAGGAAAAGGAAAGGAGGCCCGCTGATGCCCTCAGGAGTGAAACCGGGAAGGTACTTTGTTCAGGGTGACGAGGCCGTCGCCGAGGGGGCCATCGCTGCCGGTTGCCGATTCTTCGCCGGTTATCCCATCACCCCCTCCTCGGAAACTTCGGAGACCATGGCCCGGCGTTTACCCGAGGTGGGGGGAGTCTGTCTGCAGATGGAAGATGAACTCGCCTCCATCCACGCCGTGGGAGGAGCCTCGGTCGGGGGATTGAAGGCCATGACCATTTCCTCCGGACCGGGGATCAGCCTGAAACTGGAAGGACTGGGATGGGGAATCAAGAACGAAATCCCCTACGTAGTCGTCGACATCCAGAGAGCCGGTCCCAGCAACGGCGTCGCCACCCGCGTGGGACAGGGGGATCTCTACACGGTCCGCTACGGTTCCGCCGGGGGAAACCACTGCGCCATCGCCCTCTCCCCCAAATCGACCCAGGAGGCCTTCGACCTGACCATTGAATGCTTCAACCTCTCGGAAATCTTCCGCTGCCCCGTATTCCTTCTGTCCGATGAGACCGTGGGGCACACCCGGGAGCTTCTGGTCATCCCCCCGGAAGAAGATTTGAAGGTGGTCAAAAGGTTCAAGCCCACCGTCCCCCCGGAAGAATTTCTCATGTACCCCCTGGATACCCCGGGAGTCATCCAGTATCCCTTCCCCAATATCGGCGAGGGGTACGGCATCTGCGTCTCCCCCTACACGCACACCTCCAAGGGCTATGCCAGCACGGCCCAGGATATTCAGGAGAAGATGGCCAAGAGGCTGGTTTACAAAGTGACCGAAAACCTCGACAAGCTGGTTCGGGTGGAGAAACAGAAGATGGAGGATGCCGAGTTTGCGGTCATCGCCTACGGGGGAAATGCCCGTCCGGCCATGGCCGCCGTGGACATCGCCCGGGAGAGAGGGATGAGGGTGGGGTTCTTCCGCCCCATCATCATCTGGCCCTTCCCCGACGGGGAGGTCCTCAAGGTGGCCGAAAAGGTGAAAAGCATCCTGGTCTGCGAACTGAACATCGACGGGCAGCTCTCCCGCGAGGTCGCCCGGGCGGCCAAAGGAAAAGCAGAGGTCTACCATCTCGGTTCCGGCGGTGTAGAACCCCATCTTCCCATGCAGATTTTCAACGAGATAAGGAGGTGGTATCAATGAGCGCGGTCGGTGAAAATTTGAAACTGCTCCACCCTTTGGTCGAAAAATATCTCCGCAAGGAGCGTATGCCCCATATGGCGTGTTCCGGGTGCGGCATCGGCCAGGTGACCCATTCCGTTCTGCTGGCCGTCGACGAGCTGGGATTAACCCCTAAGGATACGGTCTGGGTGCAGGGAGTCGGCTGCAGCAGCCGGATCACGTATTCCACCTGGGCGGGAGACAATATCGACGCCCATCACGGCCGGATCTTTGCCGTGGCCACCGGGCTCAAGATGGCCCGGCCGGACATGAACTTCATCCTCTTTACCGGCGACGGAGACTGCGGGGCCATCGGCGGCAACCACTTCATCCACGCCTGCCGGCGGAACCTGGATGTGACCGCCATCCTCTTCAATAACGGGATCTACGGCATGACCGGCGGGCAGGTCGCGCCCACTTCCCCGGTGGGCGCGGTCACCACCACGACCCCTTACGGGAACCTCGAAGATCCCTTCGACATGTGCCAGATGGCGGTGGCCGCCGGCGCCGCTTACGTGGCCCGCTGGAGGTCCACCGACTTCAAGCCCCTGGTCGCCTCGATCAAGAAAGGCATCCAGACCAAGGGCCTGGCCTTTATCGAAGTCCTGCTCCAGTGCCCGACGAACTTCGGCCGCTATGTGCTGAAGACCAGCTCCCCCCACGAAGTGGTGAAGTGGATCAAAGAGCACTCCGTTTCGCAGAAGGATGCGCAAAAGCTCAGCCGGGACGAATTGGCCGGCAAGTACCTCCTGGGCGAATTTGTCCACCGCCCGGAACGGAAAGGGATTGTGGAGCGGTACCAAGAATTCTTGAAAGCCCATCAGAAGGAGTAAGGAAATGGCCCGTCAGGAAGTCCGTTTTGCTGGATTCGGAGGTCAGGGTCTGCTCCTGGCCGGCATCCTCCTGGGAAAGACCGCCTGTCTCTTCGGCGGAAAGCAGGCGGCGCAGACCCAGTCTTATGGAACCGAAGCCCGGGGAGGCGCCAGCCAGTGTAACGTGGTTATCGATGACCAGGAGATCACCTATGTAGGCGTAGTCGCCCCCGATGTCTTTGTGGTCATGTCCCAGGAGGCCTATGACAAGCTCGTCGGAGAGGTCAAAGAGGGGGGAGTGGTCTTTTACGATTCCGACCTGGTGAAGATCAGGGAAAACCCCAAGCTGCGCCAGATTCCCGTCCCCTCCACCAGTACCGCCAAAGAATTGGGCAGGCAGATGGTGGCCAACGTGGTCATGCTGGGAGCCATGGTGGAAGGGACCAAGATTCTGCAGGCTGACCAGGTCAAAATCTGTTTGAAGGACAGCGTACCCCCGGGGACGGAAGAATTAAACCTCAAGGCCTTTGACCAGGGGAGGTCGCTGTATAAAAGCCCGTGAGTTGAGAGGTGGGAGTAGAGAGTTGGAACGGCCCGCTTTTAACAACTCCCAATTCTTACCCCCCAATTCACTCTTCCAGGAGGTCCAAATGGACAGCTTTCTAGGCTACCCCCGTCGGAACGGCCGGGCTGGAACCCGGAATTATCTGGCCATTATCCCGACGGTCTTCTGCGCCAATGAGGTGGCCCAGGCCATCGCCAAAAAATTCAAAAGCGCCAGGCCTCTGCTCCACCATCAGGGTTGCGCCCAACTCAAGCCCGATGTGGACCGGGTGACCCAGACCCTGATCAGCCTGGGAGCAAACCCCAATGTGGGGGCCGTATTGCTCGTGGGACTGGGGTGTGAGAGCGTTTCCCTTCCGGAAATCTACAAGGGCCTGAAGGATCGCGGGCAGAAGGTGGAGAAGGTCCTCATCCAGGCGGTGGGCGGGATGAAGAAGGCCACCCAACGGGGGCTTGAACTGGCCGCCAAATTGGATCAGGCCTTATCCCGGATGAAACGGAAGCCGGTTCCCGCGAGTCACCTCGCCATGGGAATTAAATGCGGGTCTTCCGACACCACCTCCGGGCTGGTCAGCAACCCCGCGGTGGGAGCGGCCAGCGACATCCTTCTGGCCGAAGGCGGGGCGGTCATTTTCGGGGAGACGACGGAATTCATCGGAGCGGAACATCTTCTGGCCCGAAGAGCGGCGAATGCGGAAGTGGCCGCGAAGATCATCCACATCGTGAACCGGATGGAAGACCGGGTAAAAGCCCTGGGTTTTGACATGCGGGGAGGAAACCCCACGCCGGGGAATATTCGCGGGGGGCTGACCACCATCGAAGAGAAATCCCTGGGGGCCATCTGCAAATCCGGTTCCATGCCCATCGACGGGGTCCTGGAATACGGCGAGTCTATCCAGGGAAAAGGCCTCTTCGCCCTGGATTCTCCGGGCAAAGAGGCGGAGATCATGACCGGTCTGTCCGCAGCCGGGGCCAACGTCATTGTCTTTTCCACCGGGGGAGGAGCACCGCAGGGCTATCCCCTCGTCCCGGTGATCAAGGTGGCCGGCAATCCCGCCAAGGTCCGGGCCATGAAGGATCATATCGACCTCGACGCCAGCGGGGTTCTATCCGGCCAAGTCAGCATCGATGAAGTCGGACGGCAGATCTACGAGACCCTTCTGGCTGTGGGCGGCGGCAAGAAAGTGAAGGCCGAAACCTTGAAGTACGACCAGACCGTGGAGATCTATACCACCGGACCGACGATCTGATTGCGAATTGCGCATTGTTCATTGCGAATTGAAAGAACCAAAACAGGAATATCCGATTTCAGATTGCAGATGGCAGATTTAACAAAGAGCAAAACAAGGGCAGCTGATTGCGGATTGAAAAACCAATGGGCGATGTTTAATCTTTGGTTTTTGTAGTCTTTCAATTCCCAATTCGCAATGCACAATTCGCAATTTCAAGGTATATTTTATGCTCACCGCTAAGCAAGACGGACCCGTGGCGGCCATCACGATCAACCGTCCCGAAGCGCTCAATACCCTCACCCACGAGTTGATCCTCACCTTGACGGGCGAAATCAACCGTTGGAGCAGGGAAAAGGATGTGCGGGTCATCATCCTTACCGGAAGCGGCGACAGAGCCTTTGTGGGCGGGGTGGATGTAAAGGCCATGATGGACTTGGACCCGGACGGGGCGGAGAGGTTCATTACCGATTTGCACCGCTGCTTCCTGGCCATCCGCCGGTCGGAAAAGCTGGTCATCGCTTCCATCAACGGTTTTGCCCTGGGGGGCGGGTTGGAGATGGTGGCGGCCTGCGACCTGCGAATCGCCTCCGACCGGGCCCGCTTCGGCATGCCCGAAGTGCGGGTGGGAATTCCGTCGGTCATCGAGGCCGCCTACCTCCCCCGGTTAATCGGCCTAGGGCGCGCCGCGGAGATGGTTTATCTGGGGGAAATGATCGACGCCCTGGAAGCCCGGCGGATCGGGTTGATCAACCAGGTTGTCCCCTACCCCCAGTTAAATGAGGCGACGCGGCAGATGGCGGAAAAAGCTCTCCAATACGGCCCATCCGCTATGGTCTTGCAGAAGAAACTCATCGCTCAGTGGATGGATCTCCATCTGAGTGATGCGGCAGAAGCGGGGATCCGGGCCTTCCGGGAATGCTACAAAACGCCTGAACCTAAAGAGGGGATGAAAGCCTTTCTCGAAAAACGAAAGCCAAAATACTAGGATTGATCAATTAGCAATGGTCAATGGGCGAATGTCGACTCACTATTCATAAAAGGAGGTTGGGGCATGGGAAAAAAGGTATTGGGCCTTCTGGCGGTATCCGTATTTCTGGGTATGACTTTCTTCTCCCCTTTCCTTCCTGCCGCCGAGATTGGCAAAGGGGTAAAGATTACCTACTTGGGTCATTCGGCCTTCAAGCTCGTTTCCCCTCAGGGAGTGATCATCGTGATCGACCCCTATCTAAGCAACAATCCCAAGACTCCTCCGGATCAAAAAGAAGTGGACAAAGCCGACCTGATTCTAGTCACTCATGGCCATGGGGACCACCTGGGGGACACGGTGGCCATTGCCCAGAAGACCAATGCCACGGCGGTAGTCATGGCTGAACTGGCCACCTACCTTTCCAATAAAGGGGTGAAGAATTTGGTCCGAATGAATAAAGGCGGGAGCTACACCTTCAAAGGGATCCGGATCACCATGGTCAATGCCCAGCACAGCTCCTCGGTCACCGAAGGGAATCAGGTAATTTATGCCGGCGAGCCCGTAGGCTTTATCATCCGCTTCGAAAACGGATTCACCGTCTACCACGCGGGAGATACTTCGGTCATGGCCGACATGAAAATCTTTGGGGAAATTTATACCCCCGCCCTGGCTTTTCTCCCCATCGGCAGCCATTTCACCATGGACCCTCAGGAAGCGGCTTATGCCTGCAAGCTGCTGCGGCCTCAATATGTGATCCCCATGCATTACGGAACCTTCCCGGTCTTGACCGGCACTCCGGAGGCCTTCATCGAGGTGATGAAGGGCCAGCCGAAGGTCAAGGTCATAGCGATGAACCCCGGGCAGACGATAGAGTAAGACATTTCAGATCAACTTCGGGAGGTGGCATGTACGGTTACATGCGAAGGATTTTGCGCATCGATCTGACCCAGCAGAATTCCAGCGTGGAAAACTTCGACGAGGCCTTTGCGAGAAAATTCCTGGGCGGGAATGGTTTTGCAGCTAAAATCCTGTACGATGGGCTGGGGAAAGGGGTGGATCCTTTCTCTCCGGAAAACCTGGTGGTCTTCGCCGTAGGGCCGATTACGGATACTCCCCTGCCCAGTACCAGCCGGGCTTATGTAGCCACGCAATCCCCCTTGAACGGGCTTTTCTTTGATCCCACCTTCGGCGGCCGTTTTGCCATCACCCAGAAACGCACCGGATTCGAAGCCATCGTCATCTCGGGAAAAGCCAGATCTCCCGTGTATCTGGTGGTCGACGAATCCGGCGTGCAGTTCAAACCCGACGCCCCCTTGTGGGGGAAATTGACGAAAGAGACGGAGGAAGCCATCACGATGCCCGTCCAACGCTCCAGTATGCCGGAGAGTTCGACCGTACCAAAGCCCAGGTCGCCCCGATCTTTGCCTTCCGGACGCAGAATTTTACCGCCCTGGATGATTCGTTGACCCAATGCCGTTTCGCCAGCGAAAGGGGCTTTGGGGGGTAATCAATGAGAACTATGTGAAAATGATCGACGCGGTCATTGGGTGGATTGTGACCTTGGAGGAGCTGGAAAGAACCGGCGAGCAGATCTACAACCTGGAAAGGGCTTTCAACTGCCGGGAAGCGGTTAGCCGTAAGGATGATGCCCTTCCCTATCGAACCTCCCAGCAGGTGATCCCGGAGGGACCTTCCAAATGGATGTCCACTCCACCGGACGAGTTCAAGGAAATGCTGGAGGAGTATTACCGCTTGCGCGGATGGGATTCCAACGGGATCCCCACCGGGAAGAAACTCATGGCCCTGGGCCTGCCGGAGGCGGCGAGGGACCTGTGCCCAAAGTGAGGATGAGCCTGCGGGCCGGGGAGGCCTGATTGGATTGCGCATTGCGCATTGCAAATTGCGAATTGAATGCCTAAGCACCAAACCAGGATTGCGGATTGCGAATTGGGGAAAAATACCGGGTTCTTTATGTCCGCCACCGCACGGAGGAAAAGGGATAGCCAAGTATTTGTGATGAATGCTGGACCTAAGGGTTTTTTAATTCGCAATCCGCAGTTCGCAATTTACAATTTGCAATCGAGAAGGGTCTTGACCCCGCTCCCTGCATAATGTATAAATTATACATAATTATCGGCTCTCCACTCGGCCCAATGGGGGGGTGGTGCTAGACCTTTTTATCACTCCGCAAGAGGGATGAGGATTGCAAGAAGGCAATAAACAGAAGAGCAAACTCATGACCGCGGCCGAAGCGGTCGCGCGTTTCGTTTTTGACGGTGCATTGGTGGGCATGGGGGGGCAGTCCATCGGGCGTTCCTCCATGTGCCTTTACCACGAAATGATCCGGCAGCGGAAAAAGGATTTAACCCTGGTAGGCTGCAACCTCTCCATTCCTATGGACATGATGGTGGGAATGGGTTTGGTCCGGCGGACCGAATTGGGAACCGGCAATGTGGAACGCTTCGGAACAACCCACTGCTGGAGGAAAGCCATCGAGCAGGGAAAGCTGGAGAATGAAGACTACAGCCACCTGGCAATGGTGAGCCGTTTTCTTGGCGGAGAGATGGGCCTTCCCTTCATGGCCATCCAGAGTCTCCTGGGCTCCGATATCCTGGCCCAGAAATCCGCTTCCACGGGGAAGAAATACGAGATCATCGGCAACCCCTGGAACCCGGAGGAAAAGGTGGTGCTCCTCCCCTCTCTCAACCCGGACGTCTCCGTCATCCATGCCCAGAAAGCCGATGAAACCGGCAATCTGATTATCGAAGGGTTCCTGGCCCATGAGCCGGAGATGATCCGGGCTTCCAAGGCGGTCATCGTCTCCTGCGAGGAGATTGTTTCTTCGGACGAAATCCGCCGGCATCCCGAACGGACCACCATTCCCTATGTTTACGTGAGTGCCGTCGTTCATCAACCCTGGGGAGCCCACCCCACGTCGGTTTACCGCTGCTATTCGCACGATGCCGAACACCTGCGGGAGTACCAGAAGGCGGCCCGGGAGGGCGGAGCAGCCTTCGAAGCTTTTGTAGAGAAGTACGTCTTCTCCTGTTCCAATTTCGACGAGTGCTTGGAGAAAGCCGGAGGCTTGAGGAAATACAACCGCCTCCGCCAGGAAATGGTGGAAATGCTTTAAAAGAAAGGGATCTAGGGTCCCAGGATTCAAGGGTCCGAGTGCTTCTTTAGAGACAATCCTTTGCTCGGCCCCTCGAAGCTTTGAATCATCGACCCGTGATTTATGGTTCACAAGCGAGGGGCCCTGGATTCCAGGGCTCCAGGGCACAAGTGATCCCAGCAGAAAAGTTTCTTTCACTCGGCCCTTGACCCCTGTTCTTCGATTGAGGCTCTGACATGCCCGCGGATTACACCTTAAACGAACTTATGATCATCGAAGCAGGCCGGCATATTCACGACGGCGAGACGGTATTTGTCGGCACGGGTATGCCCATGGTGGCGGCTATGTTTGCCCAGAAAACCCGTGCCAAGAACATGTGCTTCGTGGTGGAGACCGGTCCCATTTCTCCGGAGGTTCTCCCCGTCCCCATCTCGGTCTCTGACCCGCGGGCCATGCACCGCGCGGCCAAGCTGGGAACCCTGCGGGAAGTCCTGGGGTGCCTTCTCCAACGAGGAATGGTGGATGTGGGCTTTTTGGGCGGAGCGCAGATCGACCATTTTGGCAACATCAACAGCACCGTGATCGGGAATTACCAGCGCCCCAAAGTGCGTTTTCCCGGCAGCGGGGGAGCCAATGATATCGCCTCCCTGGCGAAACGGATTCTGGTCATCACCCCCCATGAAAAAAGAAGGTTTCCGGAGCGCTGCTCCTATGTGACCAGCCCGGGGTACCTCGACGGCCCGGACGCGCGGAGGAAAGCCGGTCTGAAATCCCCCTCCCCCGATTTCACTGTGGTTACCGATTTGGCCGTCATGGCGGTGGATAAAAAGGATGGGAGGCTCAAAGTAAACAAGCTCATGCCCGGGGTGACCCTGGAAAAAGTCCAGGAAAGCACGGAATTCAAAGTCCAGCCGGCTTCTTCCGTAACTGCCGTGCAGGCCCCTTCGGCCGATGAATTGCGGGTCCTCCGGGAAGAAGTGGATCCGGGCCGCGAGTACCTGGGAAAGGGAGATTGAACCGTGGCTAGCCCCAGGAAGATCCTCATCAGCGAAGACGTGACCGGCACGGGAATCGATCGCCTGAAAGGAAAGTACCAGGTGCATTATGACCCCGATCTGTGGAAAAAAGTCCCTGAACTGGAGGGAATGATTTCCGAATATGAGGCCCTGATCGTCCGCAATCAGACCAAGGTCAATGTCAGCCTACTGAGCAAGGCCCTGGCTCTGCGGGTCATCGGAAGGGCCGGCGCCGGCTACGACAATATTGATGTTCCCGCGGCCACCCAGGAGGGAGTGGTGGTGGCCTTCAGCCCGGAAGAGAACGCCGTATCCGTGGCGGAACATGTCTTTGCCCTTCTCCTGGCCCTGGCCCGGAAAATTCCCGCGGCCGACCGCTCCACCAAAGGCGGCGCCTGGGAAAGGAAGAAATACCACGGCTTCGAGCTTCTGGGCAAAACCCTGGGGATTCTGGGGCTGGGCAAGATCGGCTTCCGTGTGGCCTTGCGGGCCAAAGCCTTCGGCATGCGCATTTTAGCCTATGACGCTTATCTCTCCTCTACCACCCTTCAAGCAACGGAATCGGGCGCGGACTTGACTTCTTTTGACCGGGTTCTGGCCGAGGCGGACTTCCTCACTCTTCATCTGCCCCTGACACCCGAAACCCGGGGAATTCTGAACGGAGACGCGCTCCGCAAGATGAAAAAGACCGCTTTTCTGATCAACACCTCCCGGGGAGAAGTCCTTTCGGAGGCGGACCTGGCTCAAGCCCTGAAACGGGGGGATTTGGCGGGCGCGGCCCTGGATGTAAGGGAGAAAGAACCCCCGGGCGAAAGCCCGCTTCACGGGCTGGACAACATCATCCTCACGCCCCATACGGCCGGCCTGACCTACGAAGCCCAGGAAAAAGTGGTGAATGCCGTAGCTGAGGATGTGGACCGGGTGTTGAGCGGGCGGCCGGCTTTGCGCTTTGTCAACTTCGGGACACCGAAGAAGAGAGCCGGCGACGACTGCTAAAGTTAAAAACTAACGGGACGCAGATGAACGCAGAAAATACGGATTAAGATTAAGAAGATAATGGGCCTAAGAGAACCACAAATAAACATGAAGAATGGCGAAAATGCGCTATTTGGTTGCGTGATTTTTTTCATTTTTATCTCTGTTTATCTGCGTAAATGTGCGTCCTAATAAAAAAAGAAGAGGTGGGGAGATGGCGAAAAAATACGTTTATTTCTTCGGCGCGGGCAAAGCGGAGGGGAACAGCAAGATGCGCAACCTCCTGGGGGGGAAAGGGTGCGACCTTGCCGAAATGACCAACCTGAATATCCCGGTTCCGCCGGGGTTCACCATCACCACTGAGGTCTGTACCTTCTATTATGCCAACAAGAGAAAATACCCGAAGGAACTGAAGGACCAGGTTCAGAAGAGCCTGGCCAAGGTGGAGAAGGCCTTGGGGGCCACATTCGGCGATCCGGAGAACCCCCTTCTCCTCTCCGTCCGTTCCGGCGCCCGGGTTTCCATGCCCGGCATGATGGATACGATCCTGAACCTGGGGCTCAATGAAAAGACAGTCAAAGGCCTGGCTGAAAAATCCGGCGACGCCCGTTTCGCCTATGACTCCTACCGCCGGTTCATCCAGATGTACAGCGACGTCGTCCTGGGCGTTCACCGGCAAAAGATGGAAGAGTTCATCGCCGCCAAGAAAAAGGAAAAGAGCGTCAAGCTGGACATCGAACTCTCCGCCGACGACTGGAAGCAGCTGGTGGAAAAGTTCAAGGCCCTGGTCAAACAGGAAACCGGGAATGATTTTCCCGAAGACCCCGGCAAACAGCTCTGGGGGTCCATCGGGGCGGTCTTCGAATCCTGGAATACCCCCCGGGCGATTACCTATCGCCGATTGAACAAAATCCCCGAGGACTGGGGTACGGCGGTTAACGTCCAGACCATGGTCTTCGGTAACATGGGTGGAGAGAGCGCTACGGGTGTGGCCTTCACCCGCGACCCGGCCACGGGAGAAAAGGTCTTCTTCGGCGAGTTCCTGCCCAACGCCCAGGGGGAGGACGTGGTGGCCGGAATCCGGACCCCCCAGCCCATCGGCAAGAACCGCAAGGCCGACCCGAACCTTCTTTCCATGGAAGAGATGCTTCCCAAGCCTTACGGGGAGCTGGAAAAGATCTACCAGCGCCTGGAAAAACACTTCAAGGACATGCAGGACATCGAGTTCACCGTCCAGCAGGGAAAGCTCTGGATGCTCCAGACCCGCAGTGGAAAGCGGACCGCCTTCGCCGCCCTGCGGATCGCCGTGGAGATGGTGGGCGAGAAGCTGATCGACAAGAAGACGGCCATCTCCCGCATCGACCCCGACTCCCTGAACCAGCTTCTGGCGCCGATCTTCAATCTCCAGGCCAAGGCGGAAGCCATCAAAACCGGAAAATTCCTGGCCAAAGGGTTGAACGCCGGACCGGGCGCTGCCTGCGGGGCCGCGGTCTTCAACTCGGAGCGGGCCATGGAACTGGCCAAAGCGGGGAAGAAGAATGTTCTCGTGCGCATCGAAACCTCCCCGGAAGACATCCATGGGATGAACGCCGCCGAAGGAATCCTGACCTCCCGCGGCGGGATGACCTCCCACGCCGCCCTGGTCGCCCGGGGCATGGGCAAGCCCTGCGT
>PMCE01000074.1:0-5955 GCA_003154025.1 Syntrophaceae bacterium
CAGCTTCCCCTGGCCGCCGCCCCTCCGGGACGGGCGGAATTTTTCACCTTTGTCCGTTACCTGGAAAACCAGATGAAGGAGCTGAAGGTCACGGTGCACACGTCCACCGAAGCCACTCCCCAGCAGGTGGAGAGGGAAAAACCCGAGGTGGTAATTCTGGCGACCGGGGCTGAACCTGCCATCCCCGACATCAAGGGGGCCACCCGGTCCAACGTGGTTCTTGCCTGGGATGTTTTGTCCGGCAAGGCGGATACGGGAAAAGAAGTGGTAGTGATTGGCGGAGGGGCGGTGGGTCTGGAGACGGCCCTGCTCCTGGCCCGGAAAGGAACGATCGATGCCGCAACCCTCCATTTCCTGATGTTCAACCAGGCCGAGAGCCCGGAAACCCTCCAGACTCTCCTCTATCGCGGCTTGAAGAAAATTACGGTACTGGAGATGTTGAATAAGATCGGCCAGGATATCGGCCCCAGCACCCGCTGGACCATCCTGCAGGACTTAGCCCGTCTGGGCGTCAGGACCCTTACGAAGGCTTTGGCCAAGGAGATTAACGGGCAAGGAGTCGTGATTGACCGGGGGGGACGGGAAGAGTTGATTTCGGGGGATACGGTTGTGCTTGCCGCCGGAGCCAAATCGGTCAGCTCTCTGGTTAATCAGATCAAAGACCGGGTCAAAGAAACCTACGTGATCGGGGATGCGAAGAGCCCGCGCAAGGCGCTAGAAGCAGTGGCCGAGGGGTTGGCGGTGGGAAGGATAATTTAATGTGAGTGTGAGTGTCAGTGTGAGTGTCAGTAAAACAAATACTCACACTCACACTGTCACTGTTTTTTTCAAACCGCCACCACTTCCTTGACCCCGGGGACCTTGGCTTTCAGGCGCGCCTCTACGCCCCGTTTCAAGGTAAGCTGGGACATGGGACAGGAGCCGCAGGCCCCCATGAGTCTGACCTTCACCACTCCGTCTTCTCCCACCTCAACCAGCTCGATATTCCCCCCGTCAGCCTCCAGAGCGGGACGAATTTCATCGATGACTTCCTGTACTTTTTCCTTCACGTCAGCCTCCTTGAACCTTCGAGGGTGAAAAACCCGATTACTCGGTAACACAAGCCTCGACGGGGCAGACCTCGGCGCAGGTTCCGCAGTCGGTGCACTTTTCCGGGTCGATCACATACTTGGGATCCCCTTCGCTGATGGCCTCCACCGGGCATTCTTCCTTGCACGTGCCGCACATGATACAGTCGTCGGTAATTTTGTAGCTCATCGCTCCTCCTCGTTATTGGATCTGGGCATTCAAGTCTTCCAGAATGGCGTTGACATCCTTATTGTGCATCAGGGCGCCGAATTGGATGCTCTCCATCCTTGAACCGGGGCAATTAAAGCATCCTTCCCCAAAATGCTTGCGAAACACCCGGCGAGCCTGGGGATATTTTTCGAGGACCTCGCCGATGCTCATCTCTTTGTCGATCGTTCGTTTCCCTCCCCCCATGAATTCCTCCCCCTCCCTTTTCTCTAAACCCTTATTGCCCGTAGCAACTAAACTAATCATTCTGCCCGGTCAAAAAAAATGATCTAAATCATATCCCGCTAGAGGATGGCCCGAAGCGCCTCTTCCAGGACCCTCGTCTCGGTCAGGCCCAGAAACTTCTGGCAGATCACGCCTTTCCGGTCGATAATGAAAGTGGCCGGGATTCCCCGGATCGCACCCCAATTGGCAACCTGGCCGTATTTCTCGAAGACCTCCTCACCGCCCATGAGGTTTAGGTATTCGACCTGGAGGGAGTCCAGGACCTTCTTCACCGCCGCGGGATCCTTGCGGTCGAGGGAGATCCCGATGACCACCACTCCCTGATCCCGGTACTTCTGGGAGATTTGGTTCAACCGGGGAATTTCTTCCCGGCATGGGCCGCACCAGGTTGCCCAAAAATCGATGATAATCACTCGCCCCTGGAAGGAAACCAGGTCGACCTTTTCCCCCTTCAGGTCCGGCAGGGAGAAGACGGGTGCCGAGAGTTCTTCTTTTCCCAGGCATTCGACCTTTCCAGGATTCCTGGGGGCGAAGCTGAAGAGGCCGAGAGAATTGGCCGTAATCACCAATAGCCCCAGGCAAAAGGCCAAGAGGAGCAGCTTCCTCTTCCAGCTCGAATCTTTCAACCTCGCACCCCGGGTTTCATCGTTGCGTTCAGCGGTCAAGGCAAAAAAAAGGAAAAAGTCCCCCCCCGGCTCTTGGAGGTCCAGAGCAGAGCTTTTTTTTCTGCGGCGGAAAGGTCAGAGGTCTTCTCTCCCCTCCAGGATTCGCTGCAAGGTCTGGGGATGGAGGAGAAAAATCTTGCCGTTGGCTGGCTTGATGATCTTGGACTTGGTAAATCGGCTCATCACCCGGATGGCCGTCTCCACCGTGGTCCCGGCCATGTCGGCCAAGTCCTGGCGGGTCAGGGGGAGGTTGATCATGACCCCTCCCTTTTCGGGGGCTCCGACTTTATCCGCTAGCTTCAGCAGGATATGAGCGATTCGCTGCTCCACCCGGTCTACAGCGAGGCTCTTGATGGTGGCATGGGCTTCCCTCAACTGCCGGCCCAGTTCCGCGATCATCTCCGTGGCAATGAAAGGGTGGCGCCCGAAGAAGAGAAAAAATTCTTTCCGGGATAGTTTTAGGATGGCGGAAGGCTCCATGGCCTGGGCCGAAGACGCATAAGGCTTGCGGTCAAAAAGGGCGATTTCTCCGAACATGTCTCCGGGGGTGAAAATCTGGAGGATGATATCCTTGCCCGTATCCGTATGCTTGAGGAGCTTGACCCTCCCTTCCATGACGAGGTGAAGCCATTCGGGGATATCCCCCTCGAAGAAGATGTAATCGTCCCGCCGGTATTTTTCTTCGGTGAAAAGACGACTGATTTCCTTCAGGGAGGGTTCTGCGAGAGAGGAAAAGAAAAGGGACTTTTTTAAGGTCTGCAGCCGATCCATGCGCCCCTGCCGGCTCGTGAGAGAAGATTCACAGCTCGTTTTGGTACCATTCTAGAACGGGGGCATCGATTATGCAATACTTTTTCCTGGCCCATTTCCAATCACTTGGTCCCGCATCAAAACCGATTCTGTTCTAAAATCAGGAATCATCGCCGGGCCGGGAAAACCTACCTTTTCTTTTGGGCGGGCCTGCGCTGACAGCGGGGACAATAAAAGCTGCTTCTACCCCCGACGGATTCTCGTACGATCTCCCGGCCGCAGGTTCGACAGGGGTCTCCCTCCCGGCCATAGACCCGCAAGAAATGCTGGAAGCCCCCCGCAACTCCGGCGGAGTTCACGTAAGATCGTACCGACGACCCTCCGGCGCGGATGGATTCTTGCAGGACTTCCTGCAGGGCCTTGAGCAGCCGGCGCAGCGTTTTTCCCCCCAGCGAATGGGACTTCCTGCGGGGATGAATTCCCGCCCGGTGCAGGGACTCATCGGCATAGATATTTCCCACTCCCGCCAGAAAATGCTGGTCCAGCAGGAGCGGCTTGATCTCCCGCCGCCGGGAGCGCGCCCGCCGGATGAAATCCGGAGCCGATATCTCCAGGGGCTCGGGGCCCAGCCGGGAGAGGGAAGACCCCCTTCCCCCTTCCGTCTTTTCCCAAGAGACCCGGCCGAAACGGCGGGAGTCCACGTAGCGGAGTTGGAGCGGGTGGCGGCGAAAAGAAAAAATGAGGTGGGTATGCTTCTCTCGGGGAGAATCCTCGGGCACGACCAGCAATCTGCCGGTCATCCCCAAGTGGACCCGCAAGACTTCCCCTTGGCCCAGAGAGACGACAATATTCTTCCCCCGGCGGGCGACGGCCTGGATCTTCTTCTTCCGAACCCCCTCGACCAGCCTTTGCTTGGAGCCTTGCAGGCACTTCTCCAGACAGACTTCCACTCCGGAAAATTCCAGATTGGAGATCTGACTCCGCAGGCCCCGGACGATGGTTTCTACTTCCGGCAGTTCGGGCATGGACTCTTTTCTCTTCCCCCGCCGGGTCCTCTCTGGACCCGGGCCTTTCTTTTCTCTCTCGTCACGGGAGCGAATGTTGGGGATTCGGTCAAACGGAAGGCCTCACGCGGTAGTTCGGGAGACCTCTTCCCGCCTCCGCCGATTCAGGTAGGCCCGGGCCCCCAGGCTTCCAATCCCCACGAGGAAGAAGAAAACGGCGGCTACAATCCAATAGACATCCAAGGTGCCCCGGTCGATCCGGTGAACCAGCAGGGTGTAGAAGAGGGCGCTGGGGATCTGGGCCACAAAGACCAGGATGATAAACTCCCAGTAGGTCAAAAGGGTCAGACCTGCGGAGTAGCTGATCACGTCGAAAGAGATCACCGGGACAAATCCGAAGAGAAGGATGACATGTTTCTCGTACTTTTTCAAAACGCGGTCCGCCGTCTCCAGGTGCACCGGGTTCACCAGGCGTTGCACCACGGGACGGCCCAGGTTCCTGGCGATGGAAAAACAGACGATCGACCCCGTTACCGCGCTGCTCCAGGACAGAAGAAATCCCCAGACCGGCCCGAAGACCAGGGTATTGACCACGAAGATGGGAAAGGCGGGGAGGAACAGAACGACCGATTGGGCGACCATCAGGAAGGCGGAGATGAGGGGAGCCCACAGACCGAAGGAGAGGATGAAAATCTTCAGGCGCTGGATGTTGCCGTAAATCTCAATCCCGCTTACCAAGGAGGAGGTCTCAGGCCAGCGGGAAAGATAAATCAGCCCCCCCACGACCCCGACGGCAAGGCAGAGGGTTAGGATGACAAGGTTGACCCTTTTCAAGAGGCTATCCCCACCGGACCAATAAATTTTTCCTCTCCGCCCGCGCCGGAAGGCTTCTCCCCCCGGAGGAGGGTCAGCAAGCCATCTCCCGCTTTCTCTTTTAATCCAGAGCCCGCTTCCAGAGGCACATCAGCTCATCTTGGTGGTATCCCCATTGGACCAATTCCCACCCGTTCTGGCCCTCTTCGTTAAGAATGTCCCGGACCCCTTCGGCCGCAGCCAGGGAAAGGTCGTGGAGGAAGCACTCCCCGCGCTGGTCGCAATAAAAAGCTGTCCGGACCGGTTCTCCTTCCCGGATAAAGTCTTTCAGATGGTAACGGGTGATGTGGTATTCCCACTTTTTCATGCCCACCGTCCTCTTCCGCTTGCAAGCCGTTTCCCCTCAGGGACCGACCAGCATTACCACGGGGTCTCTCAGGGAAAACCAGTCTGGGAAACGGTTCAGGGCCTTCAGCTCGGCCTGCAGACTGCGTTCATGGTTCCGCTCGAAATCGGCGAGGTACTCCAGCATGAACCGCCCACTCATGTCCGTGGATCTTTGCGCCTCCCTCTGGTAGAACTGGGCGGCCTCCTGTTCCTTCTGGATGGCTACCTTCAGGATTTCCTCCGGACTCAGGTCCCGGGGCATTTTCCCCTTCCCCTCGGCCCCTCCTTTCCGGGGGATGGCCGGGAACGGCTCGCCCGAGCTTTTCTTGTACCTCTCTTCCAGGATCTGACGGTGCCTCTTCTCCTCGGCGGCCAGGCGGGAAAGCTTCTCCTTAAGCAGCGGGTTCAGGACCCCCATCCGGGCCCGGGTGTAGAACCGGTGGGCTTCCATTTCCGCCCGGATGGCGACCCCCAGCATCTCCAGTCCGGTCAACCCTCGGGCCTCCTTCTTGGTTTTGCTCGCCATCTTTTTCACCCCTCCCCGATGCTGTAAAAGACCTTCGCTCCCCTGAAAACGGCGGTATCCCCCAGTTCCTCCTCAATCCTCAAAAGCTGGTTGTACTTGGCCATCCGCTCGCTCCGGGAGGCAGACCCCGATTTGATCTGACCCGCATTAACGGCCACGGCCAGGTCGGCAATAAAGGAGTCTTCGGTTTCCCCTGAGCGGTGGGAGACGACGGCTGTATAGTGGGCGCGCCGGGCCATCTCGATGGTCTCCATCGTCTCGGTGACGGTCCCGATCTGGTTGAGCTTGA
>PMCE01000074.1:5985-19626 GCA_003154025.1 Syntrophaceae bacterium
TATCGATTCACCAGGTCTTCGTAAAAGTCGATCATCTCATCGGGGGTGAGCTTTTCCTTCTTGCCGACCTTGATCGCGTAAAATCCATCCCGGTAAAACCCGCTGGCAGCGGAATCCAGGGCAAGAAAGGCATCCTTCCCCGGGACATACCCCGCTGCGGCGATGGCTTCCATGATACATTGCAGGGCTTCCTCATTCGAGGCCAGACGGGGAGCGTANNTTTCCGCCCCCATGCGCAGGGCTTCCGCAAAGCTCTTCGCTCCGGCCGGGACTACCATGAATTCCTGAATATCCAGGGTGTTGTCCGCATGGGCTCCCCCGTTGACAAAGTTCATCAGCGGCACGGGAATTTCTCGCGCTCCGGTCCCTCCCAGGTAGCGGTAAAGGGGAATCCCGAGCGCCTGGGCCGAAGCGCGACAGGCGGCCATGGAAACCCCCAGGATGGCATTGGCCCCAAGCTTGGATTTATTCTCGGTGCCATCCAACTCGATCATGAGACGGTCCAGGCCAACCTGGTCGGTCGCCTCCATGCCTTGAATCTTTGGGGCGATGATCTCCCGGATATTCTGGACAGCTTTCAGGACCCCCTTGCCCAAGAAACGCTTCTTGTCCCCATCCCGGAGTTCCAAGGCCTCCCTTTCTCCAGTAGATGCCCCGGAGGGTACTGCGGCCCTTCCTCTGGCCCCCCCGTTCAGATGAATATCCACCTCTACCGTCGGATTGCCCCGGGAATCCAGAATCTCCCGTGCCTTAATTGCCTCAATTTTTGCCATACTCTCAACCTCCCTGGGTCGCCCCATCCTGGATGAAGTTTTCATGCCTTCCCATGATTTGAATCAATAAGAAGGAGTTCAACTTTTCCTCCCCGCTTTCATGTCGTTCCTAAGTGGTCTTTTTCCCCATAGGCGTTGATACCAGCCGGGCACCCGGGTCTTGCGGGGAATTTCGTCCCGCGGGGAGATGGGCTTGATGTCCAGGATGGGTGTCCCGTTCATGGCGTCCAATCCTTTCACCCGCAGGACATTTCTTTCCCGCTTCAGCAATCGGACCTGAGTGAGGCCGATTGGGTTAGGACGGTATTGGGTTCGGGTTCCGAAAATTCCCACCAGGGGGAGATCCCTGCGGGATCTGGGATGGATCTTCAGTCTCCGCCCCCTGGCATTCGGAGGAACCCGGCTCAACCAAAAAAGAACGAACAGATGAGAGTACTCTTCGATCCCCTCCAAGCCTTCTTCAAACTTGGGAGATAGAGCGATTTCCGATACCACCGCCCCCCATCCTGCTCTCTTTTTCTTCCGGATGTCGTTACGGACTATCCCTATCGGTTTGAACCTTATGTTCGGCAGGAAACCCCCTTTTGCCCATTTGAAGCCGTTGTCGAATCGTACACTTGTAGGCCCCGCGAGGGGACCATGAACCTACCGAATGAAGATCCGAGCCTCGACGGTGCACCCCAGGAGGGAAAGACTCGCTCTTTTCTTGAATATACCAGCCCATTTTCCCCTTTTCAATATAAACCTTTTCACCCTTTTCCGGGCATTTAAGCGGTAGGAGCGTTGAAATATTTCCATAGATTTTAGCATAATGTACATTTTTTACCACATGTTGTTCTGAGTATGTCAAAAAAAAACTGCCTGGAAACCATCCCAAAGTTCCCAGGCAGGTTGACTAATAGGTCACTTTTTGAAAGCACAATAGGTGCCAAATCCTATTTACAATATGCCTTCCTTAGTTTTTAGGGAATCCGCCATTCCCTCCCTTCTGTTTTTTCTGCCCCCCTTCAGCTCCTTTGGGCGGGCATGCAAGTATTTTTTGAGCAACAACATAACATCATGTTCTTCTTCTGGAATTCTTAAATCAGCATCTTGGCTCAAACGATGCAAGAGAATCACTGCGTCAAGAATTTCACCACAGATTACGCAATGCCAACCGAAAAATACATTGTTCACATCGTAGAATTTTTCAAATATCATCCTGCCTCCGCAACGCTGGCAGGTCATGCCCATTTTCTTCGTCTTACTGGTAGCCACCGCAGTCATTATTTTCTCCTCTATAAAATTTTAATAAGTATGATGCAAAATATTTGCCAAGGATTCACCTGCGCGACCCACGGGGCCGATAAAATATAAAAATATTCCCAAATAATGAAAAATTAGTTTTATTCCCCGGTCGGCAGAAAATAACACCCTTTCCCCGGGGAAAAATAGGATCGCAAATATATATTCAAAAAGTTGACTCCCTATCTCATGCGTTTGCTGAAATTAAAGATTTGGAATTCAGAGGCCTTTACCGGGAAAAATTCTGCAATAGTTTCATATTTATTGTAAAAGCAATGACTTATAAAAACTATAGAAATTTCCATGAGGATCAAAATAACCTAAAGTTTTTCTCTATTTTGACGAAAAGATTGTTGGACTTTCTTTAAATGTGTTTAACATGGGCCGATTAACGAGCCGGATTTTTTTGTAAGGAGTCCTGAATGGCAAACAAGGGAACAATTCTGATTGTGGATGATGAGGTCGGACCCCGGGAGTCCCTCCGTATGATTCTTAAGCCCATTTATGAAGTTTTTACCGCCGGGGACGGGAATGAAGCTCTCCGTTGCATACATGATAAGACAATCGACCTGGTGACCCTGGATTTAAAGATGCCCGGACTTTCGGGTATCGATGTGTTGCGCGAAATCAAAAAAATACATCCAGATGTAGAAGTTATCGTCATCACTGGCTATGGGACTTTAAGTAATGCCCAGGAAGCCATCCGTTTCGGCGCCGGGGATTTCATCTCCAAGCCATTCAACGTCGCCGATATTATTGCTATCGTGAGTAAATCCTTCGAGCGGCGGACCTACAACCTGAAGATAAAAAACTTGATTCAACAGATCAAAGGACTCCGTTCCACTCTGAATGAGAACAAAGAGGTCTACCCCGAATGGACCCAGGGCAAGGACCTCAATTCCGGGGCTCCGGGAAATTAGGGGGTTAAAAAATTAACTCTAGCAGTCATTGAATTGACATATAAGATATCTTAGAGTTATACGGTAATTAAAGCTTTTAGCCCGCATACCTTCAAAAACATAAAAAAATCAAGGATTGCCTAAAACACCGGATGAAAAAATCCCGACGGCATAGATCTTGCTCAAAAGGGAGTAGCCTGAAACTCCTAGGCAAGTCAAAAATTCTTCCCTCCTGTGAGCGCACTATGGCAGTCAAAGGATCGGTACTCGTTGTAGACGACGAATTCGGCCCCCGGGAATCCATCCGAATGATCCTCAAACCCATCTATGACGTCCATGCCGTAGACAACGGACAGGACGCCCTGGATTTCCTGTGCCGGGAAAATGTGGATCTGGTCACCCTTGACCTTCGTATGCCGGGTCTATCGGGGATCGATGTCTTGCGCGAGATCAAAAAAATGCGCCATGACACCGAGGTGGTGGTCATCACCGGCTATGGCACGATGAACACCGCCGTGGAAGCCTTTCGTCTGGGAGCCGTGGACTTCATCTTCAAGCCTTTCAATGTTGCCGAAATCATATCCATTGTCAAGAAATCGGTCGAGCGCCGGAATTTCAACCTGGCCATTAAGAATCTCCTCCAGAGGTTCCAGGCCTTAAGGCATTTGGAAACGGACAGGGAGGGAGAAGCCCTGGCCAACCTCAGCGCCAGCCTCGACCTCTCACCCGAAGCCCAGGAGCTGAACCGCGAAATCGAGGAGTCCATCCAACAGCTTGAAAATTTCCGGATGCAGAAGGTTTCGGTGAACTATCTGGACTTTCTCAAGGTTCTCATCTACATCCTGGAGAGCAAGGAACCGTACACCAGCGGCCATTCGGAGCGGGTATCGGTCTATTCCGACCTGATCGCCCAGGAACTTCACCTCTCATCGCAGGAAAAAGAAGACTTGCAGATCGCCACCCTTCTCCATGACATCGGCAAAGTGGGCCTTAGCAACCGCTTGCTGCAAAAAAACCAGCTCAGCGAAAAGGACAGCCTGGACATCCGTCTCCATCCGGTGAAGGGTGTCCATCTGATCGAGCCGCTTGCCTTTTCCCACACCATCATCTCCGCGATCCGTCACCACCACGAAAGATGGGACGGAAATGGGTATCCGGACGGCCTGACCGGGGAGGATATCCCCCTGCTGGCCCGGATTATCACCCTGGCTGATTCTTACGACGCTATGATTTCCGACCGCCCCTACCGTCGGGGGCTCTCCCTGAACAAGGTAGAGGAAGAGATCGAAGTGAATGCGGGGAGTCAGTTTGACCCCCAAATCGTGGGGGTCTTCTTGAAACAGCTCAAGCGGGATGGGGCCTTTCCTACGATTCATCCGTCCGTCAGCTTCCACTAAAAAGACCGAAAGGGAGAACTTATCATGGTAGAAAAGCTGATCCGTTGCGCCCAATGCGACAAAGTCATCCCCCAATACGGGATTTGGGGGGATTTCGGTCCGTCCTCGGAACTCCCCGGAGTGGAATGGGCTACCGACGACCTGGACGAGCAGAAAGAGTTTCTGGAGGTTCACGGGCACCATACTCTGGAAGAACTGTCCGTCGACCGGGAGACGTTTGTAAGCGACCGCCCAGCGTTCGAGCCCTGTAAGGTGGCCTATGTAGAGGCCAGCAACGGGAAGGAAAAGTTCTTGATCAAACGGATCAAAGAGGGATATGACCGGCCCGCATTTTATGAGATCATCCCCGGCAAGATCCGGGTCGGCCAGGTTTCCCTGGAAATCCAGGAAGAAGAGCTCCGTCAGCAGATCACCTGGCTGAACGGTTCTTTCCCCCTCCCGGCGGAAAAAGTGGGGAAGTTCATCGAGGCTTTCCGGGACGAGGTTGGAGACATCTCCGTGGACAATTGGTGTGAGGAAATGGAAATGACCCAGCCAGGGGAGAGCTCCCTCCTGAGTTATGGAAGCTTCCGTGAATCCCATTGGGAAAAAGTATTGCACCGTTGCGAAGGGAATTTCAAAGATTCCGAACTCGAGTTGATCACCAGGTTCGTCCGCGAACATCGGCAACCAGGGGACATTCTCGACCTTAAGATCAAGAAGAGCATTTCCATCTCCGGCCCGGCGGCCGACCGATCCGTTTAAGTCTTCCCAAACCCTCTCTCCAGGCCCCCGCAAGGGGGGCCTTCTGCCCTTTTCTTTCTGCCCTTTTCTTGACATCCCCTCCAATCTCTGATAATTTACTAATAAAAAAAGGCGTTTAAATGTAACTCCCGGAAAAGGGGTCTCCTTTTTCCGCCCGGCCGGGATTGAATTTTTTAAAATCACGCAGGGCGGACAGGTTCTTCCCTTTCCATCTTGGGTCGGACTGGAGTTCCCTTTTCGGAAATCCCCTCTGGGAAGTAAAATTGCAGCCCTCAACCATTCCATCCCGCAAGTCTACGCGTCAGATCTTTATCGGTCCCGTGCCCGTGGGAGGGGAAGCTCCTGTCGTGGTTCAATCCATGACCAAGACCGATACCCGGAATGTAGCTGCAACGGTGGCCCAGATCAGGCGCCTGGAAAAGGCCGGCTGCGAGGTGATCCGGGTGGCGGTCCCCGACCGGGAGGCCGCCAGCAAATTGGGAGAGATCAAAAGAAAGATTTCCATCCCTATGATCGCCGACATCCATTTCGATTATCGCCTGGCCTTGGAGGCTCTGGATCAGGGAGTCGCGGGTCTTCGCTTGAATCCCGGCAACATCGGCCGCCGGGAAAGGGTCGCCCANNTCGCTGGAAAAATCCCTCCTCCAAAGATACGGAGGGCCTTCTCCCTATGGTCTGGTGGAGAGCGCCATGAATCACGTTCGGATGCTGGAAGACATGGATTTTGACCTGATCAAAATCTCCTTGAAGGCTTCCGACCCTCTCTCCACGATCTCGGCCTACCAAAAGATCTCCGGGCTCACGGATTATCCGATGCATATCGGGGTGACCGAAGCCGGCCCCCCTTTCCCGGGAGCCATCAAATCGGCGGTAGGCCTGGGAATCCTTCTCTACCAGGGAATCGGAGATACCCTGCGCGTCTCTCTCACCGCCGACCCGGTCCTCGAAGTGCAGGCGGCCTACCACCTTCTGAGGTCTCTGAACCTCCGCCGCCGGGGAGTGGAAATCATCTCCTGTCCCCTCTGCGGCCGCAGCGAGGTGAACCTCAAACCTGTCGTCCGGCGGGTGGAGGCGAAGGTAGCCGACTGGCCCGAATCCATGCAGATCGCCATCATGGGCTGCGCGGTAAACGGACCGGGGGAAGCCAAGGAGGCCGACGTGGGTATTGCCGCAGGCAAAGGGGTAGCGCTTCTCTTCCGCAAGGGGAAGGTCCTGCGCAAAGTCAAGGAAGCGGAAATGGTCTCGGCTTTGCTGGAGGAGGCCGAGGCGCTCCGAAAACAACTCTGAAAGGGACAGTTCATGCGGTATTCCAAGAAACTCCTTCAAACCTACAAGGAAGACCCGGCCGATGCCGAGGCAATCAGTCATAAGTTGATGGTCCGGGCAGGGATGGTGCGGCAGCTGGCCGCCGGGCTCTATATCCTTTTACCCTTGGGACTTCGCTCCCTGGATAAGGTGAACCGCATCATCCGGGAAGAGATGGATGCCATCGGCGGGCAGGAGATCACCATGCCCGTCCTCCACCCGGCCGAAGTCTGGCAGCAGTCCGGCAGATGGTACGACATCGGCGATGAGATGTTTCGCCTGAAGGACCGGAACAACCGGGACATGGTGCTGGGAATGACCCACGAGGAGATCGTCGCCTGGCTGGCCTCGCGGGAGATCCGCTCTTACCGCGACCTGCCCCAGATCTGGTACCAGATTCAGACCAAGTTGCGCGACGAAGCCCGCCCCAAAAGCGGCCTGTTGCGCACCCGGGAATTTCTGATGAAGGACTCCTACACTCTGGACCTCGACGCGGCCGGCCTGGAGAAAAGCTATCAGCTCCACTACGAAGCCTATCGCCGCATCTTCCAACGGTGCGGGGTGAAGTTCTACATCGTAGAGAGCGACCCGGGCATGATGGGCGGGGCCGGGGCCCACGAGTTCATGGCCCCCAGCGAGGCGGGCGAGGACGAAGTGGCCCGGTGCGAGAAATGCGGCTATGCGGCCAATGTGGAGTTGGCCCTGTCCACCCCCCTCCCCCCTGTTTTCCCCTCCTGGAAACTCGAAGAGGTGGCCACTCCCGATTCCCGGACCATCGAGGAAGTCTGTGCTTACCTGGGAATTCTTCCTCAGCTAACCATCAAGTCTCTGCTTCTGATGGCCGGCGATAAACCGGTGATGGCCTTGGTCCGGGGCGACCAGCAGCTCCACGAGAAGAAGTTCCGAACCCTGGCGGGAGAATTCCGTCCCGCCCACCGGGAGGAGGTGAAGGAATTTACCGGAGTCGAAGCGGGTTTTCTGGGACCGGCCCGGTTGCCTGCCGACCGTAAGATCCCCATGATCGCCGACATCTCGCTGCGGCAGGGGGTTTATGTGGCCGGGGCCAACCGGGAGGGGTATCACCTCCGTGGGGTTGTTCCCGGGGAGCATTTCTCCGCCCAATTCGCCGACATCCACACGGCCATGTCCGGGGACGGCTGCCCCAAATGCCAAGCCCCGATCAAAGTGGAAAAGAGCATCGAGATCGGCAACATCTTCAAGCTGGGAACCAAGTATTCCGTCCCCCTCAAGGCCGTGTACCTGGACGCTCAGGGGCAGGAAAAGCCCATCGTCATGGGGAGCTATGGGATCGGACCGGCCCGGATCATCGCCGCTGCCGTAGAGCAGAACTATGACTCCAACGGCATTATCTTCCCCCTTTCCATCGCTCCTTTCCAGGTGCATCTCTTACCCGTCAATCTGAAACAGGGAGCGGTCGGGGAAGAAGCCGAGAAACTATACCAGGAATTGTCTTCGGCCAAGGTGGAAACCCTCTACGACGACCGCGAAGAGCCGCCGGGGGTGAAGTTCAAGGACGCCGATCTCCTCGGGGCACCGCTCCGTCTGACCCTCAGCAACAAGACGCTGAAAGAAAGAGCCGTGGAAGTCAAGGAGCGCCGGAGCGGTCAAGTACAGATGATTCCGCGGGATCAGGCCGTCTCCTGGGTGAAAGNNTCTTCAAAACTTAACGTTTTTTTCTGGCGGCATGATCCTCGAACCCGGTTCATTGCGCTTCTTGCCTTGGATTTTGAACCTCTTTCCTCGTTCCTAGAACCTCGAGCCTCGGGCCTGTTCGTTTATGATCCGTCTCAACGACATCCTGGAAAAAGTCAGCCGCAACTTCCCCGGCACCGACCTGAGTCTGATCGAGAAGGCTTACGTCTACACCGCAAAAGTCCATCTAGGACAGGTCCGCCTCTCCGGAGAGCCCTATCTGATCCACCCGCTGGAAGTCGCCGCCATCCTGGCGGAGATGAAGATGGACATCGCCACCGTTGCGGCGGGCCTCCTCCACGACACGGTGGAAGATACTTTCGCCACTACGGAGGAGATCCGCGACCTCTTCGGTCCGGAGGTCGCCGCGCTGGTGGACGGTCTTACCAAGATCAGCAAGATGACCCTGGCCACCCACGAGGAGCAGCAGTCCGAGAACTTCCGGAAGATGCTCCTGGCCATGTCCAAGGACATCCGCATCGTCATCATCAAGCTGGCCGACCGGCTCCACAACATGCGCACCCTCCAGNNATCGCCGGCCGGCTGGGAATCGACCGCATCAAGACGGAACTGGAAGACCTCACCCTGCGATACCTCCACCCGGAGGAATACCAAAAGCTCGCCGACGCCATCGCCTGGAAAAAAGAAGAGCGGGAGAAGTACATTCAGGAAGTCAGCTCGATCATCTCCGAAAAGCTGGCCTCCTACGGGCTGACGGGGAGGGTCAGCGGCCGGCCGAAGCACTTCCACAGCATCTACCGGAAGATGAGGGCCCAGAACCTGGAATTCGAGCAGGTCTTTGACCTCATCGCCTTCCGCATTATTCTGGGAGAGATCAAAGACTGCTACGAGGCGCTGGGCATCATCCATTCCCTTTGGAAGCCGGTCCCGGGCCGCTTCAAGGATTATATCGCCATGCCCAAGGCCAACGGCTACCAGTCTCTGCATACCACGGTAATCGGTCCTTACGGCGAGCGGGTGGAGATCCAGATCCGCACCGAAGAGATGAACCGGACGGCGGAGGAAGGGATTGCGGCCCACTGGCAGTACAAGGAAGGGAAAGCCTTCGATCCCAAGGACAGCAAGCAGATCTCCTGGGTTCGACAGCTCCTGGAGTGGCACCAGGACCTGCGCGACCCCCGGGAATTCATCGAAACCGTAAAGATCGACCTCTTCCCGGACGAAGTCTACGTCTTCACCCCGAAGGGAGCGGTCAAACAGTTTCCCATCGGAGCCACTCCGGTCGACTTCGCCTACGGCATCCACACCGAAATCGGCCACCAGTGCGTGGGGGCCAAGGTCAACGGAAAGATCGTCCCCCTCCGTTACCAGCTCAAGAACGGGGACACCATCGAGATTGTCACCGCCCCCAACCACCGTCCCAGCAAGGACTGGCTGAAATCGGTCAAGACCTCTCGGGCCCGCACCAAAATCCGCCAGTGGGTCAAGGCCGAGGCCCGGGAACGCTCCGTAGACCTGGGGCGGGAGATCTGCGAGCGGGAGTTCAAGAGGTACCACCTCGACCTTGCCAAATTCCTGAAGTCCGAGGAGATGAAGAAGATCATCGAAGATTTCTCGATCCAAACAGCCGAAGACCTGATGGCCGAGGTGGGATATGGGAATATCTCCTGCAGGCAGATCGTGGGCAAGCTCATCCCGGCGGACAAGCTGGAAAAAGGGAAGGTCGAAGAATCCCGTCTGAAGCGCCTTGCGGACAGGATCCGCCGGGAACCTTCGGGGGTACAGATCCGGGGAATCTCGGACATGATGGTCCACTTCGGGAGATGCTGCAATCCTCTTCCCGGCGACCGGATCACCGGCTACATCACCCGGGGTCGGGGAGTTACGGTCCATACGGCGGATTGTCCCAATGCCTTAGGCAGCGATCCGGAGAGGATGATCCAGGTATCCTGGAATATGCAGGAGAAGGCTGTCCACGCCGTGCGGGTCCGGGTGACTTGTAACGACAAAAAAGGACTGCTGGCCGACATCAGCCAGGCTCTGGCTTCCACGGACATCAACATCATCCGGGCCCAAACGATCACCACGGAAGATCGGAAGGCCGTCTGCAACTTCGAACTCGAGGTGCGGGACCTCAAGCATCTGCAGACCGCTTTCCGGGCTTTGACCAAGTTGAAGGATGTCCTCAGGGTGGAACGGATGCGGGGGGCGCCTTCGGGGGAAAGGGAAGAGCAGGAGGCGGGAGCCTGAAATCAGTTTCGGGTTTCGAGTTTCAGGTTTCAAGTTAAGAAATCAATCTCTTCAACCCGAAATCCGAAGCTCGAAACTGTCTTTAGACAGCTTTGGTGACCAGACCGGAACGAAGGCAGCGGGTGCAAACCCGAATGCGGCGGGGGGTCCCGTTCTGGATGGCATGCACCCTCTGAAGGTTGGGGTACCATCTCCGTTTGGTTTTGATATTGGAATGACTTACGCTATGCCCTACCCGAGGCCTCTTTCCACAGATTTCACATGCCTGCCCCATCGAACTCCTCCCCATCGAAAAACAAATAGCAGGGGATCATCCCTGCTTTTCAGATTTTATAGCACATTCCCGCGAATTAGGCAAGGAATTTGTTTCCCTCGCCCGGGGCAGAAAATGGAATATTGGAATGATGGACCGATGGAATATTGGGGAACGGAAAATTAGGCGGTTGTCTCAAAAACCAATTATTCCAGTATTCCAACATTCCATTATTCCAATCTTCCGTCTTCTTCCCCGGATCTCTCCCTACTTTTCGAAGATCGTCGGCGGAGGGTTGATCAGGAAAGCGTCCGGGGCTTTGGGCGCCCCTTTGGCCAGAACCCGGTGTCCTTGGATCTCCAGCCTTCCTTCGGCGTACATCTGGATGGCCTGGGAATAGATCTTGTGCTCCTGCTTCAGGATCCGCGCGTTCAGCGTGTCCGACGTGTCCTCATCGTACACCGGGACCACGGCCTGGATGATGATCGAGCCCGTATCCGTCCCCTCATCGACAAAATGCACCGTGCATCCGGCGAATTTGACCCCGTAGTCGATCTGCGTCTGCCAGACATGGGTTCCCGGAAAAGCCGGGAGAAGAGCCGGATGGATGTTGATGACCTTCATCGGGAAAGCCCGGAGAAGCACCGGGGTGATGATGCGCATGAAGCCGGCCAGGACGATCAGCTCNNGCCTGCAGGTTGGAGCCGCTTCCGGAAACCAGGACACCGAGCTTAACCATATTCCTCCTCACAAGTAGTCGATGGGGTTTTCGCGAGGAATCATTTTTTCCACGATTTCCCCGATTAGGTAGGCTCTCTCCTTCCAGCGCTTCAGGTGGGAGATGATCCCTTCGGTTTCCCTGGCGGGAACGGCTAGAATCATTCCCACGCCGTTGTTGAAGGTGCGGAGCATCTCTTCCTCGGCCACTTTTCCCGCTTCTTGAAGGACCTTGAAGATGGGGTGGACGGGCCAGGTCCCCCGCCAAATCACCGCTTTGCACCCCGGCGGAATCACCCGGGGGAGATTATCCGTGATCCCCCCGCCGGTAATATGGGCCATTCCATGGATGTGAAATTTTTTGAGCAGGTCCAGAAGGGGCCGGACATAGATCTTGGTGGGCACCAGCAGCTCTTCCCCGATGCTTTTCGTAAGGCCTTTCACGTTGCTGCGGGGCTTCAGCCTCATCCGTTCGAAAAAGACTTTCCGGGCCAGGGAGTACCCGTTGCTGTGCAGCCCGCTGGAGGCAATTCCCACCAGCTGATCTCCCGCCCGGATGGCCGAGCCGTCGACGACTCTGCTCTTTTCCACAATTCCAACGGTAAAACCGGCCAGATCATACTCCCCCGGCGGATAAAAAGAGGGCATCTCCGCCGTCTCGCCGCCGATCAGTGCGCAGCCGGCCTGGATGCATCCCCGGGCGACCCCTTTGACAATCTGGGTGGAAACCCCCAGGGCGAGTTTACCCGTGGCCAGATAATCCAGGAGGAAGAGGGGCTCGGCCCCGCCCACGACCACGTCGTTGACGCACATGGCCACCAGGTCGATCCCCACGGTATCGTGCTTCCCGGTCATGAAGGCGACCTTCAATTTCGTCCCCACTCCGTCGGTGGAGGCAACCAGGATGGGATTCTTGTACTTCTTCGCCTGGAGGGCAAAGAGTCCCCCGAATCCCCCGATGTCCGTCACCACCTCCGGCCGGAAGGTTTTTCGAACCAGCGGCCGGATCAGGTCCACAAATTTGTTCCCGGCATCGATATCCACCCCGGCGCCTCTGTAAGTCATCCCCTTTTTCAACGCTTTCCCCTTTCCCAAAGAGAGTGCTCCGAACCCGACCGAGCCGGAACCAAAAAAGAATGCGGAACCTCGGTCTCTGATTTTTTCCCTTTTATAACATAAAAGACCGAAGCAAAAAATAGAAAATCCCTTTTCCCCCGGTTGATCTTTTCCTCTTGCCGGGCTCCCCAAAAATTGATACCAATGAAGAATCAGAACAACCCGTGGAGCTATCGGTCCGAATGGTTTCCCCCGAGCTTCAACAAATCCTCGAAGCTATCGAAAAGCCCCTCCAATACGCTTCGGGCCATGATTTCGCCAACCTGAAGACCCTGAAGGGGTTGGAACCGTACTTCTCCCTCTGGCTGGACAGGGTTTCTGCTCTCTCCCTCGGCCAGAGGAGGCAAGAATTATTCCAGAGGCTGCGGATGCTGGTTCAGGGGTTCGACGCTATGGACCTGCCCGCCAAAAAGGCCAGGGTCCAGGAGATCCTGAAAATATTCAATGACCTGAAGTGCGAGGATGAAGCCCCCCTGCCCTGCCAGCCCTGGCCCTCTCAACCGGAATTCCGTCAGTTCCGAAAAGACCTGCAGACCTCCATTCAGTTCATCAAAGGGGTGGGCCCTCGTCTGGCGGAGATCCTGAAGAAAAAAAACCTCGTTACCGTGGAAGACGCCCTTTACTTCCTCCCCCGCCTCTATCAGGACCGCAGGCAGATCAAGACCATCTCCCAGCTTTCCGTGGGCCAAGTGGAGACCGTCATGGGAACCGTCCTCCATGCGGAGATGACCCCCTACCGGCGGAGAAGGACGTTTCAATTGACCGTGGGCGACCAAACCGGCACCCTGGTCGCCAANNCAAGATGAATCTCTCCACTTCGGCCGCGTCGTTCCCGTTTATTCCGAGACCGAAGGGCTCTACCAGAGGCAGCGCACCATCCGCCGGATCATGAAAAACGCCGTCGATCACTTCGCCGCCAAGGAATTCAGCGGCATCCCGGAGGAGATCTGCCGGCGCCAGAATCTCATCCCGCTGGCCGACGCCTTCCGGCGGGCCCATTATCCCGACGCAGATGAAAATATCGCCCTCCTGAATGAGGGAAAATCTCCGGCCCACCGCCGGCTCATTTTCGACGAGTTCTTCTTCCTGGAGCTGGGCCTGGCCCTGCGCCGGAGCGGGACTTTGATGGAAAACGGTATCCCCTTCCCCATTACTCACCGCCTCACCAAACAACTCCGCAGTCTTCTTCCTTTCGCTCTCACCCCCGCCCAGGAGCGGGTCCTGGCGGA
>PMCE01000074.1:19641-20308 GCA_003154025.1 Syntrophaceae bacterium
CCCTGTTGACCGGCAGCCTGAAGAGATTCGAGAAGGACGGCTCCTATGCGGGCATCCGCGCGGGCGAGGTGCAGGTGGTCATCGGCACTCATGCCCTCATCCAGGAAAAAGTGGAGTTCCAGCGGCTGGGCCTGGCCATCATCGATGAGCAGCACAAATTCGGGGTCATGCAGCGGGCCACGCTGAAAAAGAAAGGGCTGACTCCGGATGTGCTGGTGATGACCGCGACCCCCATACCGCGGACTTTGGCCATGACTCTCTACGGAGATTTGGAGGTTTCGGTCATCGATCAGCTTCCCCCGGGCCGAGGGGCCATAACCACCCGGGTCTTTCAGGAAAAAGAACGGTTCCGGGTTTACCGCACTCTTCGGGAGGAGATCGCCAAGGGGAAACAGGCCTACGTGGTCTACCCTCTGGTGGAGGAATCCGAGCGCTTGGACCTGAAAGACGCCACCCAGATGGCCAAGAGCCTGCAGCGGGAGATCTTTCCGGAGTTCAAAATCGGCCTGATCCACGGCCGGATGAAGAGCGAGGAGAAAGAAACCATCATGGCCGATTTCAAGGCCGGGCGGATTCACATCCTCGTCTCCACCATCGTCATCGAAGTCGGCATCGACGTTCCCAACGCCTCGGTCATGGTCATCGAGCACGCGGAGCGGTTCGGCCT
>PMCE01000465.1 GCA_003154025.1 Syntrophaceae bacterium
GCTCGTAGCTCGTAGCTCATAGCTCATAGTTAGTTTTATCCGCGTCGAGCTATGAGCCATGAGCCATGAGCTTCTAGAGTTGGATCTGGGCGCCGAGTTCAACGACCTGGTTGGCGGGCAGACCGAAATAGCCCGCCGGAGAGCCGGAATTTCTCGACAGGAACGCGAAAAGCCCCTTCCGCCAGTGAGACATCTTCGAATCCCCCGTGGGGAAAACCGTCACTCTTCCCAGAAAGTAGGTCGTTTCGTTCTCGTTGAAGGGAAGGCCGTATTCCTTGGCCATTTTCAAGATCTCCGGAACCCGGGGGCTCTGCATATACCCATTCTGCGCCACCACCCGATAAAACCCCTGCCCTAAATCCTCCACCTTCACCCGATCTTTGCCCGCGACGACGGGAACGTTGGCCGGAAGAATGGCGAGGAGGATCACCTTCTCATGCAGGAGCTTGTTGTGCTTGAGGTGGTGCAGGAGAACCGGGGAGGTCCCTTTGGGGGTGATGGACATGAAGACCGCCGTCCCGGGTACCCGGGGAATATTGTGTTTGGCAAAATCGTCCAGGAAAAGGTCCAGGGGCAGCCGGGCGCCGATCCTCTGCATGACTTCCGCGCGCCCTTTTCTCCACGTCGTCATGCCGATGGTGAGCAGCGCGGCGGCGACGAGGGTGAACCATCCTCCGTCTACGACCTTGAGGAGGTTGGCTCCAAAATAAGAGACGTCGAAGAGAAGGAAGATGCCCACCAGGGGGACGGACTTCCACCGCGGCCAGCCCCACGCATGGGTGACCACGAGGAAAAACAATAACGAGGTGATGGTCATGGTTCCGGTAACCGCGATTCCGTATGCTCCGGCAAGACCGCTGGACTCCCGGAAGCCGATCACCACTCCCAGGCATGCGACCATCAGGGAATAATTCACGCCCGGCATGTAGATCTGGCCGCGAACCTCACGGGAAGTATGAACGATGGCCAGACGCGGGCAAAACCCCAGCTCGATGGCTTGCTGCGTGAGGGAGAAGACCCCGGAGATCAAGGCTTGAGAAGCGATCACCGTGGCGATGGTGGAGAGGCCGACCATGGGGTAGAGAAGGTCCCTGGGGACTAATCCGTAGAAGGGGTTTCCGCTCAGCTCGGGGCTGCTGAGGAGAAGCGCCCCCTGCCCGAAGTAGTTGAGGAGCAGGGCGGGAAAGGCCATCCCCATCCAGGAAAGCCGGATGGCCTTCCTCCCGAAGTGTCCCAGGTCGGCGTAGAGCGCCTCGCCGCCGGTCAGGCAGAGCACCACCGAGCCGAAGACGACGAAGGCATGCAGATGATTCTGCAGGAAGAATCGGTAGGCGTACGCCGGGTTCACCGCCAGAAGGATGCGAGGCTCCCGCGCGATGAATCCGAGTCCGAGAGCGGCAATGGTGCCAAACCAGATCACCATGACCGGCCCGAAGATCTTGCCGATATCCGCCGTTCCCCGATGCTGGAGGAAAAAGAGCAGGAAGAGGACCACACAGGTGATCGGCAATACGACCGGGGTCGCCGCCTTGGTGGCCACCTCCAGCCCTTCGACAGCCGAAAGAACCGAGATGGCCGGGGTGATGATTCCGTCTCCGTAGAGGAGCCCGGCCCCCAGAATCCCGGCAAAGACCGCGGAGGCCCGCATCCGGGGCGAAAAATCCTTTTGGTCCCCCGATACCAGCCCGAGGAGGGCGAAGATTCCCCCTTCCCCGTGATTATCCGCAAGGAGGATGAACATCACATACTTGATGCTCACCACGATGGTCAGCGACCAGAAAACGAGGGACATGACCCCGTAGATGTTTCCCTGGGTTAACGCGATGGCGTGCTTCCCGTTGAAACACTCCTTGATGGTGTAGAGAGGGCTCGTCCCGATGTCGCCGTACACCACACCCAGGGCTCCGAGAGCGAGCAGGAACGTCCCATTCCTCATCAAGCGTTTGCGGGATGCAGGGTCATGGGGAGAGGCGCCGGGGTGTTCCCCGGAGTGAGTCTTCGGTAGCCGCAATCCTGCCACTCCAGGAGGGAATGTTTGGAGGAGAAACCTTCCCTGTTTTTTTCAGCATCAACGAAAGATTTAATGATAGGCGCCCATTGGAAGGTTGTCAAGGTTCAGGAGGTCTTTGTCTGTAATGCAGACACCGGACTCCAGAAACCAGACTTCAGACTCGAGGCTACAGATTCCAGGGGTAGACTCTGCAATTTTTTGGGCCTGGCCGAAGCTTTAGGTTGGAGATTGAAAAGCATTGTTTGCTCACCCTGCCACTAACGCTTACCCTTTCGGGCCATTTTCCCTGTTCGGTCTGATGTCTGAGGTCTGAGGTCCACTTTCTGATTCACAGAGATTTCAAGAGATTTTCATTGATTTACTTCAAGTCATCCAGGGCGGTCTTCAGTCTTTTCATTCCTTCCTCAATCTTTTCCACGGAAGTCGCGAAGGCCAGGCGGATGTGTTTTTGCCCCTTCTCCCCAAACTCCGTTCCGCTTCGTACCAAGAGGCCTCTTTCAGCAAGATAACCCGTCATTTCCTTGCTGCTCAACGAGTGCTCGTAGCGGGGGAAGAAATAGAAGGCCCCTTCGCAGGGCCGGGGGATAATCCGACCCATCTTCTTCAAGGCCTAATCGGCCACCTTTCTCCTCTGGTCGAACTTGGAAACCATCTGTTGGACGCAGTCTTGGGGCCCCCGGATCGCAGCCACGCAGGCTTTTTGCAACGGGAGGATGAAGCAGATCGCCTCCCTCAGGTCTTCTTCGCCGAAGGCATTTCCGTAGTGGGTGAAATTTTCCCGCATGGCTTTAAGGGCCGCCTCCTGGATANNCCCCGGGGGAATGGCGATTTTCCTCTGGGAACGCTCCGATCCTTGAATCCTCCTGACCCTTTCGGCGATATCCATCGATTCTCTCCTTGAATTGACTGAAACCGCGGAAGCCCCCGTGACGATGGGGCATCTTCTCGGATTTTTCAATCGTTCATCCGGTAAGCATCCGCCAGGGTATAAACGTGTTCCTTCCAAATCCGCTCGGAGCGGGCCGTGTCTTTGTCAGGCCTCATGATCATCTTCAGGCAAATCTCCATCTGCTTCCGGGTACAGCTCGGCTTCGAGTAGAGCTGAAGGGCGTACTTGGAAAAGTCCCGCACCAGGACGTCGAAAATCTGGTCCAGAAGGTCGTCGGATACCTCCGCCCGGTTTAGGTTGCGGAACTCGATGATGAGCTGGCCGTAGGCGACGAGGGTGAAGAGTTCCCCCAGGGTCAGCAGGAAGTCGATATCCTTGGCCTGCTCCCCCGCAGCCGTCGCGTCTCCGGCGGAGACGATGAGGAATTCCTTTAAGACTTCGATCTGCTTCTTGAAAAGGTTTACGTTCGGCAGATCGGCGCTCCGGTAAGCGAGGTTGTAGTCATGGAACTGAATCTTGCCCAGCCCTTTGGTCGGCCCCTGGTGGAAGAGAAAATCGTCGTTTTTTGCCTCCGCCACCCGCGGGATCTCGGGAAACTGGCCCGGGGCGAAGAAGTAGTTCCGCATGAATTTAATGATCAGCGCCATGTTGACGTGCACCGTTCCCTCCAGCTTGGGGAGGGCCCGGATGTCCCGCGTGGCGATCTCGAAGTAGGTGTCNNTGGGTGGTGACCTTCATCTTCACCATGGGGTTGTAGAGAAGGTAGCGCCGGTCCTGGGACGATGCCGTGCGCATGTAATCGGAGGCGCGGAGGGCAAAAGTTTTCATGGACACCAGGCGGCAGTAGGCGTCGGTGAAGAGTTGTTTGATGTGGGGAAATTCGCTGACCTGCTTTCCATACAGGACGCGCTGGGCGGCATGGTTGATGGCTTCATAGAAGGCATGGGTGCAGATCCCGATGGAGGCCCAGCCGAGGTTGTACTTCCCCACGTTGACCGTGTTCAGCGCCGCATCCCAGGCCTCCTGGCCCCTGGAAAGGATGTCGCTTTCGTAGATGGGGTAGTCGTGGAGGGCGTACTCGGCCACATAGGATTGGACGTTGACGATGTTCTTCACGCACTCATATTTTCCGTGGGTCGTCCCGACCACGAAGAAGACGAAATCCCCGGAGTCGGCCATCTTCCCGAGGGTCGAAACCAGGGCCGCCTTGTTGGCATTGCCGATGTAGTACTTTCGTCCGTTGGCCTTGTAGGTCCCGTCTCCCTGGGGGATCAGCTTCATCTCCGTGGAGTAAATATCGGCGCCGTGTTCTTTTTCGGAGAGCCCGAAGGCAAAGATGCCCCCTTCCCGCAAGAGTCGGGCAGTCTTTTTCTTGACTTCCTCGTTCGGGCTCATC
This sequence comes from Syntrophaceae bacterium, assembly GCA_003154025.1. The sequence goes on from PMCE01000465.1 coordinate 4,297, forward strand.
CAGATCGGCCCGAGTCCCAGGATTGAGACCTGCCAGGTGTACCAGTAATGGAGGGCGTAAAAAGCGAGGATCTCGTTGAACTCGCAGTTCCGCCAGTTGTCCCACCGGTAGTCCGGGTCCTCCAGCCCGTAGTTGGAAGGGGTCAGCAGAGTCGCGAAGATCTTCTCCTTCTTGACGAAATCCAGGAAATCCGCGTACCACACCCTTTCCTGGTCATCCGCCTTGAGCTTCCCCTTGCCTTTGGCCTCGAAGAAATCGATGGTCTTGCGCATGATTTCGCGCGACTTCGGGTCTGGATAATACCGATTATGCTGCTTGGGGTTGAGCAGGATCATGGCCGGCCTCCAATCGGGTTCTGGGATAACATTCCCTGATGCCTTAGACGATATCGAAACTCAGCCGAGTATGTCAATAACAATGGTGCATGTCCGCCGGCATGTATAGGTTGCCATGTCTTTGAAATAGTTATTACGATAGACACTGACAGAGTCTCATGCCCGGTGAAAGAATGAAAAATGGCCCCAGGGCTCGGACGAAATTTATCCTCACAGCCATCGCCGTTTCCCCGGACCGGGCCGCCTATTATCCCCAGAAAGGTTCTTTGGCCGCCCTGTCCAATCGATATTATCAATATATGTGATAGGGATTGAGACGGGACGGGGGGGAATCATTTTTTGGCCCGGGGCAACCATGGGCAGTTCATCTGAGAAAGTTAGAATTTGACCTGCTAGACACTGTCAGGCAAAGTGATGACTCCCCTGAAATCTTCGGTTGAAAGATTTTGTNNAGGAGGTGTAGATTTCAGTTGGCAATCGAGGTTTGGATACACTTTTCATTCCTTGAATTTTGGCCAGGTGTGGAGATTGGCACGAAATCGTAACTTCTAGATTGCTGGAGCCACCCCCAATAGGTTGTGCCCCCCCGGCGATCCTCCGTTTGAAAATCACCCTTACAGAAAGGCAAAAACCTGCCCCAAAAACCCAACTTGACAAACCTTTTCGCTCTGCTAAAATTCAGTCAGATTTAGACAAGGCTGGGTTTTTATTTCATTTAAAGGAGGAAAATATGCCGGACCCTAGCAAACGCAAAATGCAACTTTGGTTGGGACTTGTGAGTACCCTATTACTACTATTTGCTGCTCAGGCCCAGGCCCAACTCCCAGTCGTCAAACTGATCGCCACCGGCGGAACCATTGCAATGAAGATCGACCCGGTGAGTAATGCACCCGTACCCGCAATCACAGGAGAGGACTTGGTTTCCACTGTCCCTGAAATCGCAAAGGTGGCAAAAATCGAAGTCCAGAATATTTCGAATGTTCCCTCCGGCTATATGGATCCTCCTCGCTGGATTGACTTGCAAAAAGCCGTGGTTGAAGCGCTGGCCCGGGCTGAAGTAGCTGGCGTGATTGTTTCCCATGGGACCGACACCCTGGAAGAAACGGCCTACTTCCTGGACCTCACAGTACCAAGTGAAAAGCCAATTGTCCTCATCGGCGCACAGCGTAATGCCTCGGAGAAAGATTTTGACGGACCCCGCAACCTGCTCAATGCAGCGCGAATCTGTGTATCTCCTGATGCTAAAGGAAAGGGGGCCATGATTGCCTTAAACAATCAAATAAATGCAGCGCGGGAGGTGACGAAAACCCACACCTCGGATGTGGAGACTTTTAAATCAGGGGATTTTGGCTTTTTGGGGAATGTCGACAATGACCGGGTGGTATTTTACCGGTCTCCACTGCGGCGACAGCATGTTCCTATCCAGGTGGCAAAGCTGCCCTACGTTGAGATTATTGCTGCCTATGGGGGAGCGGACGGCACGCTTATAAAAGCAGCGGTAGCTGCTGGGGCCAAAGGGCTTGTCATTCAGGCATTGGGGTGGGGGAATGTCAACATTCCCATGTATGAAGCAATCAAGGAGGTTACCGCCAAGGGAATTCCGGTCGTGATTTCGACCCGTGTGCCCAACGGTCGAGTTCTGCCCGTTTATGGGTATGTAGGGGGTGGGAATACACTCAAACAGGCAGGCGCCATTTTTGCGGACAATCTTTCGCCCCAGAAAGCACGGCTTTTGTTAATGCTGGCTCTTCAGACACCCTCTAAAGCGGAGGATATCCAGAAGCTCTTTGACAAGTAAGGAATATTGTTTCTTGCTTTTCAAAGCTATCTTGGCATGGGGCTGACGTTAAAGGCAGCCCTGTGCCAAAGGTGGATATTTTTCTGCAATTATTTTTGGCCAGATAGTTATGATTTCGAAACGATATATGCAATCGGCTGAGACTTTTTCCAGGTTTCGAACATGGCACGTTATCGAAAATTTTGTTAGATGAGAGCCCCCAAAAAAATGTTAGGGTCCCATTATTTTCTGCCAAGATTTTGAACCTGAACTGAGCCTGAAACTCCGCTTGCCCTTCTCAATTGCCGAACCACTACTATCGCCTGGGACAACCCCTTGCCGGTGCCATATGAGCTTTTTGAGGCTTCACTTCAGCCCAGCCTTACGTAAGGCGTTAACGACTTTATCACTTTCCGATTGATCCTTATATGGAAGGTTCTTTGCCCAAGAATCCACTGAAAATTTGGGGTTCATCCTGAGAACTTCCGCAGCTTCGGCCCGGGCTTTCTTCTCATGGCCCATCAAACTGTATACAGCCGCCAGCCCAAGATGAACATGAATACTATTGGGGGCACGCTCTAATGCTGTTTCATCTGCCGAAACCGCCTCCTCAAACCGTCCCATAATCCTGTAGGCGTGTCCGAGAACACTAAAGTAGAAGGGCGGGCCAACAGGGTTGAGTCGGATTGCTTTTTTAATAAAAGAAATGGCCTCTTCCGGCCGGCCTGTATAGATCAAAGTCAGGCCATAATAGGTATGGACCATTGCCCCATTGGGGTCGAGGGCTACAGCCCGTTCCCCCTCAGCAATTGCTTTCTCATAGTCCCTTTTAAAACAATAAAGCTGGCTCAAATGGGCGTGGGCAACAGAATGGCCTTCATCCGAGGCAATTGCCTCTTGTATCAACTTAAAAGCTTTCTCAAAAGATTCCTGGGGGAATTTAGTTGTGCCAAACACTATATCGTTCCCATGGCATACAGCCAGGAGGACAAGAGCTCAGGTATGCCCCGGACACAAAGCAAGAATCTCCTCTGCCATCCGCCGGGTCATATTATAGCCCTCGATCGTTCCTTGTTCATTATATTTTTGCGCTTCCAAATACATCAAAAAGCAATCGAGATTCTCCGAACAATTCCATTTCTGTAACAAAATGGCTTCTTCCCCCTCCGTCAGTTTCACTTGCATAGCCTTAATTATTTTCAACGTAACCTCATCCTGCACAGCAAATAGGTCTTTCAGATCCCGCTCGTAGCGCTCCGCCCAAACGTAATGCCCGCTAAGAGCATCGATCAACTGAACGGTAATCCGAAGTCGGTCCCCGGACCTCCGCAAACTCCCTTCTAACACGAATCGCACGCCGAGTTCTTCCGCTACCTGCTTAACATTCACAGACTTTCCCTTGTACCCGAAGGTCGAATTTCGCGCGATCACAAACAACCTTGGTACTTTGGTAAGGGCCGTGATGATTTCCTCGGTCATCCCATCGCAAAGGAATTCCTGCTTTGGGTCTTCGCTCATGTTCATAAAGGGAAGCACGGCAATCGAGGGCTTATCCGGCAGGGGGTACTTCATTCTTTCAGCGGAGGCAACCTCCATCGGGGCCGGGCTCAGATATATTTTCCGAATGCCCACCGCCACGATCCCAATCACGACGACCAACAGGATCAAGCGATACCCGGAAAGCCAGGAGGTTTTCCGTTTTTGAGGCGGAGAGAACGGAACTGCGGGCGGTTCGGGAACAACAGTTTCTTCCACCGGCTCAGGTTCTTCTTTTTGATCATTTTTCAGGCTGGAAATGAATTGATTCCACGCTTCCCCGTTTCGAGAATCCTCGAAGATAATCGAAGCCTCATTCAATTCCACCCCGATCTTATCTATGGCAAACCTCAGTCTCACATTCTCATCGCTTCCCATGTACTCAAAAAGATTCGCCCACCCGTCCTTTTCCACATCGGTAAATGAATAGACCTTTCCGCTTGCTCCATCCGCATCTTCCTTTCTCTTTCCCAGCACCTTGAAAAGCGGGGCCTCTTCCAGGTTTGGCAGGGCGTCCTTCCACTTCCTGTAAATTCTATGCAGCAAGTTCTCCTTCTCGGAGGATCCCGCTGCACCACCGATGGATTCGTTCAATAAGACAAGCAAATCAAGGTGTTCCTGGAGGGGGATGGATTTGATTTTCCCCACCTTTTTCATCTCATTGACGACCAAGGCGATCACGGAGAGATAAAACCTGCGGGAAGATGAGTTGAAATGAAGGGTTAATTGGGTCCTATTTTTGAGATGAAGATGGAGCTTGAACTCATTCAGGTCAATCTGGATGGAAGGTCTCGAACTTTCAATCATTTTTATCCCCATAGACCCGGGCGGAACCCGGGATTTCTTCGAGGATTAGGGATAAGCCCAAAATAATTTGACGGTTCTTGACGGTTCGCACGGTCAGATTTATATCATGCAGGTGATAATTGCAAGAAAATTTTTTCAGTAATCGGCTAGTTTAGGGTTTTAGTGTTCCCCGAAGGGAATCATGAAAAGAGATATTATCCAATAGTTTCATATAGTCTTTAATCTTTTCTTTGCTCCCATGGGAGTCGGATTTTTAGCCGGCTGGAGTGGGTTTTAATTTAAGAAAAATCCGATTAGGTTAACTGATGAATATCTCGGGACTTATTCGTTTTTCCGTCTTTTTTCGAAGGCATTGTTAAGTGGTAGCCGCGTAACCATTCCATGGAGAGGTTATGAAAGGGCGGATACTGAAGATTCCAATATAATGCCTCCGGAGGGAGCTATATTTCCCTTTGGAGGCTTCTAACTTTCAGTATTTATTATCAATCAAAACAATTATTATGCCCGATTGAAAGGAGGCATTCATGAAAACCTTGATTTGCTGCTTTGCGATTCTATCGTTGATTTTAGTATGTGCACCCGTTCAGGCAGAGAACTGGATGCTTTATGACCACTTTAAAGGCGGATTTTTTTACCATGGGGGCATCGACCCGAATAAGTGGGCGGGACTGGTTTTGGCAAATACCTTACCCCCGGGATTTTGGGTGGGTGAAAATGTCATGGAGGTCCTGTTCGGACGCTTCCACATCCTTAATCAGGCTTATGGAGGAGTATTGCCACCTCCGCCTCCTATCTTTTTAGAGCAAGACCTGTTTCTCAGAAATTATGAGGGAGTAAAAGGAATAAAAGCCACGCTAAATATTCTTGCAGCCGAAGTTTCAGGCTGTTCAACCCAACTCCAGACCCTTCCCCTCCCCGCCGTCAGGGCTCGGCTCTGGGGGCATTTCTTTAAAGCTCCTGATGGTCTTGATGTCGGGACATTCCTTTTTGTTGAGCGAAGCAACGATATGACAGATGCGTTTAACATACTCAATGTAAAGGCGTCTATTGCAAAATGCGCCGATGCAAAGTGCATGGCTTATAATCCCATCTATGGGCCATTTCCCATGGGCACCGTTCGTCTCTGGGAAAATATTGTTTTAAGCTTGCAGTGGGATGAACCCAATAATCAATTCATCTATCGGCTGAATAACAACCCCCCTTTCAATATTTCATATGATGGCATTAACGAAGGCCCACCTGTTTATGCCAATCGAAAAGCTATAAGTGCCATCGATCTCTTCGCTCCCTGCGGTGCTGAAGGCCAGGAAGCCTTTATCGACGTGTATTTTGATAACGTATACGTGCTCAAATAGTAAAACCAATTTATTTATTTTCCTCACGCCCGCTTTTTTGCAAATGGGCTTGTGAGCCTGTGGCGGTTTCAAACCTTAGAGAAGGATTCCAAAAGCAGGGTTAGAATTGGCCCTGCTTTTGGCCCCCACATATAGTAGCTTGAACATTTCGGAATTTTTGCGACAGCTGCTGTGTTACCTTAGATATGTCGGCCTCAAAAAGTTGCTTTATGCGAACGATCTCTGCGAGAATCGGGCTGGTCTACGAGTAGTCGACATTGGGTTATCGCAACCTTTCATAGATCGGTGCCCCCCTCAATAGGTTGTGGTTTTCCTTATGATCTTTAGCTTGACATTCGACCCCGCCGGCAATGCAAGAATCTTGATAAAGGCAACCTTGATTTCCCTTCCTCAATTTCACACAATCCAGCCAGATTAAAAGGTTTTTGTTAGGGGGATCATCCTCCAGCTCGTAAAAATTAGCCTTTACAGGTTTAATGAAATTCCATTTGCCTTTTAGGGTTTCGGACAAAACTATGTTATGCTGATTTAGCGACGTCTTAAAGGAGAGACTTATCGAATGAAAAAAAAATCCCAATTACTCTTGTTCCAGGTCGATCATCTCTCTGGAGAAGAAATCGGCTATCTTATTGATCAGGTCCACATTTGGGGAGCAAAAAATGTTCACGCCATCCCTACGGTCACAAAAAAGGGCCGCCCAGGATATATCCTCTTGGTAGATACCGGAGACCAGCGAAAAGCAACTTTAGTTAAGCGGATGGCCATGGAATTTGGTCTTTTCGGTTATCATCAAATTCAAACGATTCACTGGCATCAGACGGCGGCCACAAAGGCAAAAAACCTAGAAATAAGATACAAAGGGCAAAAAATCGCTGCGAAGATTCATTTTAAATTCTGCGGCCCGGAAAAGGATCCGATCTATACCCGCGTTGAGCATGATGATGTGATTGCGATTCAAAACCGATTGCAGAAAATCTTTGGCCTGCGAGTTCCACACCATGATCTTCGCCAACGGCTGAACGTTCAGGCCAAAAAAAAGAATCTGACATTGGACTTGGAGAACAAAAGAAAGGAAAGGAAAAAGGCGGGGTAGAATTCCCCGCCTCGAATCGGACATGCAGCCATATCGAAGGCCTACACAGATAAATTTAGGGTTCATCAAAGGCTTTGGCAATGAGAATCGCCCGAGCTGCGACTTCTTCTGCGCGATTTTTTACCCCCGGAACCCCGGCGCTGATAAAAGCCGCCTCTTCGACAATTTTCCCTACATCGCTTGTTCTCACTTTTCCCAAGACCGCAGCAACGGCCGCGGGAATGGTGGCGTTAATGATAGTGTGGCCTGCCAAGGAGATCTCGAGCACAGGTAAACACGCTGGGAACAATAATGCTGCGAGCTTGGAATCCCCTTTGAGTGTAGCCTTAGGAACAGCTTCATGGCCTACCCCTTGAATAAGGGTGCTCTGGCCATCGATAGTTACTTTAACATCCACCTCCATATCTAAAACCCAGAAGCGGCCCCATTTCTCTTTTTTGCGCCCTAAGGGTCCCACCTTAGTGATCTCCACTGTAACTTCTTTGCCCATTACTTTTGAGAGCAGCGTAGAGCTTCCTCTCTCAACGGCTTGTTTGCGTTCCAAATCAAAGCCTTTAACGACATCCGCAAGGCTGCGGCCAGCTGCCAGCTCCTCATATGCCCGCGCCGCCCGCCGGTACAATGCCCTGGTTCGCAAGGGATCCGTTGCCTTGATCAATAAAGTGTTTATCGGCCCGCGACGAACCTGTTCTGCTTTCCGAGCGACGGTATTGAGCCCGACTACGGCCATCTCCTTATCTACCCTTTTGGTTTCCAATTCAACGATGCCATCGGCTACGCGCTGAGTATCGAATTTCCAGGCCAATAAGGCTTTCATTACAAGAACAGCCTCGGCCGCAATATGCCCCAAGGGTGGCGAAGTTGGCCTGAAGGCGCTTGCAGGCTCCCTGAAGACGCCTAAGCAGTCCCTAAAGGCCAACATGCCCGGAATGGTCACCCCACCGCTGTCTTTGAGGATCAATCCAAGATCCCCAATAAGTCGAGCTGTATCGCATTTTTCCCCAGTTACTTCCCAGTGGAATTCCTTGGGCAAGCCCGCAGTCTGGGACGCGGAAGCCCCTACGAGATAAGAAGTGTTAGTGGAAGTTCCGTCTGGTAGGGGAGTTGAAGCATCGGGATGCACGATTTCCAGGGTTGCTGCGGCCCCGAATAAAGCCGCGATTAAAGGATCCGGTCGCATGGCCGCGCCAGCCATAGCATCCATCATGGCCTGGGTGCCAAGTCGGCCGGCGTTCTTACAGATCTGTGGGAAAGCAATCTCTTCTCCCAACGAACTGTGGCCGATAAAAAAAGCGCCTACTCCGAGTGGCAATTTGCGCCCGTCTACCTCAGTTAATTTGCCGCTGGTCATTGCCTGGTAAATTGCCTGGACTGCCGGAAACCCTGAGGCCTTATTTCCCCATTTGGGCGTTGGCATGGCTGCGATGCCACAACGATCTACTCCTGCCGCCATGCGGGCCATCGCTCCGATCTTCCGATTGCCTACTGGAATTCCAATTTGGACCCCAGACCCGGCCAAATAGAGCAAAAGGGCGCTTAGCATGGCCGCGTTGGCAGAATCGGCGCCGGCCTGTTTGGCAGCAGCGATAGCCTTTGCAAGAACATCGTCCAGTTCTATCGTTTTTGAGTTTGCGAAACGGAGAGCAATATCGGCTCCCCGGCTGACTTCTTCGATAATTACGTTGGCGATTCCAAAAACGGCCAAATTCAGCATCCCGTGACCGCTCGTCAGCGCCTCCAGGCGGTCATTTGACATGAGGTTAACATCCGATGAAGCGGCCGCGATAGCTGCCATTATTGCTTTATTCATTTTATGCTCCCTTCCGGTTTTTACCTCGATATGCTGCGCGGCATATAGATGATTTCCATAATGGAATGGCCTAAAACAGCTGTCAATCGAAAAATTTTGATAAAAACTGTTCGTCATTTTTCCTTTGTGCCTGGGGGAAGGAGACCCATATCCATGGACTTCCTAATTGCTCTATATCTCAAATTCTCTCCCTGGGCCTTGCGTTTTCGTCTTCCCTTCCCAAGGAATAGTAAAGCCTTTATTTAATTGACAGCCCGTGGCCGTCTTTGTTATCATCTCCTCAGAAATCGGGTATTAAATCTATGAAGAAAAGGTGTAAGAAATGGAAGCAAGTCGCCTTCGATATTTCGTTGTTGCAGGACTCGTTGCTCTTTTCGTCGTAAGCGGGTCACTACCGGCTGTTTATGCTCAGGCCAAGTTTCCTACCCGCCCCATAAGCATTATTTGCCCCTATGGTGCCGGAGGGGCGTCCGACACGTTGGGCAGAATGATTGGCATGCTGATGGAAAAGGATCTGGGACAGCCCATGAACGTGGTCAACCGAACGGGTGGGAGTGGGGCTGTCGGTTACACCGCAGGCGCGACAGCACGTCCCGACGGATATACTCTGTGCGTCGTTTCCACGGATGTGACTACGCTTCACTGGCTGGGTATGGCAAAGGTGGATAACAAGGCCATGAGCGGTATAGGTATGTACGGATTCATCCCCGCCGGAGTGATTGTAGCGGCCGATGCAAAATGGAAGAATCTTAAGGAACTTCAGGATTTCATCAAGGCGAATCCGGGAAAGTTGAAAGCTTCCGGAGCTGGGAAAGGAGGAATTTGGGACCTTTGCCGCGCGGCGTGGCTGAAAGCCGCGGGTATCCCCATTGACGCTCTGCCCTGGGTTCCAAGCAGCGGAGCAGCTCCGGCTTTACAGGAACTGCTTGCCGGTGGAATTCAGGTGGCAACCTGCAGTCTTACCGAGGCGATATCTCTGATCGAGGCAAAAAAAGTTAGGGGATTGGCATATATGGATGATCAGAGAGCCGAGTTATTTCCGGATGTCCCAACCCTAAAGGAGTTGGGTCTCGACTGGACTGATGGATCCCTCCTCGGTATCGTCGCCCCGAAAGGAACTCCTGCGGAAATAATCGCTATCCTGGAGAAGTCTGTTCAAAAAGCCGTTGCCAGCGAACAGTTCAAGAAATTTATGAAGGAAAATGCCTTTGTGCTCCAATATAAGACCGCAGCCCAGTTCGATGCGTATCTTGCACAACAGAATGAAAGCAAAGGGAAACTGATGAAGGAGGCGGGAATCGTAAAATAGGAGTCATGCGCTGGGACAGGGATTGGAAACGGCCTAAATCACTTCCGCCAAACAAAAAGTAACATAATTTAGTATTCCAAGAAAAAAGGCAGGGATTAACAACCTCTGCTTTTTTTCTTTTCTATATATTGTGGTTCCCGCACGCAGGAAAAAGCTGCATGTTACTGCTATATCTCCATTTGTTTCCCGATCATTGAAAAAGTTTCGATATCGATATGATTTGTTGAATCGGGCCACGTCATTTCTTCCCGTAATGAACGATCCATGAAGAAGCCCTTTTTGAAGTGTAGTAGGTGAAGCCGAGAATCGGCGCATGAGCTTATTCGACACTATCTGTGAGATCAAGCAAAGGTCAGGGCAGTTCATCTATGCCTCACCCTCCAAGAATTTGATCATCGTACGGCATGGAGAGCGGAACGGCTTCCCGGTGGAGAACTGGATTGGGTGGTTCTATAAATCCGCAACCCTCTGGGATTCGTTTCGAGGTCATTCTGCAGGACCTGATCCCCGATCAGGCCGAAATGGCTGAAAACGAGGGGATGGAGGACCTTCTTTCAGGTTTCTCTTCCCGTCAATATCCTTTTCACCTGCTCTTCATGTACTTCCATGTGAGCAAAATAATCTTCCATCAGCCGCCTGATACTCGCGGCCTCTCGATCGCCAACCCGGATCGCTGATTCCCGATCCTCTTCAGGGATATGGTCGTAGATGTGCGCCAACAACTTGTTCTGGCAGTACCAAAGGGGCAGCAAATCCAGGTATTCGAAATCCCGATAATTCGCCCTCCTCACGAATTCTTCCTGGTCATACCCGGGAAATTTCAGTTCTCCCCCTTTGACATACCTCAACAACCGCTGATGGTTATTGCTCGCCGAGTCGAAAAGATGGCCCAAGATTTCCTTGATCGACCAGCCCTCTTCCTTCTCCCGCAGGTTCGGATCCCGGCAGGTTCTGAAGAGTTGATAAGCTTTCTCCATCCGGTTTAGCCAACGGGCTTTCATTTCTTTCCTTTCCCTCGAGGTTTTGAGAAGAGCAAGTTTTAAGCGACCCCCTTTCAAACGCCCGATGGTGTTCCCCCGCCTGCTCCCATCACCACGGGGGTTTCTCCCCGGCAGGCAGGGGGATCTCGGCCACGTTCAGCACCATCGACACCAGCGTATAGTATCCGCTGACCGCGGTCAGGTCCATGACCCCCGGCTCCCCGAACATGGTCACCGCCCGTTGAAACAGGGCGTCGTCGACGAAATGCTGCCGGTGCAGGGTCGTGCAGAAGTCGTAGACCACCTCTTCGTCGGGCTTCATGTTGGCCGGCCGTTTGTTCTGCGCCAGGTCCGCGGCGATCGGTTCGGCGAGCCCTCCTTTGAGGGCCAGAGGCTTGTGGGCGAACCATTCGTACTTGGCATCCCAGAAACGCGCGTTGATCAGGATGGCGAATTCATTGAGGCGGGCCGGCAGCACGGTGTTGTACCTCAGGTACTCGCCCAGTTTCTGGACCCGATCGGTCAGCTCCGGACTGCGCAGCAGCGGCCCGAAGGGACCGCGGACTCCGGCCCGGGGCCCTCCGGCGATGGAGTCATACACGCGCTTCTGCGCGTCGGTCATCTGCTCCCGCTTCAGGTCCGGAAAGCGGGGGCCCTTGCCCTGCGAACGAGCAAAGGTGGCCATCCCAAAAATGAAAATACCCGTCAGAAGAATGATCATCATGTTTTTCGTCCACCTTCCCTCCCATATCCGAGGTTTGATCCCCGGCCCTGAATCACGCCTGAATTTTCTATCGCCTTGCGCCCTCGCGCCTTGCGACTTTCGATTTTTTTTGCCGCCAGAATCAGCGCGGCGTGGGCCCGTACTTCCCCGTCAGTTGGGGCGCTCGCCCGTCGAATCCCTTCCGCTGCCGCTCCCCCCGGGTCTCCCTCTCCCAGGTGCGCTTTAGATCGTCCCGCACCTTCACGCGAAGCCTCCCCAGTCTCTCCGTCTCCATCTCCACCAGATCCCCGTCCTGGATGGCGCTCAGTCCCCGGTGGTCGGTACCCGTCGCAAGGATGTCGCCCGGCTCCAGGGTATGGATGGAGGTGACCCACTCGATGCACCGGGGAATTTTGTGAGACATGGCGCCGGTGTTGAAGTCCTGTTTGAGCTCCCCGTTTACCCGGAGGCGCACCTGGAGGGCGTGCGGATCGGGAATCTCATCGGCGGTTACCAGGAAGGGCCCCAAGGGGGAAAAGGTATCCCGCGACTTCATCTGGTAGAAAGTGTTGGTGCTAGGAGGCAGGCCGCGAGCCGAACCGTCGATGAAGTTCAGGTACCCGAAGACGTATTTCATCGCCTCCGCGGCGCTGACGCCGGAGGCCCGCCGGCCGATGACCAGGCCGACTTCCGCCTCGCCCTCGAAGACCGTGGCGGGAACATCGGGAAGCACCATGGTGTCGCCATCGCCGATGACCGAGCTGGGTGACTTGTGAAAAGCATTCAGCGGCGCGGGCTTGGCCCTGTCCCCCTCCTCGAGGTAGTTTACCGCCATGCCAACGATGGTGTAGGGCTTCGGCAGAGGGGGCCTGACTCTGACCTGGCGGACCGGCACTCCCCGGCCGCGGTCGGCGGCCTCTTCCAGCCGCCCCTTGTATTCCGCGAACCGTTCGATCAACCCGGTAATCAGGTTGTGCGGCCCGGTGTGCGGAATCTCCCGCACCGCCGGCGATACGTCAACCACCGCGTCTCCCTTGAGAACGCCCAGTTTAAAGTCGTCGAAAAAAAGGAGTTTCATCGTTCCCTCCGAATCTATAAGCTCAAACGGTATTTGGAAAACCTTTCTTCGTCTATTTCCACTCCCAAACCGGGACCCGGCGGCAAATGGAAAAAGCCATTCTCAACCTTTAAGGACTGTTTTAGAAAGGTGTCCTCGAAGTTGATGAATTCAGTCAATTCCCCGAGGAGAATGTTCTTGAACCCGGCGGCCATCTGGGCATTGGCCACGGTGCCGATGGCGGTCTCCCTTGAGGTTCCTACAAGGCAGGGGATGTTGGCCGCCTCCGCCAGGTGAACGATCTTCCGCGACTCGTAAAACCCCGTCCGGACGGTCTTGATGCTGATCATGCCGGCGATTTTCAATTTGATATGCTGAAGGGCTTCTTGGGGAGTACATATGCTTTCATCCAGCAAAAGAGGGACCCCGATGCTTTGGGCGACTTTCGCCTTACCTTCTAAATCCCACTTCTTCACGGGCTCTTCGACCCAGGCCAACCCGTGAGGCTCCATGGCTTCAATGGTCCGGATAGCTACATCCGGGCTCCAGGCCTGATTGGCATCCACATACAGGGTCGCGTCGTCGCCCACCGCTTCCCTTATGGCGATGAAGGCCTTGATATCTTTTTCGGGGTCCGTTCCGACTTTTATCTTGAAGGCCTTGATGCCCTGCCGGTTCATCCAACCGGCTGCCGCCCCGGCCATCTTTTCGGGCGCATCCATGGAGATGAGAGAAGCTGCCCGAACCTTTTCCCCGCCCCACCCCCCAAGCAGCTTATGCACGGGGAGGCCAATCTTTTTCCCCAGAACGTCATGAATGGCCATATCGATGGCGCCCTTGGCCGTATTGTTGGCCACCACCTTATCCATCCGGCTCCAGACTTTCTCCAGGTCGAAGGGGTCCAGGCCAATGAGCAAAGGCCCCAGCCAGGATTCTATGATGGCCACGATCGACTTCTGGGTCTCCCCGTAAATGGTCGGCCTCTGGGGCGCTTCTCCGCAGCCCACGATTCCCTCATCGGTCATCACCTTGATCAGAACATGTTCCGCCGCGGCCATGCTCCATATAGAAGATTTAACCGGCCCCACATCCGCTCGGAGGGGCAAACGAAACGGAATGGCCTCCACTTTCATTATTTTCATGACTGTGCCGCTCCTTTTTTTGACAAGACCCAACCTTATCCAGTCACCCAATCTTTGTCAACACCATTTAGCGGCTTGCCCCACCTTCACTTAGAAGACATCCTTTGCCG
>PMCE01000574.1:0-5813 GCA_003154025.1 Syntrophaceae bacterium
TTCTTGACCTTGATGGCCGCGATTCGCTGGAAGAAGGCGCTCATGGACTGATTCATGGAGGACTTGACGCCGGGGGTAAGCTGATTGGTGATGTCGCTGTGGGCCTCCGCCACCACTCCTGCTGCGTCGTGCGCCGCAAGGATCAGGTTCATGTCGATCCCCGCGGAGGAAGCCGCATCCATGAAGACGTCGGCCATGAAACCGCCGGCCTTCTGCATCTCCTGCTTCGCCGTGGTCGCATCTCCGCTGTCAACGGCCGTCTTGAAGCTGGCGGTCAAATTACGGAGGGTTTTCTTCCCGGCCGTCGGGTTATAAACCAGATAAGATTTAAAATTGGCGAACTGGGTGGAAGTAACCCCGGAAGCGGTTAAGGTGCTCTCAAAACCTCCGGCGCCCACGATCGCATACTTCCCGAGTTCGGCAAAAGTGGTAGCATCATTGGCCGTCGCGCCGTCCGACCGGAGAAGGGTGATGAGATAAGCGAAGGCAATGGGATCATCGGTTCCGATCTTTTCTCCGGCGGACAGGACCGCATTGGTCTGGGCGGTGGAGAGGGTATTGATCCCCAGCAAATTGGTGTCCCCCGCGGGGGGAGCCGGNNGGTGCTGACGTCGGTCAGGGTGCCGTTGCTGTTCATCTTCTGAATGGTGATGGTGTACGTGGTCCCCGGGGTCAGGGCGGCCTGGGCGGGAGCGGCCGTGATTCCCCAGAGGAAAAATAAGCCCATAGCGAATACCCAAAATCTTTTCATTACCGAAGCCTCCTTTTATTTCAGNNCGCTGGTGGTGCCGCTGCTGCTCCCACCACACCCCGCAGCCAAAGTCAGGAGCAGGCCGGCCACCGCCAATAATGCCAACATCTTCTGTTTCATGATCTTTTTTCCCCCTTGTCTCTTGATTTTTGAATCTGTCGATCCCAAATGAGTTGGACTATTTTTCCATCTGTGCTTTCGGTCTGAGCCCCCGCCGGGGAGGCGGGCGCCATACGTAATCGGATGAATAAAAAGGCCGCTTATTCCTCTCCTCGATGTCTTTCAAAAAATGGTTGCGTTTCCTCGGGCTCAAAAGGTTAAAGACTAAAATACTCATAGGAATGGCCGGAAATTCACCCGTATCGCGCAGCGATTGGCTGCCCTCAAAAATAAGAAAACAATAATTCGATTTCTCTATCTTCCAATATGCTGGTCCGATGGGTCCGTAATTCTGCTAGAAAAAGAATGGGCGCAGGAGTTACTCCGGCTGTTTCGACAGGAGATTTTAAAATCTTGAGGGTTTTTGGGGAGGAGAGGGCGGGAAGACCCCGGTCATGCCAGGGAATCCCGCCAGTTTCCAGGGGGTTTGATTATTTTTGCGAATGACGGGAAAAGCGGTGGAGGGCGGAAAGGGCTCGCACCGCGGCTTCCGGAGAGGAAACGGTGGCCACGGCCGTGCCGCAGAGCTCTCTGATCTGCTCTAGCCATTCCCGGTAGCCGAGGTGGACGGCCACGACCGGCTTATCCTTGACCGTTTCCCGGTAGGCGGGCCAATCCCCCAGCATATCCTGGATTTTGACCCCGATGCGCATGTAGGTCTCGATGGCTGCATAGGGAATTACGGGGATGAGAATAAACCCATCCGGGTTGGGGTCGGCGAACATAGCCTCGCAGGCGGGACGGAAGATGCCGCTCGGGCCGATATCCAGAGGGTTTTTGACATTCATCCACCCGGGAGCCTTCCCTTTTATCTTCTCCGCCGTATCCGGCGTCCAGGGGGGAAGCTCCATTCCTTCCCGGTAGGCGGCATCGGCGGTCATGGCTCCCAGGGATCCGGAGGTCGTGAGAATGCCGATCTTCTTCCCGGCCATGGGAGGCTGAGTGGTGAAGACCCGGGCGAACTCGATCATCTCCTGGAGGTTTTCCGCCCGGATTGCACCTGCCTGGCGGAAAGCGGCATCGAACAGCCGGTCTTCCCCGGAGAGGCTGGCGGTGTGGGAAAGGGTGGCCTCCCGTCCGAAAGGAGTGCGGCCGCTCTTCAGGATGACCACCGGTTTTTTCCTGCCGGCGGCGCGCAAAGCTTGCAGGAAGCGCGGGCCGTCCTTCGTCCCTTCCATATAAATGAGAATCACCCGGGTTTGGGGATCGGCGACAAAATATTCCAGCAGGTCGGCTTCATCCAGGTCGATCTTGTTCCCCAGGGTGGCTACCTTGCTGATTTTCAACCCGGCGGCCGGCAGGTGATCTAGGAGGATATTGCCGAAAACCCCGCTCTGGGCCATGATGGCCACGGAGCCCGGTTCCATGGAAGGGGCCATGATTTCGATGGTGGCGAAGCGATTTTCCGTATTCACCACCCCTACGCAGTTGGGTCCGATCAGGCGAATCCCGATCTGCCGGGCGAGGCCGGCCAGCTCGTNNGCTTCTTTGCCGTGAATCAGCCCTCCCTTGGGATTGACCAAATAGGCCTTTTCCAGCCAGCCGTTCTTACCCCAGAACAGAGGAATGCCATGGCCAAACCCCGGCGTGCGGGTGGCTCCGATGAGAGCTACGGACCGGGGCTTGAAGAATGAATCCAGAATGGAAACCTGCACCGCATACCCTCCTTTTTCTGGAGCATCATTTGAATTTTATCCCTCGGGGATTCCCGGGATAAGGAAAAACTTATCGTACAGCCCGGGCACTTCCCTTCAACTCTATCTTATAGCCAGAGAGACCTGAAATTGTCAAATTTGAGGAGCGGTTTTCCAGCCTTCAGGATCATGGCCGATGCCGCGAGAGGGAGAGCGTCTGAATCAAAGCTGGGGAATGCCGCATCAACGTGGAGGCCTCCGCTGCGACCAAGAAGGAGGAGGATTCCAAACAGAACTACAGCGGGAAATGGAAAGGGGAAACCCTGTACTTCTCCCTGAACCCCAGGTGCGGGCCAAAACAGAAGCATTGAAATTCAGGGACTGCCACAGTGCCTCAGGGGTCACGGACTTCAAGGCGCTGGGGTACAAGGAGGGAACGATCAAAAAACTGACCCGGAGTTATTAAATTTGCCTTCCCCACCTTTCTCCCCGGCGGCGTCCGTTCCCGTTGAGACTCCGGGCGTCGCACCCATCCCATCAAAAATCAGGGAATCAATAGGAATTTTGCCCTAAGGAGGCCCGTCTTGTCTTTTCGGTCACTGGCAGGGATTTTGCATTCTTTCCATCTAATCTCTCAACCCGTGGAATAGGAGGAGTGAGGAAATGGCTTTAAAAAGAAGGTCGATTCTGGGAAACCGGGTATTTTCCCTGGCCATGCCTTTCCTGTTGGCTGCCTTGGCCGGATGCGCGGAGGTCCAGGTCCGGACCCTGCCCCCTCCGCCGCCGACGGCCAAACTTCGAGTTTTCGTCCAGGCGGTGTCGGATCAAGGAAACTGGAAAATGTCAAACGGAGAATTTGTCCAACGGGTGCCCAATTTCGCCGAGAGGGTTTTGCATGAAACCGGCATCTACGAGGTGACCCCGAGAGGGGATTCAAAATCCATCTTCACAGGCCCCCCTCCTTCTTCGAGGGGGGAATGGGCGAAAAAGGACTGGGATTTGGCCAGAAGAGTGGGCCGGGCTGTTCACGCCGATTATGTCATTATCGTCGGCCGAAGCATGCACAAGGGAAATGTCCTCTGGGAGATGATGTTCCTCAACATGGCGACGGGGAAAAAATACAGGTCTGTTTCCCGCATCTCCATCAGGCCTGACTGGAATGTGGAAGACTATGCGAAAATATTCAGGATAACCTACCGGGAAATATTCCGGGAGGCCAAAGGCGATATCCTGGCCGCGGCGATTGGTAAAAGCCATGGAGCCCCGCCGGTTGAAGAAGTCAAAAGCCAAGACCCCAGAAGGACACCATCGCGCGGGGAAGCTCCGGCTCCTGCTACCTCTCCTGCTGTCCTGGCCAAGACTTCTCCCACAGAAAGGCCTTTTCCGGCGAAGGCAATACCCATCGATGTAGCTCCGGAAGATCTGGCGGGGACCGAGGTTTTGGACTTGGCAAAAATTCTGGCTGACGAAACCAATCCCGACAGCCGAAAACGGCTGGCAGTTTATGACCTGGATACGACAGAACCCTTGAAGGTCATCGGCTTGATTCTTTCCGAAGCGCTGCGCCAGGAATTGACCCGGCTCGGGCATTTCGCCCTGGTCAACCGGGAGAACTTGATTCAGGTTCTCAAAGAGACCGAGCTGCAGATGACCGGGCTGGTGGATGAAAAACAGGCGGTCCAAATGGGCAAAGGCCTGGCCGCGAGCCAGATTGTCATGGGCCGCTACGGCGCATTGGGCAAGACTTCCGTTCTTCAGGCCAAGCTTGTGGACGTGGAAACCCAGAGGACTCTGTCCGTGGGATCCCTGAAATGCCCCCAGGGACAGGAGGATGAACTCCTGGGTCAGATGGGGGAACTTGCCCGTAAGCTGACCGGGGACCGTTGAAGGATTGCAGACCTCTCGTCAAAGTCCCCGCAGAAATTCCGGTCGGAGGAGGGAGTGGTCCTTGGCGGAGACGACCTTCTGGATAAGTTTAACCACCGCCTCTTTATCCTTGGGCATACGGGCCTTGATGGGCAGATAGTTGGAGGCGTGATTGGAGGTGAAATAGCACCGGCTGAAGTTGGAGTTGGCCACGATCGTTCCCAATTCCTCGAGCAATTCGAAGAGCGAGGGGACCTGAAAACGGCCCGCTTGCATATCTTCGTGCAAGGGAGTGCCGGGAACCACCATCAAGGTCAGGGCACTGGCGAAATCCGGATCGATCGCGGAGAGAATATTGGCTGTAGCCAGAGCGTGCTTCTGCCCGTCACCCGCGCCGGCCAGGCCCAAAAGAACCGTGACGGAAAGATGGATCCCGGCTTCTTTGACCCTCCTGCCGGCTTCGACCAACTGGTCGTAGGTGGCTCCTTTGCGGATTTTCTCCAGGAGGGCCGGATCTCCCGTCTCCACCCCCAGGTAAACGATCCCCAGCTTTCGATCCCTCAGTTCTTTGAGCTCTTCCACGCTTTTGCGCAGAATGCTTTTGGCATTTCCGTAGATTCCCACCCGGCGCAAGCCGGAGATTTTTTCGTTTAGACAGTCGAAGATGGCGAGCAATTTTGGCTGAGGAATGATCAGGGCGTCGCCGTCGGCCAGAAAGACCCTGCGGAACGGGCCGTACCCGGCCATCTCGTCGATCTCTTCCTTGATCTGAGCCAGCTCCTTGATCCGAAAGCGACGGCCCTTATAGGTGGGGCAGAAAGTGCATTTATTGTGAGAGCATCCCAGGCTGACCTGGAGGATCAGGCTGTCGGCTTCACTGGGGGGACGGATGACGATTCCTTCGTATTCCATAGGACCATCTCTGATTGCAGATCTTAGATTTCAGATTTAAAAAAAACCTTTGTGCTTCAGCTTATATATAATTTACCACATTGAATTTCCAAACATCAACTTCTGAATACCCTTCACCCCAAAATCTTAAATCTGCAATCTGAAATCTGAAATCAAGGAATCCTTCCCTCCTTCCTCAGCTTCTCCAGGAGCTCCTTGATTTTGGGCAGGGCGGCGGTGGCCGCCTTCTCCCCCTCCAGTATGGCCTCGTGCCTTCGGGAAAAATCGCTGGAGGCGATGTGTCCTACCTTGGGTCTTATGACCACGTCCGATTTCGCGCACTGTACGGAGGCCAGCCGGAAATACATGATGTCGATGGATTGCAGGAGGGTGTCAATGATACCCTCGGGTTTGGCGCTCTCGACCTGCGAAGAGATGTCGACGGCAATGATGACGTCGCTCCCGTGCCTCTGGGCGGCATCCACGGGGACCGGGCTGACGACCCCTCCATC
>PMCE01000574.1:5868-7632 GCA_003154025.1 Syntrophaceae bacterium
AGCTTCTCCCCCCGGATAAACCCCATATCCGGGATGGTGAAGTCGAGAAGGTCGCCTTTCTCGAGGGAGAGGGCCATTTCCTGAAGGCGGAAGGCGCTGTAGCCGTATGCATAGAGGCTACCCACCAGGCTGCCCGCACTCGTCCCCACAATCATGTGAACGGGTATTTGCTGGGCTTCGAAGACTTTCAAGACGCCAATATGGGCAAACCCCCTGGCCGCACCCGCCCCCAGGACAAGAGAGACCTTGGCGGGTTTCGGAGCGGGAGGAAGGGGAGGGGGAGGCTGAATCTGCCGATGGGTGCAAGAGGCCAAGGCCGCCAGGAAAAGGAATAGGAGAAGCCATTCTTTCATTCGGAGCATAATCGGCCTCCATGCGAGCAGGTTGGAAAAGGGTCCTTGGCGGGATTCTGAAGGTGACTTTCATGAAAGGTCAGAATATCCCCATGACCCCCACTTTCCTATTCTTAGCAGGCAGGGGCGATTTGTCAATTTTTTTTGCCTCCAAAGGACCAACTTCCGTTCGGACCGGCCCAGTCCTTCTTAGGATCTTCATATCATTACTATGGAAAACTATGGCTGAATGGAGTAAAATCCGGGGAGACGGCGTTGAAATTGCGATATATCAGAATGATTTTTGGCCATCCCAATTCTCGGGAGGGAAATAGATGAAAAAAGGAACTATATTTATCGCCTTGATACTGGGCGGGATCATTTTCGGAGGGTGTGTCGGACCGGCAGGNNGCAGGAGGGCCCGTGTCCCAGGTAGATCAGAACCCCTATTTCCGGCCGAAGAGGGTCTATGCAATAAACATGAACCAAGCCTGGGACTTGACTCTAAAGGCGATGAACCGGGAAGGGATTCCTCTGGAGATGGTCAACCGGGAGACCGGCGTGATTCAAACCGGCTACCAGAACCTATCTGCTTGGGAAAGGAACAAGTGCGATATCCGGTTCTCTCCGGAGCCCCAGCGAAAAACCTATATCTACGTCCTCTGCCGGTATGAAGGAAGGAAGGAAGCCACGGAACCCTTCCGGGATTTTACCTACAGCTCCCCCCGGGACGCGATGAAAGCCGAGGAGGAGATGTACCGGAAGCTCGAGACCTACATCCTTCCCTTTGAAGGGACGTCCGCGGCCCAGGAAGAAGCGCCGGCCAAGGTCACCCCCGGGCTTTCTCCGGCTCCGGCAGCCGAAAAACCGGCTCCCAAGCCGGAAGCAGCCGCGGCTCCCACGCCTCCGGCAAGCGGAGAAAAGGAATCAAGCGCCGCGACTCCGCCGCCGGCGGAGCCGAAAGCCGAGGCAACAGTCCCCACTGCCCCTCCGGCCGCGGTCACCTCCCCGTCTCCGCCTCCCCCGGTGCCCCAAGTTGAGGCCGCTCCGCCCGTGGCGATGGTTTCTCCGCCGAAGTCGGAGATCAAGGAGGAGGCCTTAGCCGTTCCCCTGGTAACCGCAGGGCCAACGAACGTGAGGATGGCCCCCTCGACCCAGAGCAAAGTCATGACCGTTTTGCCGAAAGGGGAGAGGGTCGAAAAGATCGGAGAATCGGGGAACTGGACCAAGATCAAATTATCTTCGGGAGAGGATGCCTGGGTCTTCAGCGATTTTTTGCGGCAGGCCTCCGCGGGGGGAATGGCCCCAGTTTTAAAGCCCTCCAGCGCGGGACCGTCTCCCAAGTCTCCATCGCCTCCGGCAATAACCCCCGCGGTAAAAGCCGGGGTGGTTCCTCCCCAGGCCAAGGCTGGCGAGCCGGTCAAGAAAAGTG
>PMCE01000285.1:0-574 GCA_003154025.1 Syntrophaceae bacterium
GAAATAGGTGCCCTGAAGGATGGATAGTTTGGTCCCCTTGATGGCCGCAGGGGCCTGGCCGAAGACCTGCCCGGGACCTCCCCCCAGTTTCGCCAAACCTACGGCCGCTGCCCCGGCTACGCCCGCTTTGAGAAAATCCCGGCGGCTCAGTCCTTTCCGTTCCGCAAGCTTCTTCTTTCCCATCGCCCATCACCTCCATCGTTGATCTATCGGAGAGATCTCCAATAGTACTTTCCGGGGCACAGACGCGAAGCCTTCCGTGGAAATATTCCCAAGACAAGGATTGGAACAAGAAGATCGATTTGGGCAGTAAAAGGAAGAGACCCCAAAGGCGCTGGGCGGCCTGCCCAAAGAGCGGCCCCATTTAAGCATGTTTCGATTTTTAAAACAAGAACAAAAAGGCACGAGGTCCGAGGCTCGAGGTTCGAGGAAAAAGACGAGAGACAAGGCCCGAGGAACGAGATTCGAGGAAAAGGACAAGAGACGAAATCCAAGGCTAAAGAAATATGATTTTCTCCTTTCCTCGGTCCTCGAACCTCGCGCCTCGGGCCTATTTTTTTTGTCTGGCCAGCTG
>PMCE01000285.1:633-13665 GCA_003154025.1 Syntrophaceae bacterium
CCTGGTCGTGGTACATGGCCACCACGGCGTCATACTGCTTGCCCTTCATCTTGGTGAAGACCGTGTCGGGGGGGACGGGGCCTTCCACATTCCATCCCTTGCTTCTGGCTTCTTCGATGGCCGGGGTGATTTCGTTTTTCTCCTCGTCCCCGAAGAGACCGTCTTCCCCGGAATGGGGATTCAAGCCGGCGACCCCGATGCGGGGGTTTTCGATCCCCAGCTGTTTCAGGACTTCATAAGTCAGGCGAATGACCGTCAAGACCCGGTCCTTTTTGATCCGGTCGCAGGCCTTTCTCATGGAGGTGTGAGTGGTCACGTGGGAAACGCGGAAATGCCCGTGAGCCAGAAGCATGGCGTATTCTTTGGTGTTGGTCAGATGGGCCAGGAGTTCGGTGTGGCCGGCATAGTGGAAACCGGCTTTATTGATGGCTTCTTTGTGGATGGGCGCGGTCACGATGGCCTTCACCCGTCCTTCCATGGCCAGAGCTACGGCTTTCTGAATATACTCGACCGCCGCCTTTCCGGGCATGGGATCGACCTTGCCGTGTTTCAGCCTGGAGATGTCGATATTCTTCAGATCCAGCACGGGAATCGATTCCGGGTCGTCCTGGGCTTGTTCAACCTCCGCGATGGATTGAATCTTCAGGTTGCTCTTGGCAATGGAAAGAGCCTGCTCCATGGTTTGGCCGTCCCCGATGACGATGGGCAGAACCTGGCGGCGCAGATCTTTCCGTTCCAGGGCTTTGACAATGATCTCCGGGCCGATGCCGGCGGCATCTCCCATGGTAATAGCGATGGCCATCTTAGCTTTTGTCGGTTTCATTTTCTCCTCGCAAATACTGAATAATTCGCCAGAGGGCGTCTTTTTCGCCGAACCCTCCGGCTTTCGTTACCATCCGGAGCCCCCGGAAGGGCCCATCCGTCAAAGTGCTGCAGGGAATTCCGGGAAGAACCTCTTCTTCGATGCGCAATCCGGACGAGGAAAGGCGTTCGACTACCCCCATCGCCAAGTCTCCTCCGGTGAGAACGAGTCCCCCGAGGCGGACTCTGTCCAAAAGATGAACGGCCGTCTTTCCCAGGGCCTTGGGGATGGCGGCCTCTTTTCCGCGGAGATGCTTCTGAAAGGTCGTCGTAAGGATCGCGCCAGCCCCTGTCGAAAGCGCTTGCACCAGGCGTTGGGTTAATACTTTGATTTCCGATGCCGATGTACCGGGATGGGTCAGACGGTGAAGGTCCGGCTCCAACAGAGGAAGCCGGGAATGATCTCTGGCCACCTCGATCTGATTGGCGGTGGTCGGGTTGAGACTGCCGGAGATGATCAGCAGGGGCCCCCGGAAAACCTTTCGGGGGGGGTTCCGATCTTCCCTTTGGAAAAGAAGATTCAGCTCATCCGCCAGACCCACCGAGCCGCAAGGGAGAACCCGGCCTGAAAGAAGGGCGCAAGCCTCGGCGATATTCCGTAAGTCCGATTGGTCAACCGCATCCAAAGAAAGAAGACGGGCGGGAGTCTCTTGAACCTTTGCGGCCAGGGATGCCGGACCTTTCCTCACTTCTCTGATCCCGATAAACCCCACGGGTTCTCCGGTTTCTCTTTCCAGCAGGCTGGAAACCCTTGAACTCCACAGGGGGTGGAAGGGGTCGCGGGCATAGGCGGTCTTTAACAGAGGGATTCCATGGACCCGGAGAATTCCCCCTTCCACGGTTCGACCCATCACCGGGACCGTGGGAACCACGATGGCTTTGGCGATTTTCTGAGCGTCGAGGACCGCAAGGGCTTCCTTCCCCACGTTTCCTCTCATGGTGGAGTCTATTTTTTTGTAAATAGACCGTGCTTTGAGGCCACGGCAGATCCGGTTTACTTTGCGATAGGCAATCTCCCCGGGGAGGTTTCGGCTGTGGGTGTTCAGGACTAAAGCTTGGGCTTTAGGCTGGGGATGATTCCAGTCCAGGGGCACAAGGGTCGTAAGCCCTTTTTTCCGGAATTGCAGACCGGTGTCCAGGGATCCTGTGAGGTCGTCAGCAATGAGAGCCAGTCGGGGAACAAAAGGAGACATAACCATCCATAAACTAACAAAAAAAAGGGGGATCGGCAAGGAAATTAGTCAATTGCGCATTGGCAATTGCGAATTGTAAATTGAATAAAAATAAGGCCTAAAATGCGCAATTCCCAATTACCAGGGGCCTTGACAAAAGGCGGGAACATGATATAAAGAAATTGAATTTTCCCGAATGGATCGGATCAATTTAACCGTCCCTATTCCGCCAGGTGCTTTCTCCCCGGTGATAAAAACGGAGAATCGGCGATCGATCTTCGGCCTCCCGACAGCGAAGATGTGAGGTTCATGCGGATTGCCCTTGAAGAGGCAAGCAAGGCCGGGGAAGAAGGGGAGGTACCCATAGGGGCGGTTTTGGTGGCTGAAGGGGTAGTCATCGGGAAGGGACGAAACCGGCCCATCGCCTGGTCGGATCCTTCGGCCCATGCAGAGATTCTGGCTTTGCGGGAAGGGGCGAAGCGAGTCGGGAACTACCGGCTCCCCAATAGTACTTTATACGTGACCCTGGAACCCTGTATCATGTGTGCAGGGGCCGTTCTCCAGGCGAGGGTCAGCCGCCTGGTTTTCGGAACGGAAGATCCCAAGGGGGGGGCTGTTTTCTCCCTGTATGCTTTGCTGGAAGACGGCCGACTGAATCACCAAACGGGGGTGACTTCAGGGGTTCTCCGCGATGAGTGCCGGGAAGTCCTTCAGCACTTCTTCCGGGAAAGACGACAAAACATTTTTGCCACAGAGAAGTAAATCAAGAATTAAGAAAGAAATCATTAAAGCATATTCATTTTATTCTCTCTGTTTTCTCTGTGACCTCTGTGGCTGAATAAATATTTCCGGAGAGGTACCGAAGTGGTCGTAACGGGGTCGACTCGAAATCGACTTGGGGGCCAAAAGCTCTCACGTGGGTTCGAATCCCACCCTCTCCGCCAGAAAATTTGCGGGGCAAATTTTACTTTTGACTTTTAACCTGTAACTTTTGAGCGGAAGCGTTAAGGTGCGATTCAGATTCAAGACTTTTAAGGTCTATCAGGATTCAAAAAAATATTGCAAACATTGCCGTGAGATAGTTGAGAAACAGATAAAGCGCAAGGATTACGATTTAGCTTCCCAGATTGAAAGAGCATTAATTTCTATCGTCTTGAATATTGCCGAGGGCTCCGCTGATCACTCGGATGCAGAATTTGCCAGGTTTTTGGGAATATCAATCAGATCGGTCTATGAAACCGTCGCAGGCTTTGATTTGGTTCTGCTTTATGGGCTGGTAACGGAAGAGCAAAACGAAGAAATAGAATCCGCCGCCCATGATTTGGTTAGGCAACTAAGTGGCTTTCGCAATTCTTTGAAGGTGAAATAGAGGTTAAGAGTTAAGCGTTAATAGTTAAGGGTATCCCGCCAGCGGCGGGATCGCGGAGAGATGACCGAGCTGGCCGATGGTGCACGACTGGAAATCGTGTGTTCTGCCAAAAGCGGAACCGAGGGTTCGAATCCCTCTCTCTCCGCCAGAAAATTTGCTGGCGCAAATTTTACTATTAACCAGTAACCATTAACCGTTAACTTNNGCAAAATTTATGATAGCCGGGTCCTGCGCAACGAAACGTTACTAACCCCGTCAGATCCGGAAGGAAGCAGCGGTCGTAACTTCTTTCGTGTGCCGCAGGGGAGCCTGGCTATCACCCCCCACAACAGCAGAGCGCATAGAGCATAGCGCCAAGAGTCGTAAGGAAAGGATTTCGCTATGCCCTATGCGCTCTGCGCTATGCCAGGAAGTTAAGATGTCCTACTTGGTTTTAGCCCGCAAATGGCGTCCCCAAACATTTGAAGATGTGGTCGGGCAGAAGCCCATCACCCAGGCCCTGCAGAATGCCATTGCCACAAAACGGGTGGCCCACGCCTACCTGTTCGCCGGCCCGCGGGGAGTGGGCAAGACCTCCGTGGCCCGAATCCTGGCCAAAGCCATGAACTGCCAGGAAGGCCCGACCCCCCATCCCTGCGACCACTGCAATTTCTGCCAGGAGATCCGTGACGGGATCTCCGTGGATGTCCTGGAGATCGACGGTGCTTCCAACCGGGGGATCAACGAGATCCGGGAACTGCGGGAGAACGTCAAGTATCTCCCCTCCAAGAACAAATACAAAATCTATATCATCGACGAAGTCCACATGCTCACCACCGAGGCCTTCAACGCCCTGTTGAAGACTTTGGAAGAGCCGCCTCCCCATGTGAACTTCGTTTTTGCCACCACGGAGGCGCACAAGATCCCCCTCACCATCCTCTCCCGATGTCAGCGGTATGACTTCAAACGGATCCCCTCCGCGTCGATCCTCGATCAGTTGAAGAAAATCACCGCGCGGGAAGAGATGGAGATCGGCGACCCGAGCCTTCACCTCATCGCCCGGCAGGCCCAGGGGTCCATGCGGGACGCCCAAAGCCTCCTGGACCAGGTCCTTTCCTTCAGCGGGCAGAAGGTCTCAGACGAAGAGGTCATCGAAGCCCTGGGGATCATCGACCGCAAGATCCTCCACGAAACCATTCAGGCCCTGGCCGAGGGAGACCGAGGGCGTCTTCTTCAGATCGTGGAGGCGGTGTACAGCTTCGGGTATGACCTGAAGGAATTTTGCGGAGAGCTGGCCCAGCTGATGCGCGACCTTCTGGTCTTAAAGCTGCTGGCCAAAGGCCCCCAAGAAGCGTCCGGCCTCATCGACCTTCCCGGGGAAGAGATCCGTGAACTCGCCGCGCAAGCCGAGAAGTTTTCCCAGGAGGAGATTCACAGCCTTTTTCGGGCCCTTTTGGCGGCGCATGACGAAGCCGCGCGGTCTGCCTTTCCCCGGCTCATTCTGGAAATGACCCTGACCCGAGTGGCCCGGAGGAAACCCGTTTTGTCGGTGGAGGAAGTACTGGAGAGGCTCAAGGCCATGGAAGAACGGCTCCTCGCCGGAGGGGAGACGACATCTCCCGTTCGCTCCTTGCCCGCCGCACCCTCGCCAACCCAGCGAACCGTCGTTTCGGAAGAGGGGGAAGAACCGGAAGAGGAGGCGGAAGAGGTTTCGGAAGCGGACCCGGTGGCGGAGCAAACAGGCGGAGAGAAGGTTGCCGAACTCTCCGCAGAGACCCAGGAGAGCTGGAAGGAATTCATCAATTTTGCCAAGAAGAAAAAGCCCCCCTTTGCTTCCCTGCTCGAGCACGGCCAGCCCCTGACCTTGGATGATGAACTGCTGGAGGTCGGGTATCCGGAAAAATCCTTCTACCTGGAACGAATGCAGGAAGCAGACAACCTGAATTTTCTGCAAAACCTGTCCCGGGAATTTTTCAAGCGTAACCTGAAAGCCAAAGTACGCAGCCTGCACCCGGGGGCGCAGCCCCGGGGATCGGCGCCGGAGAGCAAAGGGGAGAAGAAGACCTCCAAACGGGAGAAAGAGGAAGAAGCCCTGAACCATCCCCTGGTCCGGGAGGCGATCAATATCTTCGGGGGACGGGTGGTGGAAGTCAAAAATCCATGAGGAGGCGGTGATGACCAAGGGGATCGGAAATTTGATGCGGCAGGCCCAGCAACTCCATTCCAAGATGCTCCAGGTACAGGAGGAAATGGCGGCCAAGACTGCGGAGGCCTCGGCAGGGGGAGGAATGGTGACCGCCGTGGCCAACGGCCGCCAGGAGTTGGTCTCCATCAAGATTGAAAAAGAAGTCGTCAACCCGGAAGACGTGGAGATGCTCCAGGATCTGATCGTGGCCGCGGTGAATGCGGCGATTAAGAAGGCCCAGGAGATGGTTTCCGAGGAGATGAAAAAACTCACCGGGGGGCTCGGCATCCCGGGTCTCATGTGAGCCGGCCATGACTCTCCAGCACGCTCAGCCGATCAACCGATTAATTCAGGAACTCACCAAGCTTCCGGGAGTCGGGGAGAAGACCGCCTCCCGGCTGGCCATGCATATCCTGCGAAGCTCCAAAGAAGATGCCGAAGGCCTCGCCCGGGCCGTCCTGGAGGTTAAGGAGAAGATCCGGTTCTGCGGCCGGTGTTTCAACCTGACGGACCAGGACCCATGCCGCCTCTGCCAAGACCCGAAGCGGAACCGGGAGACCCTCTGCGTGGTCAGCAGCCCGGAAGACCTCGTCGCCCTGGAAAAGAGCGGGGGGTTCCGGGGTGTCTACCATGTGCTTCACGGGGTTCTATCCCCCCTGGAAGGGGTCGGGCCCAAGGACCTGAGGGTAAGCGAGCTTCTTGCGCGTTTGCAGGGGGGGGAGATAAAGGAAGTCATTCTGGCGACCAATCCTTCGGTGGAGGGGGAAGCCACGGCTCAATACCTTTCCCAGATCATCAAACCCCTGAACATCCGGGTCACCCGCATCGCCCGCGGGGTTCCCATGGGAGGGGACCTGCAGTACATCGACGAAGTCACGCTGAGCAAGTCCTTGGAGAATAGAAGCCCGCTGTAAGACGATTGCATATTGCAGATTTCAGATTGCAGATTTAAACCCCGGCATTTAAATCTGAAATCTGCAATCTGAAANNATGCCTCTCAAAATCTACAACACCCTGTCCAAGAAAAAGGAAGAGTTCCTCCCCCTGGAAGAGGGTAAGGTGAAGATGTATGTCTGCGGAGTCACGGTGTACGACCGGTGCCACATCGGCCATGCCCGTGCGGCGGTGGTCTTCGACATCATCTACCGCTTCCTGCGCCAACAGGGCTACCAGGTGAACTACGTTCAGAACTATACCGACGTGGATGACAAAATCATCAAGCGGGCCAACCAGGAGGGAGTACCCAGCCAGGCCATCGCCGAGCGGTACATCCAGGAACACCAGCAGGACATGCAGGCCCTGGGCATGGAGAGACCGACGCATCAGCCCCGGGCGACCGAAAATATCCCCCAGATCATCGACCTGGTTCGGAATCTGGTGGAGAAAGGGTTCGCCTATGCCGTCGACGGAGACGTCTACTTTTCGGTGGAAAAATTCGGTCCCTACGGAAAGCTCTCCGGCCGGGACCTGGAAGAGATGAGGGCCGGGGCCCGGGTGGAGGTGGATGAGAGGAAAAAGAACCCCCTGGATTTCGCCCTGTGGAAAGCCAGCAAGCCGGGGGAGCCAGAATGGGAAAGCCCCTGGGGAAAGGGAAGGCCGGGATGGCATATCGAATGCTCGGCCATGAGCCAGCGCTACCTGGGAGAGAGCTTTGACATCCACGGAGGGGGCCAGGACCTGATTTTCCCCCACCACGAGAATGAAATCGCCCAGTCGGAAGCGGCCACCGGCAAGCCCTTCGTGCGCTACTGGGTTCACAACGGGTTTGTGAACATCAACCAGGAAAAGATGTCCAAGTCCCTGGGGAACATCCTTCCCATCCGGGATCTGCTCCAGGACTACCAGGCCGAGACCTTGCGCCTCTTTCTCCTTTCCAGTCAATACCGGAGCCCGGTGGATTTTTCAACCCAGCACATGATCGAGGCCAGCGCCGGCCTGGACCGTTTCTACTCCGCTCTGTCGGGCATAGAGGATTTCTTAGCGGGTAAAGGGGAAGTCCCTCTCCTGAATCCCCCGGGGCTCAAGGGGTTGGCCAAAGAGGTGTTCGAAAAGGTCGCCGCGACCCGGGATAGTTTCGGGGAGGCCATGAAGGACGATTTCAACACCGCCCTGGCCCTCGGATACCTTCATGACCTGTCCCGGATGCTGAACCGGGTGCTGGCGGACAAGGGCTTTCGCAAAGATCCGCCGGCCGCGGCCCTGCTGGGACAGGGAAGGGATTGTCTCCAGACATCGGGAAAGATCTTGGGTCTCTTCCAGATGAAACCGACGGAGTATTTTGCCGAACAGCGCCGAAGATTTCTTCGGACCAAGGGGATGAAAGAGGAACAAGTGCAAGACCTGATCGCCAGGAGAGAGACGGCGCGCAGGGAAAAGAATTGGGCTCTCGCCGATGAAATCCGCCAGCAGGCCGCTTCCTTGGGGGTCGCTCTGGAAGACGGTCCCAAAGGGACGACGTGGAGACCGGCTTGACAATTGGGTAACGGGGACAAAAAAGGATCGTTCTGCCGTGCTGGGGTTCTGCGGTTCCGGAGTATAAAGACACAGGATTGTTAGGAGACAGCAGCACAGCAGCACTGCAGGACCGCAGCACTTTTTCTTGACTTTAGGCACTCCGAACTCTAGGCACTTTGGATTACCCCCCTTACGTTCCCCGATATTTATGTGTATAATAAGGAAATGAAGATCTGTCACTCCTGCGGGAAAGACGTGAGGATTCAGGGCGGGGTGAGCCGACAGGAGCTTTGCCCGCATTGCCGGGGTGACCTTCATTGCTGTTTGAACTGCAGCCTGTANNATCCGGAGTAGGCCGAGGGCGCCGCGAGAGGGATGAGGCCCTGGCCAAACTGCAAGCCCTGTTTAAGAAGAAGCCCTGAAGGAGGTTCATTCAGATCCAAAAAATATTCGGGAATACCCTAGGCCTGAAACCTTCCCAGACCAAGAAGATCCTGGCCCTTTACCATCGAAGAGTCCCACCGCAGCGGGTCATTTCCCCTGAACTTGCGAGAAGCCTCACCGAGTTATCCCTGGATACCAACCGTCAACTGGCTCTTCTAATCGACCGGGGAGGGAACGTCCGCTATGTCGTCGTCGGAGGCCCTTCCGGGATCTGGATCCCCGACCTTTCCGATTTCCGCCTCGGCAGCGGACCTCGCCTCCGGGGACTCCGCTTCGTCCACACCCATTTGAAAGGGGAACCCCTGAGCCATGATGATCTGGCCGACCTGGCCCTCCTCCGACTGGACCTTATGGCCGCGATCGGGGTCTCGGAAGACGGACTCCCCGGGGACATTTTCCTTGCCAACCTAATGCCCATCAATGAAAAAAGCCAGAGCTGGCGCTGCTGGGATCCCCTACCCCTGGCCAATCTGGACGTGAATGCCCAGGAGATCATCCAGGCTCTGGAGGAAGAGTTCCGCCGGACGCAAAAGGTCCGGGAAACGGGGGACCGCAGGGATCGGGCCATCCTCGTTCACGCCTCATCGGCGTCCAAATGGGCCATAGAAGACTCTCTCAATGAGTTGGCCGACCTGGCCGATTCAGCCGGAGTCTTCGTCTCGGACAAACTCAGCCAGAGGCGCCATCAGTTTCACCCCCGCTTTCTCATGGGGCGGGAAAAATTGATGGACCTTTCCGTCCGGGCCTTCCAGCAGGGGGCGGACCTCCTCATCTTCGACCAGGAGCTGAACCCCAGCCAGATGCGCTCCATCGCCGACCTCACCGAGTTGCGGGTCATTGACCGTACTCAGCTCATCCTGGACATCTTCGCCCAGCGGGCGCACACCCGGGAAGGAAAGCTCAAGGTGGAACTGGCCCAGCTGAAATACCTACTTCCCCGGCTCACGGCCAAAGACAGCGGGCTTTCCCGTTTGACCGGAGGAATCGGGGGGCGTGGTCCGGGGGAGACGAAGCTGGAAGTCGACCGCCGGAAGGTCCGCGACCGGATCCACCGGTTGACGAAGGAGTTGGAGGGGATCAACCGAAGCCGGGAAGTCAGCCGGGGCCGGCGGCAGAAGAATCAACTGCCGGTGATCTCCATCGTGGGATACACCAACGTGGGCAAATCCACCTTGCTGAATGCGCTGACCAAGAGCCAGGTGTACGTGGAGAACAAGCTCTTTGCCACCCTGGACCCCACGACCCGGCGGCTTCGGTTTCCCAGGGAGAGGGAGGCCATCATCACCGATACCGTAGGGTTTCTCCGGGATTTGCCCAAAGACCTGATGGATGCCTTCCGGGCTACCCTGGAGGAGTTAAGAGACGCCGACCTTTTGCTGCACGTGATCGATATCAGTCATCCCCGGTTTGAAGATCAGATGGGGGCTGTGGAAAAGATCCTGGAAGATTTGGGCCTGAAACAGATCCCTCTCCTCCGGGTGTTCAACAAGGCGGACCGGCTTGACCCGGATACGGCCCAGAGGCTTTGCCAGGCCTTTGACGCCGTCTGCATCTCGGCCTTGAATCCGGGGACCTTTCCCCCGCTCATCGAAAAGATGGAGAGGGTCTTCTCCCGCCAGAAGAATGGAGTTCTTCCCCCCTCCCCTTCCTACGAGGCCTCCGTGGATTACCCGGAGCCGGAGGCGATTTAAAATCCGTTTCGGGTTCCGGGTTTCCCGTTGAAAAAGAAAGGAACAAAGAATTGAAGATCCTTTTAACCCGAGACTCGAAACTCGAAATCCGAAACTTGAGAGAGGATTGAATCCGGAGCCTAATTCGGTATAATTGAAATTAAAGTCCATTGAAGGGGTTGGTGCGCATGCCCATCTACGAGTATGAAGCCGCATCTCCGGGAAGGAAGTGCCGGCGGTGTTCAACCGTTTTTGAGGTCATCCAACGCCTCTCCGATCCTTCCCTGACCTCCTGCCCGGCGTGCGGTCGGGAAGTGCGGCGCCGGATCTCACGGGCGCGGGTGATCCTTCCGGGGTCGGCCGGGGGCCAGGACGAGGTGGAAAAAAGGGTGGCCGATTACGAACGCCGGGGGATGCACAGCCATGCCGCGGAGCTGGCCGACAAGGCGAGCGAGAAGCCGGGGAAAGCCCTGTTGAAAGAGCGGGCCATGCAGAATTACAAAAAGGCGGGGTACAATTTTTAAGACCCGTTGCTGGTTGCTCGATACTGATAAGGGCGCGATAAATGCGATTACGAAAATGCAGGGCGCGTTCCCTGAACGCACCGCTTAATAACTCAGAAAGTTGACCAAAAATTTGCGAAAATCATCGAAGAAAAAGCATGCTTCCTCCCCTTTTCCATCCAAAGAAATCCTAAGCGTCATTCGGGCTCGAAAAGGCCAGCCGTTCACTCTGACCGATATCGCGCAAGCACTCGACGTGGATCCCGCCCGGCGGAAGGAATTGCGCCAGGCTCTGCGGGAGTTGATCGACGAGCGCAAGATTGTAAGACTCGACCGGCGGCATTACGGCCTTCCTCCTCAGGGGAACGTCATCGTCGGCCGGGTCCAGGCCCACCGGGATGGATACGGCTTCCTGATTCCCGAAGATACCGGGCTCCCGGATATTTTCCTGTCGCCGCGGGAAGTCCAGGAAGTGATGCACCGGGACAAGGTAGCCCTTCATCTCCCCCGCAAAGAACGGGGCCGAGGAAAGACGCCGAGGGTCCTCGAGGTGCTGGAAAGGGCCAACCGTCGGGTGGTAGGCAGGTACGAGGAAGGGACCAAGTGGGACCGGGTCGTTCCCGATGAACAGCGGCTCGTTCAGCCCATCCGCATACCGAAGAAAGCTTCCGGGGGCGCGCGGGAGAATCAGATGGTCCTGGCGGAGATCATCCGCTATCCGGCCGGGAAAGAGGGCCCCGAAGGGAAGATCCTGAAGGTCCTGGGCGACCCGGGTGACTCCCGCCTGGATGCGGAGATCATCATCCACAAGTATGACCTTCCGGACGCCTTCCCCCCTCCGGTGCTGAAAGAGGCCTCCGCGATTCCCACGTCGGTTCCGGAAGCCTGGTCGGGAAAGCGGAGAGATCTTCGGAAAATCCCTTTCGTGACCATCGATGGAGAAACCGCCCGGGACTTCGACGATGCGGTAGCCATTTCCCGGGAACCCGGGGGGAAACTGAAGCTCTGGGTCTCCATTGCCGACGTCAGCCACTATGTCGGAGAAGGCTCGGCCCTGGACAAGGAGGCTTTCCAGCGGGGAACCAGCGTATATTTCCCGGAGCGCGCCTTGCCCATGCTGCCGCCCTCTCTCTCCACCGGGATCTGCAGCCTGAACCCCGAAGAAGACCGGCTGTGCATGACCGCTACGCTGGAATTCGACGGAGAGGGAGGGGTTCTCCGGACAGAATTTTTCCCGACCGTAATCCACAGCCATGCCCGTCTGACCTACACCCGGGTCAAAGAAATCCTGGAGCAGGATAAGCATGAACCGGTGGTGCGCCATCCGGGCCTCTCCGAGGACCTGCGGACCATGGCCGACCTGTGCCGGAAGCTCCGGGCCAAGCGGATGGAGAGGGGCTCCATCGACTTCGACCTTCCCGAGCCCGAAGTGATCCTGGATGTCCAGGGGCAGATCGAAGAGATTGTCAAGAGAGAGAGGCACATCGGCCACCAGATCATCGAAGAGTTCATGATCGCCGCCAATGAAGCCGTGGCCCGTTTCCTGGATGAGAAAGGCGCCCCTTCGCTGCACCGGGTCCATGAGGCGCCGGACGCGAAGAAAGTGGAGGAGTTCAAGGAATTCGTCGAGCATTTGGGCTACCCCTTCCCGCTGAAGGCCAAAATCCAGCCGATGATTTTCCAGAGATTTCTGGACCGGGTCCGGGGAAAGCCCGAAGAGAAAAGCGTAAACTATCTGCTCCTCCGTTGTATGAGACAGGCCCGATACGCGGAAACCAAGCCGGGCCATTTCGCCCTGGCCGCGGACCATTACCTTCACTTTACCTCTCCCATCCGCCGCTACCCGGACCTGGTAGTTCACCGGATCCTGAAGGAAGTTCTCCAGCACGGGGGGATGACGGAAAAAAGAGCCCAGCGCTGGCAGAAGAAGCTTCCGGCGGTGGCCGAACATTCTTCCCAGAGAGAGCGGGTGGCCATGGAGGCTGAGCGGGAGATCGTAGACCGCAAGAAGGTCCAGTTCATGCGGGATAAACTGGGCCTGGAATTGAACGGCTACATCACGGGAGTCGTCCCCTTCGGGTTTTTTGTGGAGCTGGAAGACTTTTTCATCGAAGGATTGGTTCACCTGACGCGGCTGCCCGAGGACCATTACGAATACCTGGAGAGAAAGCATACCCTGGTTGGAAGACGCCTGAACCGGGTTTTTCGCCTGGGGGACCGGGTACGGGTGCGCGTCGAGGCCGCCAGCCTGGAGCGCCGCCAGGTTGATTTCGGCCTCGTGCAGTGATAGAGAAGAACAGGGTTTATCCGCAGATTACGCAGATATTTTTTCAAAAGAATAAGCAATTGCTATGTTTGGACTTTAGGCCCTTGAGCGCACTTAAGGCACTTAAGG
>PMCE01000285.1:13687-14092 GCA_003154025.1 Syntrophaceae bacterium
TATACCTTCAACCCCCACCCCGTTCAGCTTTTAAAGCCCGAATTGGGCCCCTTCCGCCTGCTCCCTGTTGAGGAAAGGCTCCGGTTGATCGGAGACCTGGGCATTGATGTGATCATCTGCGCCGAATTCACCCGTGAATTCGCCAGCCTGGGGGCCGAGGAGTTCGTCCGGGATATCCTCCACCGCCAGATCNNTGAAAGAGCTGGGAAGGCGGTATGGCTTCACCGTGGAAGCGGTGGAACCGGTGGAGATCGGGGGAACCCTCATCTCCAGCAGCCGGGTTCGTAAGCTTGTCCGGCAGGGAGACATGCGGGAGGCCGCGGAGCTCCTGGGCCGGCGTTCTTTCCTCATCGGAGAGGTCATCCACGGCTTCGGGCGGGGGAGCAGGAAGCTGGGATTCCCCAC
>PMCE01000204.1:0-287 GCA_003154025.1 Syntrophaceae bacterium
GATTTGAAGATGATGACCGGTCCCATGGGCGGGTCCTGGTACCCCCTCGGCGGGGCCATTGCCGAAGCCATCCAGAAAGAAATCCCCGGAGTGACCGTGTCGGTCATGCCCGGAGGGGGCGTGGCCAACGTGGAAGCCGTGGAATTCGGGAAATGCGAGCTGGGGTTCTCCAACTCCAGTTCGGCGGTCGATGGTTTGAACGGCCGGGACCCCTTCAAGAAAAAAATGGAGAATATGCGGCAACTGGCCAACCTATACGCGCAGTATTTTCAGATGGTCGTTGTGGA
>PMCE01000204.1:437-704 GCA_003154025.1 Syntrophaceae bacterium
TATCCGGGCGTGGATTACGACGTTCCCGGAGTCAGTTACTTTGCCCACCTGGTCGTCAGCGCCAAGCTTCCCGACGACCTGGTTTACAAAATCACCAAGACCTTCGCCAAAAATCTTCCCCGCTTTGCGGATGTGGTCAAAGACATGAAGGGAGTCACCTCCAAAGACCTCGCCCTGGATATCGGAGTCCCCTTCCATCCCGGAGCGCTCAAATACTACAAGGAAGCCGGAGTCCTGTGAAACCCCGGAATAACGAATGTAGGGGCG
>PMCE01000204.1:742-3120 GCA_003154025.1 Syntrophaceae bacterium
TATGAAAAGGGTGTTCTGTGTTTTGGCCTGTCTGGTTGCTTTTCTGGCTTTCTTTTCGCCGGGAATCTGGGCCCAGCAATATGAGCTTAAGATCATGACCGGCCCCATGGGAGGGGCCTGGTATCCATTGGGGGGCGCCATTGCCGATGCCATCCAGAAGGCCATTCCCGGGGTCACCCTGTCGGTCATGCCCGGCGGGGGAATCGGCAACGTGGAAGCCCTGGAAATCGGCAAATGCGACATCGGCTTCTCCAATTCCTGCTCGGCCGTGGACGGCATGGTCGGGCGGCCCCCCTTCAAAAAGAAGATGGAGAACCTGAGGCAACTGGCCAACCTGTATCCCCAATACTTTCAGATGGCCGTGGCGGAAGATTCGGGGATCAAATCGTTGGCCGACATGAAGGGAAAAGTGCTGGCCTGCGACCGGAAAGGTCTTACCGGCGAGCAGTTGTCGGAGTTGGTCTTAAAAATCTACGGCCTGTCCTACAAGGATTTGGCCAAAGTCAACCACGTGAGCTACAGCGACGGCGTATCGCTGATGAAAGATGGTCATGCCCAGGCTTTCTTCCTGATCACCGCCATCCCCTCTTCTTCCATCATCGACTTAACCGCCGACCGGAAGATTCGCATGCTGTCCCTTCCCGAAGACAAGATCAAAGAACTCCAGAAGATCAATTCCGGATTCCTGAAGAGGGTCATCCCCAAAGGAACCTATCCGGGCGTGGATTACGAGGTCCACGGGGTGGGAGCCTTGACCCACCTCATCATCAGCGCCAAGCTGCCCGACGACCTGGTGTACAAGATAACCAAGGTTTTATCAGATAATCTTCCCCGCCTCTCCGACGTGGTCAAAGACATGAAAGGAGTGACTCCCAGAGATCTGGCCTTCGATGTGGGGATCCCTTATCATCCCGGTGCGTTGAAGTATTACAAAGAAACCGGAGCATTTTGAACCTCCCCGAGAATCAGGATGGAGAGAAGGGCCGGGAGTTTCTTTCTCCCGGCCCATAAAATACAGAGGCAGAGGGATAGGCTATGGACGCTGGGCAACACCTGGTAAAGGACAAAGAGACGGATTTCCAAACTGAAAGCCTCCCCGGAGTGATCAAGAGAATCATTACCGTCGTCGCCATCGCCATGAGCGTGTACCACCTGTACACCGGGTATTTCGGAGCCCCCGAAGCCCTCCTTCACCGTTCCGTTCATCTGCTCTTCACCATGGTCTTGATTTTTTTCCTCTTCCCCGTCACCAAGAAAGATTGGGGGAAGGGCCTTCGCTGGACCGATGGCATTTTGATCCTGCTCGTACTCGCTTCCATCGGCTACCTTTTTGTGAATTACGAATATGTGATCACCCGCTATGCCTTGGTCCACCCGTTGGAGAAATTGGATTTCGTCTTCGGAATCCTCCTGACCCTCCTCCTGCTGGAGGCCTCCCGCCGGGCCATCGGGCCGGCCCTCCCCATCACCGCCCTTGTATTCCTGGCCTACTCCTATCTGGGGCCGGTTCTCCCGGGACTCCTCCGCCATACCGGATTCGGCACCGAGGTCATCGTGGATCAGCTTTACCTGACCACCGAGGGAATCTTCGGCATGCCCCTGGGAGTCTCGGCCACATACGTCATCCTTTTCATCATCTTCGGGACCTTCCTGGAAAAATCCGGGACCGGCCAGCTTTTCATGGATTTTGCCTCGGCCATCACCGGATGGACCCGAGGGGGACCGGGAAAGATCTCCTGTATTTCCAGCGCTCTCTTCGGGACCATTTCGGGAAGCGCGGTTGCCAATGTCATGGTCGACGGGTGGCTGACCATCCCCCTGATGAAACGGACGGGGTTCAAGCCTCCCTTTGCCTGCGCCGTGGAGGCCACGGCATCCACCGGCGGCCAAATTATGCCGCCGGTCATGGGGGCGGCGGCCTTCGTCATGTCCGAATTCACCGGAATTCCCTATATTACGATCTGCCTTTACGCGATGATCCCGGCTCTCCTCTATTATCTTTCCCTTTTCATGTCCATCCACTTTATGGCCGGGCAGATGGGGCTGAAGGGAATCCCTAGAGAAGAACTACCCAAGCTGAAAAGAATCATGAAAGCCCGGGGGCACATGTTCATTCCCCTGGGGATCATCGTATATATGATGACCGCCGGGTACACCCCTATGTACGCATGCATCTATTCCACGGTGGCCGTCGTGATCCTGTCGTTTTTCCGGAAAGAAACCCGCATGGGCTTCTGGACCCTCCTGCAAGCCTTGGAAGAGGGCGCCAAGAACACCCTGGGGGTGGCTGCGGCCTGTGCCTGCGCGGGAATCGTCATCGGGGTGATCAACCTGACCGGCGTGGGGCTGAAGTTCACCAGTTTTGTCCTTTTCGTCGC
>PMCE01000204.1:3221-3834 GCA_003154025.1 Syntrophaceae bacterium
TGGGCCATGCGCATCGCCGCCACCGGGTTTGTCGTCCCCTTTATGTTCGTCTACGGACCTTCCCTGCTCTTCATCGGTTCAGCCTTTGACATCGCCACTTCCGCCATTAGCGCTTCCTTCGGAGTTGTTGCCCTAGCTGCCAGCATGATGGGATGGTTCGTCAAGAGGGTAAGCCTCTGGGAACGGGCTATTTTGATTGTCGCCGCACTCCTTTTGATAAAGCCGGGCCTCTACACCGATGCGGTCGGCTACGTTCTTCTCCTTTTCATCTACATCCGGCAGAAGTATTTTTTGAAGGATCTGCCGGACATGGCCTCCTCCAACCCCTCCTGAAAAATTGGGAATCAATCCCCTCCCCGGCGGGACAAAACTAAAAAATTATGTTATGGTATTCTCATAGGAGATGCCTTGTAGGGGCGATTCGCGAATCGCCCCTACCAATTTTCTGCTGAGGTTTTTAAATGGAAAAACGAAGCGACATGCTGCACCGCGGAGACGCGCGGGCGGCCAACCGGGCCCTCCTTCGCTCTCTCGGGCTGACGGATAAGGATTTTGACAAGCCTTTCATCGGGATCATCAACACCTGGACGGAGATCAACCCGGGCCACGTCCA
>PMCE01000364.1:0-526 GCA_003154025.1 Syntrophaceae bacterium
TTCAGAAACAGGTAAAACCCCGCCATGAGCAGAAAGGAGAGCAAAACCACCATCAACCGCTCCAGCGGGTAAAACATGGAGCCGATCTTCAGAACGCCGGTAAAGACGGGAGGGATGGATAGGTCGTAGGGGCCCCAGGCCACCAGCCCCAGGTTCTGCATCAGGATGGAAAGGCCCAGGGCCACAATCATCCCTTCCAATTCTTTGTCGCGAAATTTCCGGAAGATCACTTCTTCGGCCAGATATCCCAGGACCCCGACCGCCAGAACCGCCAGGGCCGCCGCCACAAAGTAGCTGACCTCGAGTTTCACGATGGCCGTAAGGACCAGGAAGGCCCCCAGCATGTAAAATTCACCATGGGCGAAGTTGACGATCCGCAGGACGCCGAAGATCATGGTGAATCCCAAGGCCATCAGGACATAGTTAGTCCCCAGGGTCACTCCGTTGATGATCACTTGGGGCAGCAGGGTATCGCCCAAAGGCTATCCTCCATCTTGAAAAACCGCAAGGCGCAAGTCGCGAGAGC
>PMCE01000364.1:536-7742 GCA_003154025.1 Syntrophaceae bacterium
TTCCCTGTCCAGCTCATCGGTCCCGTGTACACCCCGTTGAAGGAGAGGCCTTCCAGGGCCTGCCGGATCTTTTCCGTATCGGTGACCGTCCCGGCCTTTTTGATCGCCTCGAAGAGCCACAAGGTCCCGTCGTAGAATTGAGGAGTGAACCCATTCATGGGCGGGGGGAACTTGGCGTTATATTTCTTGTTGATCTCCTGGATCTTGGGGTCATCGGGATTGATGGGGCTGTAATAGATGAAGCCTTCCATCAATTCTTTTCCGGCCACCTTCAGCATTTCCGGAGTGCCCGGTCCGCCCGCCTTGATAATCAGCCCTTTATAACCCATCTGACGGGCCTGCTTTACGATTAAGCCGCAGTCCCCGGGGTTGGACCCGTCGAGGTTCAACACGTCGGGCTTCAGGGAAAAGATCTTGTTCAGGATGGGCATGAAGTCCACGGTCCCGCGTTCAAAATAATCGTGGAAAACGATCTCGTGGCCCACGGCCTCATGGGCCTTCAGATTAAACCCGGAGACTTCATATCCGGTTTCATCGTTCGGCCCCAGGATGGCCATGCGTTTGGCGTTGGGATATTTCTCTTTCAAGAATTTCAACATGGGAAGGGAAAACTCGGCCATGGTCATCGTAGTGCGGAAGGAATAGATTTTCTGGGGACCGAGAAATTTCGTAGTAAAACTGTTTCCCACAAAGAGGACCTTGTTGGCCTCGGTGATCTCCTGGGCCGCGAGCCCCGCCGCGGATCCCATGGGTCCGATGACGAACTTCACCTTGTCCATGAAGATCAACCGATTGGCCGCGTCGGCTCCGGCCTGCCCCTGGTATTTGTCATCATAGGGGATGACTTCAATCTTGTATTTTTTCCCCGCCACCACCAAACCGCCTTTGGCATTCGTGTCGTCAGAGGCCAATTCCGCGCCGGCCCTCAAGGCCAGTCCCCAGCCTGCGCCGGTGCCGGAGAGAGGTGCAATGACCCCCAGCTTCATCGTCTCCTGCGCCGGAGCCTGACTATAGCTGAAAAGAAGAACAACCGATAAAGAGGCCCATAAAATCATCCATTTCTTCGCCTTGCCCATTTTTTCATCCTCCTTTCATTCATGATTTTGACGAATACTTTCATACCTGCTTCCCGGAGTGATGTCAATAAAGAAAACCGTCGGCCGGTTAGCCCGTTTACCGGTCCGCCCGTTTGTTCTTTGACCGGCTAACGGGCTAACGAGTGGACCGGCCGACCCGCATTCATTTCACCAGCCATACCCCGGCCACAATCAACGCCGTCCCTACGACCCGGGAAATTGTGAGCCTCTCCTGCAGGATGAGCCAGCTCAGGAGGACGGTGATCAAAGGATAGGTCGCAGTGATGGGGACGACCAGGGAAGCCCCTCCTAGGCGCAGGGCATGGTAATAAGTCCACAGCCCCAGGACCCCCCCACAGATTCCGCTCAGCCCAAAAAGAACCGCTGTCCGAAGGTCCAGGGTTCCAAGACTTCCCAAGCGGCTGCCGCCGACTCCCACGGCGAATAGAATTCCGGTTAGAATGAATTGGCGGACCATCATTCCGGTGAACGGGCTGGTTTTGCCGAGAGCCAGCTTGTCAAAGATAGCTGCGGCTCCCCAGAATAAGGTGGTCAGAAAGACAAAGATCATGAGGTTCATGCCCGATGCTCCTGAACGGTTTTTTTATATTCCATTAAGGAATAATTTCCTCCCGGTTGCAAGCTGAAAGTAGGAAATAAAAAAAGAGGTGGCTCCGCTGGAACCACCTCTTCAAATTCAATCGTGGGAGCGATTCATGAATCGCCCCTACCGGAATGATTGATTAAAACGCCGCTTCCTGAATGGCCAGGGCGCTCCGGTTTCCGCCGAGGACCGTGGCCGACTTGGCCTGGACCTGCGGCAGGATGTTGGTGACAAAAAACTCGGCGGCGCAGATCTTGCCGCTGTAGAAGGCGGCGTCGGCCTGATCCTCGATGACCCTGGCCTGGGCTTCGGGCGTGGCCGCCCCGGCCTTGTCGAAGAGCGCCTGGAGTTTTTCCTTGGCCACCAGGGACTGGTCCAGGAGGAGGTAGGCCAGCTGCACTTCCCCGAACATCTCCAGGAACGGAACGCACTGGAGCATGGGGTAGAGCGGGTCTCCCGTGGCCGCTGTCTTGGCGAAGTGCATGGCCGTGGTGACCAGCGCGTTTTTAGCCTGCTCCAGCTGGGTCACGAAAGACCCCAGCGTGGGATGGGCTTTGTGTTTCTCGACAAACTCATTGACCTCCTTCATCCAGCCCATGACCAGGGCACCCTTCTTCATGCCGAGCTTACGGCCCACCAAGTCCATGGCCTGGATCCCGTTGGTCCCTTCGTAAATCGAAGTGATCTTCACGTCCCGGCAGAGCTGCTCCACGGGA
This sequence comes from Syntrophaceae bacterium, assembly GCA_003154025.1. The sequence continues at coordinate 2,933 of PMCE01000364.1, forward strand.
TACTCTCCGCAGTACCCGTACCCGCCATGAATCTGAATGGCCCACTCGGTCAGGCGAAAAGCGATGTCAGTGGAGTAGGCTTTCACCACGGGGATGAGCAGGTCGATCATGTTTTCGCAGTTTTCCTTCTCCTTGGGGTCCGTGGCCACTTTGGCCAGATCCGCGTAATAGGCCCCCTTGTAAATCAGCGCCCGCAGCCCTTCGGCATAGGCTTTCATGGTGAGGAGCATGCGGCGCACATCGGGGTGATTGATAATTGTAATGCGGGGGGCGTTGGGGTCTTTCATCTTCCGGATATCCACCCCCTGGACGCGTTCCTTGGCGTATTTCAGGGCATACAGGTAAGCCAGGTTCCCCAGGGCGAACCCCTGCAGCCCCACGCCCAGGCGGGCTTCGTTCATCATCTGGAACATGAGCTGGATCCCCTGCCCTTCCTGCCCCAGGATATAGCCCTGGCACTTGCCGTCATCCCCGAAATTCAGGGTCGCGGTCGACGAGCCTTTCAGTCCCATCTTGTGCTCGATTCCCCCGCAATTGACGTCGTTGGGGGCCCCCAGGGAGCCGTCGGCATTGATGCGTACCTTGGGGACGATGAAAAGGCTCAGCCCCTTGATTCCCGGGGGGGCGTTCTCCGCGCGGGCCAGCACTGCGTGGATGATGTTGGGAGTCAGGTTGTGGTCCCCGGCGGTGATGAAGATCTTGGTGCCCTGGATGAGATAATGATCCCCCTCCTTCTTGGCCATGGTCTTCACGTCTCCCACGGCGCTTCCCGCCTGGGGTTCGGTCAGGCACATCGTCCCGGTCCACTGGCCGGCGTGCATCTTTTCCAGGTACGTCTGCTTCTGTTCCGCAGTGCCGAAACTCTCGATCAGGTTGGCACATCCCCGGGTCAGCCCGGGGTAGGTGGTAAATGAGCAGCAGGCGCCCACGAACATTTCCGCGACGGCGAGACCCACGGAATCCGGCAGCCCCTGTCCCCCGGCCTCGGCATCCACCGAAGCGGCCATCCATCCCCCCTCGCAGTATTTCTTGAAGGCTTCGTGGAAGGCCTCCGGAACCTTGACTTTCCCTTTTTCGTACGTGCACCCCTCTTTGTCGGCGATGGAATTCAACGGGGCGATGACCTCCGCGGACAACTGGGCGGCCTGGTCCAGGACCATGTCAAAGGTCTCCCGGGAATAATCTTTGAATTTGTCAAACTCGCAGAGCCGTTCGATCCCCAGCCATTCGTAAAGGATGAACTTCATATCTCTCATGCTGATCGGGAAAGTTCCGTTGCTCATGGGCACCTCCTTGTTGATTTGATGGGCCTGATTATGGGTTGCTTTCCCGGTATTCTAAAAAATTTCGTCAAAGAATGTCAAGACAATTCGCATGCAGACTATTCGCCANNCGGGCCGGACATTCAATTATATAAATAAGGTATCTGTGGTTCAGACTCCAGGATTCAGACTTCAGACACCAGACCGAATGGGCAAAATGCTCAGAGGTTACCCAAAGAAAAAGTCTGGAGTCTGGAGTCCGGTGTATGAAGTCCAGCTTCTGGATTGCAGAAATAAGGTATGCAAAAAATATCCATCGGAAAAGCCGAAGTCCATCAGGCTCCGCAAGTCGCCGAACTTCTGGGGCAGCTCGGATATCCAAGCGAACCCGAGGCAATCAGGCAAAAAATCTCCGCCCTTTCAACCAGCAAAGCTGACTACATCTGGATAGCCCAATCCCAAGGAAAAGTCGTTGGCCTCCTGGCTTTCCATGTGACTCCCCTTCTTCATGCCCCCGGAAATCTCGGGAGAATCACCGCCCTGGTGGTAGATGAAAATTTCCGGGGCAAAGGGATCGGGAAGCTGCTGGTAGAGACGGCTGAAAAGTGGGCCTGGGATAGAGACTGTACCCGGATTGAGCTTACCAGCGGGGATCAGCGTTCCCGGGCCCATCAATTTTACCAAGACCTGGGGTACGCGATGGAATCAAAGCGATTCATCAAGAGGAAAACAAGATGAAATTTTCTTGCTCCTTCTCGGGGCCACGGTTTGAGGGAATGAAATCGGGGAAATCGCGATGAAGTTGGGGGACAAGCTTGATCTGCATCTGACGAAATCCGAACGCCAACTCTTGAAACCGCTGAGGACTCCGGAAAAAATCCAAGCCTTCCTGGACCAACTCGCCTATTCTACCGAAGAGACCTACCGCTGCCCGCTACGGGCTCTTCGCGAACGGGTGGCCCATTGCTACGACGGAGCGCTGCTCGCCGCCGCCCTCCTGCGGCGTCGGGGATATCCGCCCTTGATTTTGGAGATGCTTCCCAACCGCCGGGACGACGACCACCTGCTGGCTCTTTTCAAAGAGGATGGCCATTGGGGCGCCGTGGGGAAATCGAATTTTGTGGGGCTGCGATTCCGGGAACCCATCTACCGCACCCTGCGGGAACTGGTCCTTTCATACTTCGAACAGTTTTACAATGTGGAGCGCGAGAAGACTCTGCGGGGATACACCCTCCCCCTGAATTTGAAACCTTTCGATCGTTTCGGATGGATGGTGAGGGATGAACCCCTGGAATGGATCGCGGAGAAGCTGGACCGGACCCGCAGGGTCCGACTGCTCGCCCCCAAAATGGTGAGGAACCTTTCGCCCGTAGATCGTCGGGCATATCGGGCCGGACTGCTGGAAGCGGATGAAAAGGGGCTTTACCGCCCTGGCCGAAAGGTCTGACTTTCCTTTGGAGAATGGCAATTCCCCTTGGCAACGTTGAAACGAGGAAGGAGCCAAAAAAGCCGCCCCTGAAGGGAGCATTTACTCCCGTAAGGAGGAATTGGGTTTCATCCTTTCAGCAGTAACCAGCCTTATGCATCTTATCCCTTGGCGCCTACTTCTCAGTTGAAAAGAATTTGAACAGCTTTTCGTTCAGCTCGGCGCTTATCTCTCCTTTTTTGACCGTCTGGAAAAAGAGATCCTTGAGGGGATCGGCCAATTTGCGCAGAAACTCCCGGCCGAACCCCGGGTCCTTGTACTGGAAGAAGGGTTCCATGTAGGAAAAGACCGAGTAGAAGAGGTTGCCGAAATAGTAATTCTTGTCCAGAACTCCGAAGGCCGCCGCCGGAATGACGTCGGTCACGTTCACCCAGTCCGGATAGAGCGAGCGGTCCCCGGTCAGCTCGATCTGGGGCTTGCCGAAGGCCTCTACCGCCTGCTTCATGTAATCGCTCACCATCGGGTCGAGCCCCATCTTCGCCGCCCCGATCCAGTCGGCGGCCACGAGGTCTTCGCTGCCGATGATGGTTTCCGTTAGGTTCGGGGTCTTGTCGGCAAAGATCCCGAAGGGGCCGTCGGCGCTGATGTGGGCGTCGATCAGGGCAAAGTGGATGGGGAAACGCTTGATATACTCGACGGTGGTGGAATAGATATCCCTCTGGTTGTGGTATTCTAGGAATTTGTTCTCCATGGGCAGGGCGCCGTAGATCACTTTGATGCAAAGAGTGTAGCGGGCGTAGGAGTGGGTTTTGTTCTTGGCAAAGGCGATGCGGAAGTCCGCCTGTTTCCACTCCCGGTTCACAAAGTGATTTCCCAATTTCCCTGAATAGAGGTATTCCTCCAAATTCTCCGAAAGGTCGATCACCCGGTAATTCTTCTCCGTCAACCCGATATGATGGGCGAGGGTCCTCACTTCCCGGTTGGTAAAGAAAGTGCCGTAGGTGCTCCGGGCCTCGGCCACGGCCAGGTTGCGGTATCCCCGTTCGTATATCCGGTCGACCACATATTCAATCAATTGGGGATCCGTATAGGTGGAAGGGTCCTGGGTCGAATACATGAACATGAAGTTGGGTTTGACGATGATGAAAAATTCCTCCTTCTGCTTCCCCGATTTCTGCCAGGCTCCATCCAGTTTGGGGAAGAAGCCCGTAGCCTCCAAAACCTTGTCCAGGGCCTTGAATTTGTCCGAGTCCTTGACGGCCGCGACCGTGACCACCCGGTCCGAGTTGATGTTCCCCAGGTTGAGGGTATCCATGTCTTCTTCCATGGCCAGGTACAGGGTCCCNNTCCTGATCCCGCAGGGAAACGACCCGCCGCTGGAAGACTCCGGTGGGAAAGTGATCGTTGTTGAGCTCCAGCAGGTTTTCGTCCACCATCTGGAAGGATTTTCCCTCGGATGGCTTCCATATTTTTTCTCCTTGGTCATCGATCTGCAGGTCGAGAGTAACCAGGTGGCCGATTACCTTCCCGAGTTCCTGCTGAATCCGGTCGATCACCACATCCTTCCGATTTCCCCGCAGGACATCGGAACGCACCTTCACGTAAAGAGTCCGGGCCTCCGGGGACAGGGCGCAAAAATAGTTGTAATAGACCTTCGGCCAGCGGATGTTGGAGAAGAGGGCCTCCTCCGCCTCCCCCAGCGTCTTTTCGTTGACCAGCGAATATTCCTTCGAGCCGGCTCCTTCCCGGAGAAGGATCTTTCCTTCCTTCACCTTCACCCGGTACGGAGTCATGTCCCATCCCAGGTTTCCCAACTGCGGGTGCCATTCCCGAAGGTCGTCCAGAAACTCCTGGGGAATCATTTTTTGGTACTCGGGCGCCAGGGCGAAAGGAACATCCAAGGACTCATACTTTTCATGATCGAACCGAATCTCGATTTGGGCTTGAACTTTGCGGAGTCTGGGAGGAAGAGAAGATTTATGCAGCTCGCTTCGCGACAACTGGTACCCTTCCACGATTTGGTAAAGAGGTCCCTCGTACTGGTAGGTCCCCTCTTCCACGTTGAGCTTCAGCCCCTCCAAGCTTCGGTCCGTCAAGGCGTACCGGTCCCACGTCCCCTCTC
>PMCE01000370.1:0-3245 GCA_003154025.1 Syntrophaceae bacterium
CCGTGTCATTCCATCTCCACGTCTTCGCGTCTTGTCTTACTGTGCCTTCCCGATATTCCGCACGGCTTTGATTAAACGTTCGGCGTCCGCATCCCAGAACTTCTGGAACTCCGGAGCATCCAGATAATAGACCGGGGTCTCCATCTTATCCATGGCCCCCTTGAATTCCGGCGAATTTGCGGCCTTTCCTGCCGCTTCCCGCAGAATCTTCACCGCCGCCTGAGGGGTGCCGGCAGGCGCAAAAAAGCCCGACCAGATGAAAAACTCCACGTCCTTGTAACCCAGCTCCTTCATGGTGGGGACATCGGGCAATGCCGCCAGACGCTTGTCTCCCCAGTTGGCCAACACCCGGAGCGCTCCTGCTTTGATGTGGGGGAGGGATACATTGGGGCCTCCCGAAAGACAATCCACGTGCCCCCCCAAAAGGGAAGTCAAGGCCGGGCCTCCTCCACCCGTCGGAATGTGGCGTAGTTTGATTCCAGCGGCGTGGGCGAACATTTCCATGGCCAAATGCATGGTTCCGTAAACCCCCGAAGAGCTGTACTTGATTTCATTCGGCCTCTTCTTCGCATCGGCCACGAAATCGGCCACGCTCTTCCAGGGGGCTTCTTTCCGGATCACGAAAATGGTCGGGTCGGACGTCAGAAGGGCGATGGGAGCAAAATCCTTCAGCTTGTAGGTGGCCGGTCGGCCAAAGAGGGTGTCCACTTCAGGCATGACCGAAATGCTGGAAAGGGCCACCATCAGGGTGTAACCGTCCGGCTTGGAAACGGCTGCGGCCTGCATTCCCACCGCTCCGCCGGCTCCGGTCTTGTTCACGATGACCACCGGTTGTTTGAGGTGCTTTTCCAGGGACACAGCCAGGGGCCGAGCGACCAGATCCGCCACCCCACCAGGGGGAAAGGGGACGATGATCTGAATCGGCCGGGTGGGATAGGGTTCATCCGCCTTGGCGAACCCCCCGGGAAGCAGGGTCATTCCCAGACCCATGACGATCAGCAGGGCAAGCATTTTCTTTCCTATTTTCATGATTTTCCTCCTCGCTTGATGTTCCTCCCTCTTCCTCCTCCTGGGGTTTACGAGAGGGGGGAGAGAATGGGTTCAGGCCGGCTTCGCCCCTCCCCCAATCTTTTCCGGAAGGGCATGAAGTCTAATACCCCCTAGGTGTCTATTCCTTCTACCCTTCTTTTTCCGCTTCGGTCAATCGTTCCCGCCAATCCTTCTTCTTGATGATTAAAGGTTTCAGGCCGAGGAGAATCATGACCAGGGCGCCCCCCAGGAAGACGGCCGATAACGGCCGCTCCACAAAGATGAGGTATGCACCGTTGGACATGGCCAGAGCCTGGCGGAAGCTGACTTCGATAATCGGCGCCAGGACCACGCCGAGCACGATGGGGGCGGTTTCAAAATCAAACTTGCGCAACAGGTATCCCAAAACGCCCATGACCGCCATAATGCCCACATCCACAACGCTGGAATTCACCGCGTACACACCCACAATACAGAACATCAGAATGGTCGGGTAAAGAATGCGGTAGGGGATTCTCAGGAGATTGACGAAGAGGCCCACCAGGGGAAGATTGAGCAGCAAAAGGACCAGGTTGCCCACATACATGCTGGCGATCAGCCCCCAGAAAACCGCCGGCTGCTCTTTGATGAACAGGGGGCCCGGATTGATGCCGTGAACCATCAAAGCCGCCAATAAGACCGCGGGAATCGGCCCGGTGGGCACCCCCAGGGCCAGCATGGGAACGAGGGCCCCTTCGCTGGCGGCGTTATTTGCCGACTCGGGCCCGGCCACTCCTTCGATGGCTCCCTTGCCAAACCGTTCCGGGTGTTTGGAAATTCTTCTCTCCACCGCATAGGAAACGAAGGTGGAAATGATGTGCGCGGAGCCGGGGATAATCCCGATCATGAATCCGAGGACGGTGCCCCTCCCGATGGGCCCGAGGGAGTCTCGAAATTCCTCCCTGGACGGAAGGAGGTCCCGGAGTTTCGGCTTCATCACCTCTTTTTTTTCGGGCAGACCCGCCGTCGCCAGGATCTCGGCAATCCCGAAGAGCCCCACGGCCACGGGAACGATTCCAATCCCATCCCCCAGGGCTACGAGCCCATAGGAGAAGCGGAAATAGCCGGTCATCTGGTCGATGCCGATCATTCCCAAAAGCAGGCCGAGGACGATCATGGAAAGGTTCTTTACGATCGAGCCGCCGGTCATGTAGCTGAGCACGATTAGCCCGCACAGGAGAAGGCTGAAATACTCCGGCGGCCCAAAACCGAGGGCAAACTTGGCAAGAGGCGGGGCCAGGAACATGAGCCCCACGACGCTGAACGTGCCCGCGAGGTAAGAACCGATGGCGGCAATGGCCAAGGCGGGGCCGGCTCTTCCTTTCTGGGCCATGGCATAGCCGTCGATGCAGGTCATGACCGAAGCCGCCTCCCCGGGGATCCGCATCAGGATCGACGTGGTCGACCCGCCGTACATCGCCCCGTAATAGATCCCCGCGAGAAGAATGATCGCCGAAGTGGCATTCAGGCCAAAGGTAGTGGGCAGGAGCATGCTGATTCCGGCCAAAGGTCCGACCCCCGGCAGAACTCCGACCAAGGTTCCGATGAGACAGCCCACCAGGGCATAGAAGAGGTTCACTGCAGTAAAGACGGTGGAAAAACCCAGGATCAAATTCTGAACAGTGGCTTCCATCAGAACCCCCAAGCCCCCCGTGGCAGAGGGACTTTGAGCAAAGTATCAAAAACCCAAAAGGAACCCAGCGCGAGGCCCAGGGTCAGGATCAACGTCATCCAGAGCTTCAGGCGCTCGACCCCCAGAAAAAGAAATCCCAGGACCAGGATCANNGATGGCCAGGGCATGACGGCTTTCCGACCATTGGAGAGATCTCCAGTTCTTGGAGGCCTTCCCCTGGAACATCAAGATGCTTCCCAGGATCATTAGAAGGATGGCCAGCAACAGGGGAAAGTAGCCGGGCCCGGGTTGACTTTGGGTCCCCAGGGGTAAGACCCGTCTTTCCCAGGCCACAAAAAGACCCAAAAGGACGAGGAACGCTCCGCTTAATCTATCAATGGTCATAAATTTATCTTCTCGCTGTCTTTCTACCNNTACGGCAAATCGCCCCTGGTTACTGATGTAAGCCAGATCGTTCCGGGCCCCCCTCTTCGGTTCGCGTTCTTTGAAGACCCTTCCTGGCAGAATATTCCGTTCATAAGGTGGACGGGAGGTCCATGAGGTG
>PMCE01000370.1:3299-4076 GCA_003154025.1 Syntrophaceae bacterium
CCGGATTTTTTGGATGACCTGGAAAAGGGAGGTCAGAAGGGAATTGTCGGTGGCCTGGGCAATGCTCCAGTGTAAGAGCTCATCCAATTTCTCGAAGCTTGCCGTGTCGATGGCTTCCTTGGACTTTTTCAGGTAGAGCTCCATTTGGGCCAGCTCGTTTTTCGTCGCTCGCAAGGCCGCCAGGGAGGCCAGCTTGGGCTCCAGGATCATTCTTGCCTCCATGATCTCCGCGGGATTGGTCGCCGCCGAGACCCGGGATAGGTCTTCCGGGGAAGCCTCTGCGGGAGACCCGATAAATGTGCCCCGGCCCACGTGGCGCCAGATCTTTCCCTCCCCCTCCAGGATCGAAAGTGCCCTCCGAAGAGCGGCTCGGGAAACACCCAGTTCGCCGGCCAGCTTCCTTTCGGGAGGCAGCCGCTTATGGCTCGCGAACTTATCGCTTTCCACCAAATCCCGAAGTTTTTTCAAAGGGTCTATCGCAGAGCCAAGCATATTTTTTATTCTAGGCGATCATTGCTCATTGTCAATACCAATTTATGATTGGTCTAAAATTGGTTCATCTTGGTTTAGTCATAATTATCCGATTTTATTAAATTAATTATATAGAAAAATTTTAACCCCAATAATTTATGAACCAATTTAACCTTGGTTGGCCATTCCCCAATCGGGGCGCAAGGGATTAAACACCTTGAATCCAATACCCGATTAAGGGGTTTTTATGGAAAAATACCTTTGGGGGTCAGGTGCGTTCTTCAGGTAGGCTTTCGGAGAGGGCGT
>PMCE01000399.1 GCA_003154025.1 Syntrophaceae bacterium
TCATCATGGCCGTTTCCCCTTGGCCCGCTGCTTCTCTTGGAAGAACCGCTGATAGCAGGTCTCCGAGACCTTTTCCATTAACCGCCAGACCTCCTGGTAGGTGCTAACCCATTGGCGCACCTTGGCCTCCAGGGATTGGGGGACATGGATCATCTTGCGCTTATCTCCTACCCGCAGGGATAGATACTGGCCGGGATGGAGTTCTCCCTGGGCGCATTTACATCCGGGCTTGCCGCATACCCGGGGCATGGAGACCAGACTGCCGATGAGCAAGGGCTTTTCGTGGAGGAGTTTGGCCAGGCGGGAGCGGACCTGGCGTTCCTTTGCCGGAAGGTACCCACGGTGGCGCATCATGACCTCCTTTAATCTGATATAGTAACATATATCAGAGTAAAGGATACCAGTCAAGCTTTTTTCCAATGCGAATTTGCTCAAACTATGGAATTTAACTGAATCGGCGGAACTTACGAAGGGTTATGGATTGAAAACCTCTGTCTTGCGGAATTCCTGGCCTTTCCCCTCTTCGAGTCCAGGTCGTAATTCCCCGGAATAGCGATCTTCTCCCTGATTGCAGACCCCCCTCCGCGGAAAAAGCAGTGCAGTCCTTCAGCGGTGGAGCGGGGGTCAGGCAGGCTGTATTTCTTGGAATACCCCTCTATCTTCAATCCGCTATCATGATAGCTAAATCAAGGTTCACCGTCAACCGGAGTTGTGACCTTGCCCACCCCAGTTTTTGAGCAAAATAAAACCTTTGCCGACAAGAGTTTGGAAAGAGAAAAATGGAGCCCAACGAGCACAAAAAATACTGGGGGTGGGCAAGGAGTTGTGGCCGAAAACAGATGGCGGAGGGAATAAAATAAACCTTTCGCCCGATTCGTTAGAGGCCGCAGCGAACCCTGAGGGGAAGCCATCAAAATTATTATTTTTCTGGGATGATTTGAGCGTTGTTCTCTCTGCGTCCTCCGCGTGCCCTGCGAGAGGAATATTTGGGGCGGGTTAGCGGGGCCGGGATTTGGTCGAATCCCGGCATCGAGGAATTTAGGAGTGAACCATGACCAGCTCGCTTTTAAAGCTGGGGGTCTTCTTCCGGGAATCGTTTTCCATCTGCATGGCCTTCTCGAAATACTTCTGGGCTTCATGGAACCAGCCTTTTTCCCGGAAGCACTTGCTCAGAATCTTGGCNNCCGTCGTTAAACCCCATCTCCCGGCAGGCTTTGCCCATGTGATAGTTGAAATTCGGGTACAACTCCGCTGGGATGACCGTTTCCTGTAGCTCTTTGAAGATCTCCTCGAACCCGAAGAGTTTGTCCGTGGAGATCTCCTTGAGGTCCTTCAAGTCACCCGGATTACCGGCTGCTAACTCAACCCCGAGGTCGAATAAGTTTTCATCATTTTTTTCCCGCGAGGGGGCTGGGCGGATGACTTTGGAGGGAGATGCGGGCTTGGGGCCAGGCGCGGAAACGGCCTCGGCTTTGGCTTCGGACGATTTCTTGGTTTCGGCCGTTACCGGTCCTTTCTTCTCCCGGGCGCTCTTTTCGGCCTCCAATTCCCGGATCAGGCTTTGGATTTGGGGAGCTTTCTCCTTCCTCCCCCAGGTTTCATAATGCTTGACCACGATTTTGTACTGGGTGATAGCTTCGCCCAGGTAACCCATCTGGCGATAGATCTCGCCCATCTTCTGGTTGGCATGGATCAGATGGGGGTTCAGGGTGAGGACCTGCTTGTAGATCGCCATGGCCTGAGGGAAGAAGTTATCCTGGCCGAAGATCTCGGCCGCCTGGAGGTACTTGGCAATCGCCTTCTCCTCCTCTCCCTTCTTCTGATAAATCTCGGCCAGTTTGAGCTGGTAGGCGGCATTTTCCGGGAATCGCTGGGCGAGGTCCATATATTCCTCCAGTGATCCATCGAGTCCGTTCTTATCTCTGCCGAAAAAATGCCCCACCTTGCTGAAGAACTTTCCGGACCGTTTCCGCAGACGAGAACTCTCCGGGCGATTGTACAAATTCGGGACTGCCGGCCCGTTCTCCATAGGTTTCACCGGGAGAATTTCATAATCACTGCGATGGAAAGACTCGGTGTGGGGCATTTTCGTTCTCCTTGCTCGGCCCAAAGTTCCGGAGGAAGATGTAGGTTTCTCCAGAGGCAAATTCCTGAGGGGCAAATTTTATGCCGCTTTACAAGTCGTCAGGGAGGAACCCAGAAAAAATCCGTCATAGCTTTGGAAGGTTCTGAAAATAATGAAATGAATCCTTTATATTGAAAAGGTCTTTGACACGGCGGCAATGCGCTTCAGGGGCTCGGCCGAATGTCTAGAAAAGGGGAAATTTAGAAAAACCCCATCCTCGAATTCGGCCATAATTGTACAAACGCGGAAGCAATCCTGTTCAAAAATGAGGGAATCGCGGGACTCTATCCTGGCAAATCCCATAGAACGGGGAGGTGATTTTCTGAGGGGGAGGCAGGAATCAGGAGACGGCAGGTGGATGGACCGGACTCCCCCCCGGCTGGTAGACGCAAAGGGGTTCTTCGGCCATAAAATCCCTGGACCGTTCAAAGGCCCTGGCGCGGCATCCTCCGCAGACTCTCATATACTCGCAGCGGCCGCAGCGGCCTCGGTAGGCGGAGAAATCGCGGAGCTGCCGGAAGACGGGGGAAGACTCCCATATGTCCCTCAACCGCTGCTGTTTCACGCTCCCGCTGAAGGCCTCCAGGTAACCGCAAGGTTGTACGTCCCCCCGGTGAGAGATGAAGAGAAATCCGATTCCTCCCAGGCATCCCCGGGTCATGGCGTCCAGGCCGTGGGTCTGGGGGATCACCTTCTTCCCTTCCCCCCGGGCTCTCTGCCGAAGGATACGGTAATAATGGGGGGCACAGGTCGCCTTCAACTGAAGAGGAACTTTTTCCCTCTGTTCGTAAAACCAGTGGAGAATTCTTTCGTACTCCTCCCCGTCTATGGCCTCCCCTTTCATCTCCCTGCCGCGCCCCGTCGGGACGAGCAGGAATATGTGGTGGGCCACCGCTCCCAGCTTTACGGCCAGGTCCAATAGATCGGGCAACTCCTGAAAATTTTTCTGGGTCACCGTGGTATTGACCTGGAATTCCAGCCCCGCCTCTTTCAGAAAGTCGATTCCCTTCAAGGCCCCGGAAAAGGCCCCTTCCACCTGGCGGAACCGGTCATGGCTCCCGGCCGTGGCCCCGTCAAGGCTGATCGAGACCCGCTGAATCCCTGAAGCTTTCAGTCGCGCCGCTTTTTGTGCATCCAGAAGAGTCCCGTTGGGGGCCATCACCATGCGAAGCCCTTGCCGGGTCCCGTAGGAGGCCAGGTCGTAAATATCCTCGCGCAGGAGCGGTTCCCCGCCGGTCAGGATCACCACGGGCCGGCTGAAGGAGACGATTTCATCGATCAAGGCGAGCGCTTTCTCGGTGCTCAATTCCCCCGGGTAGGGGCCCCGCTCGGCGGCCGCCCGGCAGTGGACGCAGTTCAGGTTGCACCTCCGGGTAACCTCCCAGGCGATCATACGCAGCGTCGGGACCCTAGGTTCTGATGTTTTGCCGGGCCGAGCCGGATGATTATCGGACTCTTTCACTGGCTTCTCCACTCAGCAGCATAAATTCCAAATCCTAAGCACCAAATCACAAACAAATCCCAAATCTCAAGCACCAAATTCCAAACAAAAGCCAATATCCAAATATCAAACGGGCACAAACAAACCTCCTCTACCGGCATTTGGAATTTCGTTCCTTGTCATTTTATTTGGGATTTGGGATTTGGAATTTGGAATTTGGTGCCTTGATTCCGATCTCCTCATCGGTCAAGTAGCAAGCCGGGTCGGGGGCCCACAGGTCTCCGGTGACGGCTTCCGCCCGGACCCGGAAATTTCCCCCGCAGACTCCCAAAAAGCCGCAGGAAGCGCATCGCCCTTTCACGTNNAATTGGTCGGCATGGACCGAGCCGTCCCAGCTCACGCAGCCGATCCCCAGGCCGGAGCTGTTGCCCCCGTTCATGCGCAGGAGCTCCATGACTTCGCCCGCCCGGGGCGATCCCTCCCACACCATGCGCAAATAGAGGTAAGGGCCGTCGGAATGGTTATCCACGGTGAGTACTTCCATGGATTGGTTCCGGCCGTGAAGGTCCCGGGTCCGGTCTATGATGAGGTCGACCACCCGGCGGGTCTCTTGGTGGTCCAGGTCTTCTTCGATGAGCTCGCTTCCCCGGCCGGCATAGACCAGATGGTAGAAGCAGACGCGCGGAATATTTTCCGCCTCGAGAAGGTCGAAGATCCCGGATATATCCCGCGCATTGCGGCGGTTGACCGTAAACCGGAGCCCCACCTTGATGCCCGCCTCCCGGCAGTTGCGGATTCCCCGGAGAGCGGCCTGGAACGCTCCCTCCACCCCCCGGAATCGGTCGTTGGTCTCTTCCATCCCGTCCAGGCTCACCCCCACGTAGGAGAGACCGATGCGTTTCAGTTTCCGGGCCAGCTGCGGGGTGATCAGCGTCCCGTTGGTGGAGATGACCGCCCTCATCCCCAGGTCGGTGGCCAGCTGGGCCAGCTCCGGCAGGTCTTTCCGCAACAGGGGTTCTCCCCCGGAGAAGAGGACCACCGGCGATCCGAACCGGGCCAGGTCTTCGATGAGTCCCCTTCCCTCTTCCGTGCTGAGCTCGCCGGAATACTCCCGGTTCTGGGAATGGGAGTAGCAGTGGACGCACTTCAGGTTGCACCTCTGCCCCACGTTCCACACCACCACCGGCTTCTTGTCCTGCGAAAACTGCAGGAGGTGGGAGGGCAGCTTCCCTGAATGGCGCCCGTAGCGAAGGGGGTCGGAGGCTTCCACCGTACCGCAATATAATTTAGATATCCCGATCATAAAAACCCGAATAGCTTTTCACCGCGGAGAGCGCAGAGACCGCGGAGGAAAAACAAATAACCAATTCAAAAAGGTCAAAAATATACCCGCTCGCGAGGAAAAACCAGTTAGCCCGGAAAGGCACAGCAAAGGCCTTTTCCCGAGCTCTGGCAAAAAAAATCTTTTTGTCTTTCCTTTATTCAACCCTCTGCGTTCTCTGCGCGCTCTGCGGAAATTTTTTTTTGTTTTTAAAAAATTCCGCCAGAGCATCGACCAGCGCCGGGATGGTGTATTCCGCGGGCATGACCGTGGTATCGATTCCCAAGCTCTTGGCCCTTTCAGCCGTGATCGGCCCGATGGAGGCCACCGGAATGCAGGCCGTCAGGCACTTCGCATCTTCCGGCCCCAACATCTCCACGAAGTTACTCACCGTCGAAGAGCTGGTAAAGGTGACTGCGGAGATACCTCCCTTCTTGAAGAGGGTGCGAATCTCGGCGGCATTCTCTCTGGGAAGCACGGTCCGGTAGACTTCCACCACATCCACAACCGCGCCGGCCTTCCTCAATTCCTCCGGAAGGACATCCCGGGCCACTTTCGCCCGGGGAATTAGAATATTCTTTCCCTTCAGCTTCTCTTTCTGGAGGCCTTCAAAGATGGCCTCGGCCCGGTACTCCAGGGGAACAAAATTCACCCGGATTTTCAATGCCTCCAGCGCCTCAGCGGTTTTCGGTCCGATGGCGCAGACTCGCGGCCCTCTCAGGTCCCTCACATCCCGTCCCAGGGCAGAAAGCCTGTCCAGCAAAAACCTCACCCCGTTGGCGCTGGTGAATATAATCCAATCATACAAAACCATCTGCTGAAGACAATGATCGACATCAGCCCAGCTTTCCGGGGGAAGGATCCCGATGGTAGGGAACTCCACTGGGGTGGCCCCCAGAACCCGCAGCCTCTCGGAAAGATCGCTGGCCTGCTCCCTGGCCCGAGTTACCAGAATCTTCTTTCCAAACAGGGGGAGCGTCTCGAACCAATTCAGCTTCTCCCTCAGGGCCACGACTTCGCCCACCAGGAAGATCACCGGAGGTTTGATCTTGCGCGCCTGAGCGATCTCGCCGATATCCGCGAGCTTGCCCAGTACCGTCTCCTGTTCGGGAAGGGTTCCCCAGCGAATCAAAGCCACCGGAGTCTCCGGAGCGCGGCCGTTCTTGATCAATTCCCGGGCGATCCTGGACAGGTTTCCCACTCCCATGAGGAAGACCAGGGTCCCGATCCCCGTCGAGATCTTATCCCAGGCGATCTTGGACTCTTCCTTGTTCGGGTCCTCATGGCCGGTGATGAAAGCGACGGTGGACGTGTAATCCCGGTGCGTCAGGGGAATGCCGGCATAGGCCGGGACGGCGATGGCCGAGGTGACCCCGGGAACGACCTCGAAAGGTATACCGGCCTGCGCCAGTTCCTCCGCCTCTTCCCCCCCCCGGCCAAAGATAAAGGGATCCCCCCCTTTCAGCCGGGCCACGGACTTTCCTTCCTTCGCTCTCGCGATGATCAGCTCGTTGATCCGGTCCTGGGCAAGGGTGTGGTCCCCTCCTTTCTTTCCCACGTAAATCTTCTCCGCTCCTTCTCTGATGCGTCCGAGCAGCTGCTCGTTGGCCAAGTGATCATAGACGACCACATCGGCCGTTTCCAGGCATCTGAGCCCTTTGACCGTGATCAGCCCCGGGTCTCCGGGCCCTGCCCCGATGAGGTAGACCTTTCCCGTGCTCATGCTTTCCGGTAGACCTCTTGCAGGATTTCTCCCGCTCCCCTCTTCAATAAATCTTCCGCCAGCCCTTCGCCCAAATCCGTATTTTTCTCCAGGGGGCCTTCTGTTTTTCCCTTCACCAATCTCTTTCCATCAACCCCGGCCACCAGCCCGGTCAAAACGAGTCTCTCCAAAGCGATCCGGGCGAAACCGGCGATGGGAACCTGGCATCCCCCTCCCAATCTCTGCGAAAAGGCCCGTTCCGCCAGGACCGCTATGCGGGTGGGAAGATGATTGAGCGGGGTTAACACTTCGCGGACCCGTTCATCCTCCTGCCGGGCTTCGATGGCCAGAGCCCCCTGTCCGATGGCCGGGATCATGACTTCGGGATCGAAGAATTCAGAAATCCGATCTTCCCAACCCAGCCGGCGCAGTCCCGCCGATGCCAGGATCACCGCATCCAGGTTCAGGGCCGAAAGCTTCTTTAAGCGGGTGTCCAGATTTCCCCGAAGGGGAATGACTTCCAGGTCAGGCCTGAGGCTCAATAACTGGGCCTGTCTCCTCAGGCTTCCCGTTCCCACTTTGCCCCCTTGAGGCATCTCCGCGAACTTCTTCCCGGCCTGGGAAATCAAGGCATCCCGGGGGTCTTCCCTTTCCGGAAAGGCCATGAGAACCAGCCCATCCGGGATGACTGCCGGCAAATCCTTGACGCTGTGAACCGCAAAGTCGACCTCTTTCCGGATTAAGGCTTCCTCGATCTCTTTAACAAATAATCCTTTGCCTCCCACTTGGAAAAGGGGGGTGTCGATCCTATCCCCCGTGGTCTTTATATGGACCAAGGTAACCATTACTCCGGGGTTCAAATCCTCCACCCGCCTCTTGACCCAGTTGGCTTGTGAGAGGGCCAGAAGGCTAGCCCGGGTACCCAGGCGAAGTTCGATTTTTCTAGAAAGAATGGTCATTCTTAATTATACTTTCTCTAGGAAACAACCCGCCCCTTCAGCCAAGCAGACCCCAGACCTCAGACACCAGACCTCCGACAGAAGGCTTCATTTTCGCGCAATCTCTCGTCGTCTTCCCTCGGGGTCTGAGGTCTATAGTCTGATGTCTGCAGTCTAAAGCGGTTACCACCTAAACCCCAAATCCTTCAGCGAAAACCCCGGGCCTAAGGCCCTCCGCAAACGCTGGTCTACCTCCCTCCGCTTCTTCCCCCTGATCAGGGGCAGCAGATCATCTTTGACCAGCCGGCGGAAAATTCTCTGATTCTCCCGCTGGCCCAACCCCCGGGAAAGGACCTTCTTCCGCACTCTTCCCAATAGGCTCAGGAACCGGGGGTATTCCGGGCCGATCTCTCTCTCCAGCTTTTGGCGGAGCAATCGGGCCAGAGCCGGGCTGCGGCCGGAAGTGGAGACCGCCACCAGGAGATCTTTTTTATGCACAATGGAGGGTACGATAAAGCTGCTGTGTGCCGGGTCGTCGACCACGTTGACCGGAATCCGGTTCGCCGTCGCTTCTCGGAAGACTCGTTCATTGATGGTGCGATCGTTAGTCGCGGCGATGGCCAGAAGAGCTCCCTCCAGATCCTTCCTCCGGTAAGATCGGGAAAGGTGGGAAATCTTCTTTTCATCCCTCAAGCGGGAAAGAGGAGCGGTCAATTCCGGGCTTATCACCTTGACCCGGGCCCCCGCCTTCAGAAGATTCTTGACCTTCCGCTCGGCCACCGCGCCCCCGCCGACGACGATGCAGCGTTTTTCCTTGAGGTCCAAGAATACGGGAAAATATCTCATGGCTGAACGAGGCGTCCAAAATTCCGGAGAATCCTGAGCCCCGCCGACTGGCTTTTTTCCGGATGGAACTGGCAGGCGAAGAGATTCCCCTTTCCTATGCTGGAAACGAATTCCCCGCCGTAGTCTGTAGTAGTAGCAATGATGTCCCGGTCCTCGGGGACGGGGAAATAAGAGTGGACGAAGTAAAAATGACCTCCCTCCTCGACCCCCTCCAGCGTCGCGCATCTTTTCTTGATCCATACCGAATTCCATCCCATGTGGGGGACCTTGAGGGAATCCTTGGTCATCGGGGTCCCCGGCAGGGAAAAGGGGAAGCGGACCACTTTGCCCCGGAAAACTTCCAGGCCCTTGTAGCGGCCGAATTCTTCGCTTTCCGAGAAGAGAAGCTGCAGTCCCAGGCAGATGCCCAGGAAGGGTTTCCCGCTCTGGATGAATTTGAGGATCGGGTCGACGAGCCGCAGATGCTCCAAATTCTCCTTGGCTTTCTTGAAAGCCCCCACTCCCGGCAGGACCAGACCATCGGCCTTTCCGATCAGCGAAGGGTCCTGGGTCACAACTGCGGGAAATCCGACTTTCTCCAAAGCCTTGTGGACGCTCCGCAGGTTTCCCATCCCATAATCGACGATGGTAATCACAGTCTCCCCTTCGTGGAAGGAATTCCCTTGATTCTCCCATCCCGCGATACGGCCTGGCGGAGAGCCCGCCCCAGCGCTTTGAAAAGGGATTCCACCATGTGGTGTCCGTTGCTCCCATACGCAACCTGGGCGTGAATCGTAACCGCTGCGTTGTTGACCAGAGCTTGGAAAAATTCCTTCACCAGCTCGGTATCAAAATCCCCGATCTTCCGGCGACGGAACGAAAAGTCGAAAACCAGGCAGGGCCTTCCGGAAAGATCGAGGTGGACGGAAGCCAGGCTCTCATCCATGGGAACGAAAGCTGATCCATACCGGTGAATGCCCTCTTTCCCCCCCAAAGCCTGTTTCAGGGCGCTTCCCAGGCAGATCCCGACGTCCTCCGCAGTGTGATGGTCATCCACTTCCCTGTCGCCCCGGGCCCTGATCTTTAAATCCAAAAGCCCGTGGGCCGAGAAGAGGCTGAGCATATGGTCGAGGAAAGGAATCGAGGTTTTGACCTGGTGTCTGCCGGACCCATCCAGGTTCAGCTCTACCAAAACCTCGGTCTCCTTCGTCTTTCGTTCTATCTTCGCCTTTCGTCCCATGTTTTTCCTTTGCCAATTTTAGTAGGACCCACGGTTATATAGGTAAGCGGGGATATGAAATCCGGATCCGGGAAGCCATATCTCCTATTACTTTTTAATCATTAATTATTTTATTAGGTTATCACTAGCCGGCAGACAAATCAAGGGAGAAAGGGAAAGGCATGATGGCGATACCCGAATTTGTACAGCTGGGAAAGGGTTTTTACGGCTGCGTCCAGGTTGGAATAGACGGGGAAATCCTCGGCCGAAAAAGCCCTCTTGATTTTGAGGTTGTATTCTCGATCCTCTTCGTCTTCCAGGTACGGGTCCAGGGAGATGCAGACCGCCACCGGTTTATTCTCCTTTTCCCGGGCGTGTAGGCATCCTTCAACCATCAGGCCGATCAATACCTCCATATGAGCCTTAACCCCCTGCCCCAGAGCCCGGCGCAGATACCGAAACTGATCGAACTGAAATACCAAAGAATGGATGTTGCGATCCGAGGAAACGATCCGGATGATGTCGGCAATATTTCCCGAGGAGGATATGTTGTAGTAAATCGGCCAGGCGTCGAGAGGGTTGCCGATGCTGGTCCCCGCAAGGGGAACCAAAGCCCGAAGCTTATCGGCGGTCTCCCGGGAAAACCGGGGGACTTCCATGCCCGCCTTCAGGCAGAGATCCGTCTGGATCACGCTGAACCCTCCGGAGTTGGTGATGATGGAGAGGGCTCGCCCCGAAGGAAGAGGAGAGTGGTTCAAGGCCATGATCGTGTTCACCATCTCGTCAAAGCTCTCCACCTGAATGGAACCGGCCTGCCGGAAGAGAGACCTCCAGAGTTCAGGGGTTCCTGTCAGGGAACCCGTATGCGAAGCGGCGGCCCTCATTCCCTGCTCGGTCATCCCGCCCTTGATGGCCACCACCGGCTTTTGTCTGCTCGCCTTGGTCAAAGCCTTTTTCAGTCGCTCCGCATTCTGGGTGCCCTCGACGTAAAAAGCGATCATCTCCGTATCCGGATCGTCCGCCAGGTATTCCAGAAAATCAGGGCCGTCCAGGTCGACGGCATTCCCATAACTTACCACTTTGCTGAACCTGAGATTCTTGGCCTTGGCAAAATAGGAAAAGGACTCGGCCACGCTCCCGCTCTGGGCAACGACTCCCACATGTCCTTCTTCCTCAGGGGCCTCCGGCACAATGGCCAGCCCGGACCGGGGACAGTAGACGCCAAAACAATTGGGACCGATGAGCCGGATTTTGCCTTGCGCCGCCTGTTTCAGCTTTTTTTCCAAGTCGATCCTCTCGGGAATCCCCGTCTCACTGAAGCCGGCGGTGTAAATCTGCGCGACCTTCACTCCTTTTTGAATGCACTCTTCCAAAACCGGGAGGAGAATATGGGCCGAAACGATGAGGATGGCATAATCGATCTCCGCTTCCACGGCTGAAAGGCTCGGGTAGCACTTTTTCCCCCGGACCTCGTTATATTTCGGGTTCACCAGAAACAGGCGGTCCCTGATTTTCGTGCTCACCTGGGCAAGGGTGGCCAGATCTTGGGGCGATGCCCCGACAATTGCCACGGACCGGGGGTTGAAGATATGATCAAAGAGCGGCTCATTATTTCCCATCCCTCTTCCTCCGTTCTTCTACCATCTCCCTCTTTTCTCGCTTGAGGTGACACCAAGATAGGATAAAAACCCCCTTAATGCAAGTCGGGAAGGAATCCTGGAATCCTATCTTTAGCCTTCCCGAAAGAATTGGGAATGATAACTCCCAGGATGGGCGAGAGTCTTCATACATTTTTATTGAATGAAAATAAAATTTGGCGGATAAACCAGTCAAGGGTTTCATTTCTTGAATAGGAGGAAAGGGGCAAAATGGTAGGCTGGGTTGCTTTCATCCTCGGGTTGTTAATTGTCGGGGTCGCCGGCCTCAATCGATCGGGCCATATATATTGCCTGCCGTTAACCGTCGTGTGGTATATCTTTTTGTTAAGAGGCTCAAAAACGAAAAGACAGGTTTCCGAATAGGACGAGGAGGAACTTAGCTCCACTCTTCCCTCCTCATTCAGCCTTTCTTTATCGATTCGATCCATCCAAACGCACGGCTCCTTCAGGGCCATTGGTACCTCGACACCAACGGTAACGGAATCT
Source organism: Syntrophaceae bacterium (assembly GCA_003154025.1). The sequence goes on from PMCE01000399.1 coordinate 11,716, forward strand.
GGGACGGCTGTGGAGTGGATACCTGCGTGGGTTCCTTCGGCGGCTACCCACAGGACATCCCCGTCGCGGGAGACCGGACCGGGGATGGCATCCATAAAATCGGGGTCTTCCGCCAAGGCCATTGGTATTATGACGCAAATGGCAACGGGATCTGGGACGGCTGCGGTATGGATGCCTGTGTAGACTCCTTCGGAGGAGCGGCCATCGATATTCCTTTCGCCAAATAGGCCCCTCCATAGTAAAAAAGCCGACGAGGAGCAGGCGTATTCAGAAAGTGGACACCTGCTCCCTTCCCCTTTCTCCTATGCGCCTTAGATTGCCAGGCGTTATCTTCCTAAACGTTGCCTTTGAACTGCCGACGATTCTTTCCCGCTTTTGAACCTCGCCCCTCAATTCTTTCTCTAGGATTTTTTCCCCCCTTCATCGATTTCTGTGGTATGAGAATTCAGGATCGACGCGCAGGACGTGAATGGAGGCCTGCCCGGCCCTGCGCAGGAATTACCCTTAAGGAGGAGATATGCTCTCCCCCAAAGCCAGACTCATCGGACTGCTGGTCATTTTCGGCCTCCTGGTTACCTCCGGACTCCCGGCCAGGGCTGCGGACTACCCTGCAAGGCCCATAACTTTATACATTCCTTTCCCGGCAGGCGGCTCCGCTGACCTGACCGGCCGCGCCCTCGCCCATGCCGCCGCCAGATACCTGGGCCAACCGGTTATCTGCGAAAACAAGGCCGGCGGGGGGGGAACCGTAGGCCCGAGTTTATTGGTCGTGAGGCCGCCTGACGGGTACACCATCGGCATCTCCCCAGGTTCTGCCACCAACGCCTGGGTCATGGGGAAGCTCAATTTCAGCCTTCTCGAAGACTTGACCCCCATCATCCGTTACTCCGCCTTCGTTTTCGGCCTGGTGGTGCGCTCGGATGCACCATGGAAGACGATCCAGGAACTCGTGACCTATGCCCGGGCCAACCCTCAGAAGGTCACGTACGGTACGGGGGGAGTTACTACGATAACCTATATGGCGGTCGAAGAACTTAGCCTGATGACCGGAGGGCGGTTGGTCCACATGCCCTTTAAAGGCGGGGCTGATTTAAACACCGCGCTGCTGGGCGGCCATATAGATGCCATTTCCGACTCCACCAGCTGGGGGCCGCTGGTGGACGCGGGTAAATTCAGGCTCCTCGTTGTTTACGGGACCCAGCGGATGCCTCGTTATCCCGAGGTTCCGACCTTGAAAGAGTCCGGCTATGACCTGACCTTCTCCTCCGCCCTCCAGGTCGTGGGCCCCAGGGGAATTCCCGTGCCCATCGTGGCCAGGCTCCACGATGCCTTCAAGAAAGCCATGGATGACCCTGAGTTCCTGACGGTCCTCAAAAAATATGACATGGCCCTGACCTATCTGGGCCCCGACGACACCGCCAAGGCCTTGCGCAGCGAATCGGAACAGGTCAAAAAGATCGTCCAAAGACTGGGATTGGATAAGCAATGAAGGGGAGCCCGGAGAGGAATTAAAGATAGGAATGCCTGAACAACTCATCGATTACTGGAAGACCCATAAGGATATTCGCTTCGAAGACTTCGAAGGGAAGCCGGGCAGGATTATCAACGCCCGTCTCCAGGCAGGCTCCGACCTCCTCAACGGCGTTGTGGCCATCGCCAAAAAATACCAAATTCGGGCGGGGATCGTCTCCGTATGTTTCGGCAGCCTCTCCAAAACCGAAATCCGCTGGGAAGAACGGACCAAAGAAGGGCCGAGGGGAGACAAGCGTTCGGACCCCCGCTTCCTCGACGGACCGATCACTTTTCTGTCCGCCCAGGGAAAGGTGGGAGTTCCCCGGCAGGGAGAGCCTTTGATCCACATGCACGGGGTGGTGGCTGATACCAAAGGGCAGGTATGGGGAGGCCATCTATTTCCGGATGAGAACCCGACCTTCTCGACCATGGATGTAGTCATCCAGGAAATAGAGGGGATCGAGTTCGACCGCATATTTGACCCGGAAACCAATTCGGCGCTCCTCCGGGCCAGAAAAATTGAATAACCGCGGCGGAAAACATTCCGTCGGTACCCAGACCAAAGTGATTGGCGCAAGTGCTGGCAGGCGCTGACAGGCCTGGATCTCACCGGGAGGTTCCGAACCTCACAGGAATAGGGGGATAAGAATGGCAGGAGAAAATGTATTCCATATGACCGGCGGGGAAGCCATGACCGAGATGCTGCAACTCTACAAGGCGCAGGTCGTCTTCGGAATCGGCGGCTTCCAGCTGCTCCCTTTTTATGATGCCATCGCCCGGGCCGGCAACCGCCAGCCCCGGCATATCGTGGTCAACGATGAACGCACCGGCGCCTTTGCCGCCGACGGCTACGCCAGGATCTCCGGCCGCGTCGGGTTCTGCGACGGCACGCTGGGCCCCGGAGCCACCAACCTCACCACCGCTCTGGTGGAAGCGGCCACCGCGGGCATTCCCCTGGTGGCTTTCATCGGAGATTCCCACCGGGATCATTCGGGCAAGAATATGACCCAGGAGACCCGTCAGGCCGAGATCCTCTCTCCCATCGTGAAGGAGTTGATCCGCGTCGAACGGGGCCATCGCATTCCCGAGCTCATGCGCAGGGCCTTTGCCGTGGCCACTTCCGGCCGCCCGGGTCCCGTGGTCCTTAACATCCCCGAAGATATCGCCCATAACAAGTGGGAATATCCTCAGGATGAATTCTACGTCGACCCCGCGACCCGGGCGATTCCGTCGCGGCGGACCCGGCCGGATCAAGCAGAGATGAAGAAAGCCGCTGACCTGATCCGCAAAGCGGAGCGCCCCGTCCTTCTGGTGGGGGGCGGCATCCACTTGTCCCAGGCTTACCCCGAGTTACTCGAATTTGTCGAGACCTTCAATATCCCTGCGGGGCATACCTTGACCGGCAAGGGAGCCCTGCCCTGCAATCATCCTTTGTGCCTCAACCTCTTTGGACGCTATGACCGGGTGGCCAACCCATTCATCCGCAACGCCGATCTGCTCATCGCCCTGGGGTTCAAATTCGGCGAGATCGCTACCATCCGCTACACCTTGATCCCCCGGAATACCAAGGTGATTCACATCGACATCGCCGCCGAGGAGATCGGGAGACATCAGAAAGTAGAAATCGGCCTCTGGGCGGACTGCAAGGCCGCACTTGTCGATCTGCTTGAAGAACTCCGGGACGATGCTTCCAAACAGAGGAAAAGGAGGGAGACCTACTTCTCCGAAATCCAGGAGAAGAAGAAGGAATGGAAAATCAAGAATCTGGAACGGCTCACCAGCGACGAAAAACCCATCAACCTGGCCCGGGTGTGCCATGAGCTTACCCAGGCAATGCCGACCAACGGTATTTTATTGACCGATGGAGGGTTCGCCGCCCACTGGGCAGGCCTCCTCTACGACACTCCCGCGGCGGGAAGAACTTTCGTCGCCAACCGCGGCAACGCTTCCATAGGCTACGGTCTGCCCGGAGCCATCGGGGCCCAGTTGGCCGCCGGGGACGCTCCGGTCGTGGCCATGACCGGCGATGNNGACCTGGAGACCGCCATCCGGGAAAAAATCCCCCTGACCCTGGTGGTGGTGAATAATGCGGCCCATGGGTACGTAAAAGGTCTCCAGCATGCCCTCTTCCAGGGACGTTATCAGTCTTCGGATTTCAAAGAGATGAATTATGCCAATATCGCCCGGGAGATGGGATGTCACAGCATCCGGGTGGAAGACCCCAAGGATCTTGCCGGTGCTTTGCGGGAAGGGATCCAGGAAAGGTCCGGCCCCAGTTTGATTGATGTAGTGGTCACCCGTGACCCAAGCCGGATGCTTCCCGGAGTGGATGCCCGATCCCAGGTCAAGATCAAGGCCGGAGACCGCCCCATATAAAAAGGTGAATTCCGCGCTCCATCCGGCGTCGCGTCGACCTGCGGGTCCTGATCAAGCAGGCCTCGAGCCCGGGAATGAGGGCCAAGATCGGGACTTATTATCTTTGCGACCCATTTGTCATGCAGGAAATCGGCGACGCCGCCATCGGGAATATTGTCGCTGAGATGTATATTCTGAACGAAGACACGCCCCCGAATAAAGCCTTCATCGAGCGCTGGAGCAGAAGGAATATGGACCCCGCCCATCCCTACCCCGCCTGGCAGATCGGCAAGGGCTACCGGGCAGTCATGTTCATGGCCGAGGCCATCAAGAAGGCCCAATCCACCAAAGCCGAAGACGTAATCAAAGCCTGGGAGGGGTTGAGCTATGAAGGCCTGGTGGGTCGATTGACCATGAGGCCCTGCAATCACCAGGTGACTACCCCCGTTACCATGGGAGAGGCGGTACCCGGGCCCGGCGCTTTTTACAAGTTCTCCTGGCTGGGAAAACCGACCCGGATTCCTACGGACAAAGCGGCCATTCCCTTCACGGGGCGGAATGGACTCAAATGAAATGCTATCCCACATTGATTAAAAGGGGATTGTTGACTCATCATGGATGTTACCGAATAGCAAGGCCCGGAGGAGAGTTGCAGGTCAGCCCACTGTTGTCGGAAAGGAAATCCATGGAAGCTATATTCATAGGCGAATCTCAAACTCCCCATCCCCACGGAAGATATTTCTTCTTTCCAGTTGAAGGATGGGCAAATCGATCTCGGGGGCAGGATAAAATTGAATTATCCCCCCTCCTGCTGTTAAGATAAGAAAAAGTCCATTCTTTGCCTTCCCGGCAAAAATTAGAGGAGGAGAGAAAAAATATGTTCGGGTATAACGGGCGCATATTGCGGGTCAATCTTAGCGAGAAGAAACTCACGGTCGAGGAACCGGCGGAAGATTTCTACAAGCGCTACCTCGGAGGCCGGGGATTTATCGCCGCTACTCTGTTGCAGGAGATGCCGGGGAAAGTCGATCCTTACGGCCCGGAGAACAAGCTCATCTTCGCCCTCGGCCCCATCACCGGAATGCCCATTCCGGGATCGGGGAGAAACAGCGTGGGGGCGAAGTCTCCCCTCACGGGCGGGTTCGGAGAGGCGGAGGCCGGCGGGTTCTTCGGCGCCGAGCTGAAAAAGGCCGGTTACGACGAGATCATCGTCGAGGGAATCGCCCCGTCTCCCGTTTATCTGTGGATCAAGGATGGACAGGCGGAACTGAGAGACGCTTCCCGTCTGTGGGGCCTGGAAACCCGGGAGACCCAGCAGGAAATCCGCAAGGAGCTCCAGGACCCGCTGATCCGCACCGCGACCATCGGCCCGGCCGGAGAGAAGCGGGTGCGTTTCGCCTGTATCCTGAACGATCTTACCCATGCGGCCGGGCGCACTGGCCTGGGTGCGGTGATGGGTTCCAAAAACCTGAAGGCGATTGCCGCCCGAGGGGGGGCTGTCCCGGCCGCGGCCGACGGGAAGGCGCTTCGCGAGCTAACCCGGTGGATGGCGCAGAACTTCAAGAAGGAGACGGGTTTCTGGAAGGCCGGGACCGGGCAGGCCATGGAGGCCTTCAGNNAAAATCACCCCCCAGACCATCCTGGGGGAATTCGGCGTGGGCATGGAGGGATGCTATGCCTGCCCCGTGCGGTGCAAGAAGAAAGTCCGGATTGACGACCCCGCCTGTACGGTCGACCCGACCTACGGGGGGCCGGAATACGAGACCCTGGGCGCCTTCGGCTCGAACTGCGGAATTGACGACGCCAAAGCCATCTGCAAAGCCCACGAGATCTGCAACCGCCAGGGGGTCGATACCATATCGGCCGGGGTTACCCTCTCCTTTGCCATCGAGTGTTTCGAAAAGGGTCTGCTGACTCTGAAGGATACCGACGGGATCGAACTCCGTTTCGGCAATGCCGGGGCCATGCTGCAGATGTTGGAGCGCATGGTCCGCCGCGAGGGTCTGGGGGCCCTGCTGTCCGAGGGCACCCGGATCGCGGCCGGGCAGATCGGGCGTGGGGCCATCGATCTGGCTATTCAGGTGAAGGGCCTGGAAATTCCCATGCATGATCCCCGCTCCAAGCAGGGAATGGCGCTTCATTACAGCGTGAACCCGGCCGGCCCGGACCACTGCTCGGGGGTGCACGACCCGGTGTTGGAAAAAGGGCCGGGGTTCAATGACTGGGGGACCATCGACGTCAACGAGTCCATCCCCAGCACGGAATTGAGCCCTCGCAAGGCCCGGATGATCTACCAGGTGGGCATGTGGACCCATCTGCCGAACCATCTGGGTTTTTGCCAATTCGTGCCCTTCAAGAAAAAACAGCTCCAGGAAGCCACCGAGGCGATTACCGGTTGGCCCATGAGTTATTGGCGGCTGATGAAAACCGCGGAACGGGGCCTATCGCTGGCCAAGATCTTCAACCTTCGGGAAGGATTCACAAGGGCGGATGATGCCTTGCCCAAGCGGATGGCGGTCTCGCAGACCAAGGGAAACCTGCAAGGGGTGATTGTCGACCCCGCGAAATTGGCCGAAGCGCAGGATCTCTATTACCAGATGCTCGGCTGGGATTCCGAGGGAGTCCCGACGAGGGCCCGGTTGGTGGAACTGGACATCGA
>PMCE01000512.1:0-176 GCA_003154025.1 Syntrophaceae bacterium
TCCCCTTTTCTTTTTGACAGCCCATCCCGGTCGTGCTAATAAAAGAAGATTATGGAAGAGTGATTCTGCATTCTGTGGCGTTCATAGGCCAAAGGAGTATGGGTATGCCCGGACAATACTGGGAAAAGGAAATAGAGACCATGAAGCCGAAAGAGCTGCAGAGGCTGCAGCTGAGG
>PMCE01000512.1:198-9106 GCA_003154025.1 Syntrophaceae bacterium
GGGCGGGCGACCGCCATTTTTCATACCCAAAAAGACCTGGATGGGTGGGCGAACCTGGTGGCCCGCTGCATGTACATGGCGGGGGTCCGCAAGAATGACGTATTCCAAAATATGAGCGGCTACGGCCTTTTCACCGGCGGACTGGGTTTCCAGTACGGGGCGGAACGCCTCGGAGCCCTGACCATTCCCTCCGGCTCGGGAAACAGCAAGCGGCAGATCCACCTCATGCAGGATTTCAGCACCACGGTCGTCCATGTCATCCCCAGCTATGCCCTCCATCTGCGGAAAGTCTTTGACGAAATGAGCCTCGACCCGAAAAAGGACACAAAACTGCGAATGATGCTGATCGGCGCCGAACCCCACTCCGAGGCCACCCGTCAGCGTCTGGAAGAGATGTACGGAGTGGACGTTTTCAATTCCTACGGTCTCTCGGAGATGAACGGACCGGGGGTGGCCTTTGAATGCCCCCAAAAAGACGGCATGCATTTTTGGGAAGATGATTTCCTGGTGGAGATTATCAACCCCAAGACCCAGGAAGTGTTGCCCGACGGGGAAGAAGGGGAACTGGTCTACACGACCCTGAACCGCGAAGCCATGCCGCTGATCCGGTACCGGTCCAAAGACCTGGCCACCATCTTTACGGAACCCTGTCCCTGCGGGCGGACCCACCGCCGCATGAGCCGGATCAAGGGAAGAAGCGACGACATGTTCATCCTCAAGGGGGTGAATATCTTCCCGCTGCAGATCGATACGACGCTCATGAACATCCCCGAGGTGGGCACGAATTACGTGATTATCCTGGAAAGGGAAAATTTCGAAGACCGGATGATCGTGCGGGTGGAGGTGCGGCCCCAGTTTTTCAAGGGAGATCTGTGGCAGCTGGAAAAGCTCCGCAAACAGATCACCGAAGCCCTGAAATCAGAGATCCTGCTCACCCCGAAAGTTGAACTGGTGGAACCCGATTCCCTTCCCAAGAGCGAGGGCAAGGCGGTGCGGGTCATGGATAAACGCGAGATGTAAATACAAATTGGACGCGGATGAACACGGATAAACACGGATTGAAAGATTCGTCCGTTAACTTTAGGCACTTCAGGCATTTTAGCGCACTCTAGGCACTCATATTCTGGAGGTTATTATGGCTCACCAGATTTCCGTTTTCGTGGAGAACAAGCCCGGGCGGATCGAGCGGGTGACTGAAATCTTGATGAAGGCGGACGTGAATATCCGGGCGATTACCGTCGTGGGCACCTTCGAATACGGAGTGATCAAGCTATTGGTTAACAAACCCGATGTGGCTTTGGAGGCCCTTAAATCTCAGGGGATATCCGCCCACAAAAGGGAGATCATCGCCATCCTCATGGATGACCGTCCGGGAGGCCTGAACCGCATCGCCAAGGCCTTCGGCCAGAAGAAGATCAATATCGACGATGCCTACGGGTTTGTGATCGAGGACAAAAAACGGGCCGTTCTGGTCGTGGATGTGGAAAAGATCCAGGAAGCGGAGACGGTCCTGAAAGAAGAAGGCCTCACCATTCTGAGTGACGAAGAGATTTACTCCCTTTAAGGGAGGGCAGGGTAGGGGCAATCACGCCGAGGCGTGATGGATTGTCGCTAGAGGGTCAATTCAAGCGGCTTTCGATCGTCTTCAATGTCTTCATCGACTCACGGGCGATGGTGAGCGGGCCGGGGGAGAAGTCGAACACTTCCAGGGATACCCACTGGTCGAACCCCCTGTCTTTCAGGAGCTGAAAGGCGGAAAGATAATCAGCGGCCCCGTTTCCCGAACCGAGGTATTTCCCGTCCATTTCCATGACGTGAACATGGTGGATGAAAGGGTAGTACCGGTCGATGATCTCGACGAAGGAGAGCCTCTCGTCCACGGTGTTGTGAAAATCGAATAGGGTCTGGATGGCGGGATGGTTCGACGTTTTCACGATGGCCATCGCTTCTTCCGTGGTGTTGACCACATCCGTCTGGTTCCGGCCCAAAGCCTCGATCAGAATCTTGACCCCGCGCTCCTTGGCGTGATCGGCGACTTTGATCAGCCCCTCGCGGAAATACTTCTTGGCCTCCTCCACCGATATCTTTCCCTCCGTTGACCTTCCCTTGGGAGACCCAAAGATCATGACCTTCCCGCCGAGGTCCCCGCAGAAATCGACGAGCTTTCGAAAGTATCCCAGCGTCTTCTGCCGGATCCCGGCTTCCGGGGTAGTAAAATGGAGACCCGGCGGAGGGGGAGAGAGCAGCCAGTGAAGACCCGCGCATTCGATTCCCGCCTTCTCCATGGAATCGACCATGGCTTTACGGGCTCCGGGAGAAATCTCTTCAACCCCCTCCTTGACCAAAGAAAACGGGGCGATTTCAATCCCCCGATAGCCCGCTTGGGCCACAAGATCACATTGTTCTTCCCAGGCCAACCCCTGCATGCTTTCGTTGCACATGGCATAACGGAATCCCGCCCGATGTTTTGTCTCTTTCAACCCGTATTCTCCTTTCGCGACATAGAATGGCTCGAGACCCCCTTCGGAATCAGCGGGAGAGATACAAATGCAGCAGCCAGGCAAAGAGAAAAGTGGCCAAAAGCCGGACGGCCTGGGGAACGATGCTCATCTGAACGACCTTTCCCAGCTTGGCCCCGAAGTACTCATTCCCCACCACCATGCAGATATGGACCGGCGAGTAAGTCTGCCCGATGGCGTTGGCGGTCATCATGATCAGGATGTAGGGGAGGGCGGGGGATCCTGCGGGTACCATGCCGACCACCATGGGGTAGACCATCCCCACCGCCACCAGCTCGATTCCGGTGGCCGTGCTGATGATCAGGGGCAGAGCGAGCGCCAGAAGGGAAAGCGGGATTCCATACCCGGGAAGGGCCCGGGCAAGGATCTTCAGGAGACCGGAACTTTCCAGGGCTACCTTGAAAATCATCACTGCGGCGATGAGCAGAAGAAGCTGGAAGCGCACCCCCTTTTTGATGATCGTTCCGAACATGCCCCGGGAGACGGATTGGGTGGCGAAACCGAAGAGAAGCCCCGCCGCCGTAGCGAAGAAAAAGTCGATCCGGAATCCCAGCCCCAGGATGAGGGGAAGCAGCAGGGGCATGACTTCGATCCACAGGGCCCGACCCCCCGCAGCGCCTTCCGGGGACTCGGGGACGGCCTGGGGCTTGGGATACCGGCCGACCAAATACTCGTAGCCCACCAGAGCGCTCACCAGGGTTACCGGAAGGTGCCAGCCGACAAGGGTGAAAAGGGGGATGTTCAGAACGGCAGCGGCCAGGATCAAATGCGGCTTGAAGGGAAAGACCTGGTCCCAGATATGCCGGAAGAATAAGTTGACGGCGGATTTTCGGTTGGCCTGGATCCCGATTTCATCCCCGTAAACTCCCACCATGGGAGCGGAAAGCATGGCTCCGCCGGGAACCGGAAACAGACCCAGGAGGGTGGGGACCAGGGCGATCAACACCCGGGAGTCGGCGAAGACCTTTCGCAGGGCATGGAGGATTCTCTGAAGGCTTCCAGTAAGCTGCAGGAAGATGGTGATCATCTCGATGAGCGTGATCACTCCCATCAACTGGAGCGTCGCAGGGTCGAGGAGACCCTGGACAAAAAGGGCGGCCGTCTGCACCAAACCTTTCCCGGCTCCCAGCCCAACGGCCAAGGCTCCGAGAATTAACAAGTAGCTGAGCATCATTTTTTCCCCAAGGGATGCAGCCGGAGGACGGTCCGAGCTGCCTGTAACCTGGATTGAGTAAAACGGGCCAAGAGAGAGCCCTAATTCCGCCCTGCCCTAGGCCGTTTTGGATGGCTTAAGAGGTTTCACCTGCAACACGAGAAGGATGGCCAGGACAATGAAGCCGGAGTAAGCCAGCCAGATCATCCGGTAGCTTCCCTGAGAATCAAATACCCACCCGGCCAACGTGGGCCCGATGATGCCCCCGATCGAGGCCGACCCCATGATGAACCCGATCATTTTCCCAAACGACTCCTTCCCGAAATATTCCCGCAGAATCGCCCCCCTTAAGACCATCGTCCCTCCAAAGGCGGGGGAGAAGAGGAAAAGAAAGGGGAAAAGCAGACCATAATGCAGATGGACGGTGCAGAAGATGAGCAATCCCACCCCCATAACCAGGAATCCCGCGGCGAAAACGTACCGTTTTTCAAAAATATCCGCCAACCATCCGAAACTCAGCCGTCCCAGAATGCTGCACAGGGGCATCGCCGCAGCCACCCAGCCGGCGGTGGTCCGCTCGATTCCCACACTGGTGAGGTAGGGCATGATGTGGGTAATGACCGAAGAAACGATCATCATCCGTATCCCCTCGGCGAAGTTCAAGTACAAGAAGGAGCGGTGCTTGAGCACTTCCCGGAATTGAAGAGGAGCCTTCGGTTCGGAGGATTCCTCGAGGGCGACGGCGGAGGACGGTCCGGAGCCAACCGCAAGGCGAGCCTGGGGTTGGGGTTTGTTCCGGATCACGAAAGCCAGGGGGATGCCCACCGCCCACATTCCCAACGCCAGAAGGACGAGGGTCGTTCTCCACTGGTAATGGGCGATGGACCAGACGATGACCGGGACGAGCAGCCCGCTGGCTCCGAACCCGGAAGCCATGACCCCCATGGCCTTCCCCACGTTCTTATCGAACCAGTTGGCCACGGCCGACATGGTCACCACGCTGGTGCAGCCGCCGGCGCCGAAGGCCAGAAGCAGGAAGGCACCGTAGAACATGGGGAGAGACCGGGTGAAGCTGAGCAGCAGGAGCCCGCAACCGACGGCCAGCACTCCGGTGAAGATGAGTTTCCGGGGTCCGAAACGGTCGGCCAGGAACCCGATGGGGAAGGCCAGGATCCCCATCTCCATGCCGCGAAGGCTGGCCGCAAAGGAGACCTGGGTGTAACTCCAGCCGAACTCCCGGATCAAGGGCTCGAAGAAAGCCGTGAAACCGTAGAAGACGACGCTGCTCACATACAGGCCGATGAGAAAGCATGCAAAAACGACCCACCAGCCATAGAAGATCTTTTTCATCGTGCGGTTGGACCCAAAAAAGGTCAGCGGGGAGAAAGGCTTCCTGCGGGAGAGGAGAATCCTTCCCCTACCGACCGATCAGCTCCTTAAAGATCTGTGCTTTTCCCGGCGCCGCGCGCGGAAAAAGCGATCCCCGCAGAGCAGCCGGAATAAACTTGCAGGGGCGCGATGTCCCGCGGAACGCGGGACGCCCCTACGGCCTGGATAATAGGGATTTGTGGAAATCGTCCCGCGCTGAGCCCATAAACTCCGGCCCTTAGATCGTCATTCCCCCATCGATGGCGATGGTGGCTCCATTCATAAACGCGGCCTCATCGGAGGCGGCAAAAAGGATGGCCGTGGCAATCTCTTCCTCTTTTCCCAACCTCCCCATGGGCTGCCGGGCGACAAAATCGATTCTGGCTTTCTCCGGGTCCGGGAAAGCCTGGATCCTTCTTTCCAGGGAAGGGGTGTAAGTGGTTCCGGGACACACGCAGTTTACGCGGATGTTCTCGGAGAGGTAATCCGCGGCCATGGCTTTGGTGAGGGCCCACACTCCCCCCTTGGAAGCGCTGTACGCTCCCCGGTCTTTCACCCCCTTGATGGCCGCGATGGAGGCGTTGTGGACGATGACTCCTCCTCCGATTTTTCTCATCTCCGGGATGGCATGTCTGGAAACCAGGAAGACCCCTTTCAGGTTTACGGCGATGGTGCGGTCCCAATCCTCCTCCGACATGTTGTCCACTCTGCCGGGGATCACGATTCCCGCGTTGTTGACCAGGATATTCAGGCGGCCGTAGGCTTTCACCGTTTCTTCCACCAACCGGCGGGCCTCGGCATCCCTGGAAACGTCGCCCTGGATGTAAATCCCCTGGCCGCCAGCCTCTTTCAGAAGACGCAGGGTCTCCATCCCATTGGCCGGAGTCAGCGAGTTCACCGCCACCCGGGCCCCTTCCCCGGCGAAGCCAATAGCAGCCGCCCGGCCGATTCCCACCCCGGCACCGGTAATCAAGACCACCTTTCCCTGAAATCGCATGAAAGCCTCCTTAAAGACGATTCACCCCAAAGACATTCATCCGCAGATTTCGCAGATTACGCAGAGAGAAGAATAAAGGGCCAAAAGAGAAAATACATTCGGTTCGTTCANNTAATCTGCGAAATCTGCGGATCGATCGTTTTTTTGAAAATTTCCGCGGCGTGGAAGGAGCTGCGCACCAGGGGCGCGGAGAAGACCGCCTTGAACCCCATCTTCTCTCCCCCCGCACGCAGTTCTTCAAATTCCTCCGGAGGGACGTACCTCACCACGGGATGGTGCCTGCCGGAGGGGCGAAGGTATTGGCCCAGGGTGAGGAGGTCGCAGGAAACTTCCCGAAGGTCGGCCATGACGCCCAGGATCTCTTCCTTCTCTTCACCCAGCCCCAGCATCAGGCCCGACTTGGTGATTCCGCCCGGCGAGATGACCTTGGCCCTTTTCAAAAGTTCGAGGGAGCGGGAGTACCCCGCCTGAGGCCGGACTTTGGGGTAAAGGCGCGGGACGGTTTCCAGGTTGTGGTTGAGGATATCCGGCCTGCTGTCCATGACCTTCTTCAACGCCGCCTCCGATCCCTGAAAGTCCGGGATCAAGACTTCCACGACGATTTCGGGGTGGCTCTCTTTCAGCGCCCCCACGGTCCGGGCAAAGTGAGAGGCCCCGCCGTCTTCGAGGTCATCCCGGGTTACGGAGGTGATCACCACATGCTTCAACCCGAGTTCAGCGGCGGCCCCGGCGATTCTCCGGGGTTCGTCCGGGTCCGGAGCCGGAGGGCGCGCTTCCGTGGGGATGGCGCAGAAAGCGCAATTCCGGGTGCAGGTCTTTCCCAGAATCAGGAAGGTGGCTGTGCCCTGTCCGAAACACTCTCCCTGGTTGGGGCAAAGGGCCCCCTGGCAGACGGTGTTGAGCCCGTGGCGCTCAAGAAGGTTGCGCATTCTGTTCAAGGGCTCAGGGTCGGGGAGCTTTCTTCTCAGCCATTCGGGCTTCATAGGTAGGCCTTCATTCGATCGGAAGGCTCCTGAGAAATGGACATCCCGAAGACCTCGGCAAAATTCTGAATCATCAAAGACTCGACTTCCTCCAGGGAAAGTTCGCGCTCCAGAATCCTGGCCATGGAAGTGGCCCTCCGGCCGGTCCCGCAGGGGTTGATGAGGTCGAAGGGGTCCAGGTTCGTGTTCACGTTCAAGGCCAGACCGTGCTTGCTGATCCACCGGGAGAGATGAACCCCCAGGGCGGCGATCTTCTCCTTCCCCACCCAGACTCCCCGCAACTTTTCCATCCTGGCTGCTTCGATGCCGAAACGGGCGAGGAGCCGGATGACCGTCTCCTCCAGCTTCCAGACATAGCCGGGAACGCTGAGCCCGTGATTCCGCAGGCTCAAAATGGGATACACCACCAGTTGACCCGGACCGTGGTAGGTGACATCTCCCCCCCGGTCCGTGAAGATTACCTTGATATTCTTCTCCTGGATGGTTTGAGGAGCCAGGACGTTTTGAATCTTTCCCGATTTACCCATGGTGATGACCGGGGGGTGCTGAAGAAACAGGATGGTGTCCCCGATCTCCTCGTCCACCCTCGCCTGGGCAAGGCGGTTCTGCAATTTCAAAGCCTCTTCGTAATCGATGATTCCCATCCGGAAGGCATGGCCTGGATGGACCGAAGGATGACCCGGCATCATTTTTTTAAAATATCACCCGAGGCGGGTGGGGTCAAGGAGGAGAGTCAAGGCCCTGCAATTCAGACCCCAGACTTCAGACTCCAGACTCCGGACTTTCTCCGTGGGTAAGCCCTTGCCCTTCTGTCGGTTCAGTCTGATGTCTGAGGTCTGATGTCTGAAGTCTGATGTCTAATTCGCAGGTGAAGAATACTTGGATGGTCAGGGTCGGTAAAGAAAATCACTCGTACCGGACGCCTTTTTCGGGATCGTAGTCCGGGGGGCGCTGGACCACTTCGAAGATGATCCCGCCGGGTTGATCGGTTCCCAGATAGGCCAGCCCTCCTCCGCCCACGAAGCGGTCCTGCTGCAGAACTTCGATCCCCCTCTGCTTGCAGGTGCCTAGGGCTTTGTCGAGGCTGCGGACGTTGAAGAGAACATGGTGTATCCCTTCGCCCTTCTGGTCGAGGAAATCTTTCTGAATCGTGGTCCCCTTCTGGTATTCGATGAGCTCCAGCTGGACCGCCCCTTGCTGGGCCATGGCGATCCTCACCTGGTAAGAGACCTTCTTCCCCCTCACGATCGCCGAAGGGTGGTAGGCCGTGCGGACTTTAAAGGGCCCCAGTCCGAGTGAAGTCAAGTGCTCGATCGTCCGATCCAGGTCTTTTACCACCACTCCCACCTGGCAGATATGAGTCTCTTCGGCTTCCAGCAGTCTATTTTTCTCCATGGTCGCTTCTCCTCCCGGCGGAATGGAATCGGTCCAATTCTTCCCCGCCCGCACCGGAAACCTCCCCAAAGAATTCGGCCGACGGAGAGAAAGCCTTCCCCGCACATCCTCAGGCCTTCAAATTTCCCGGGGCCCGGATTTTTTCACAGCTTTCGGGGAGGGCGGGGAAAATTCTCTTCCGGACCCCGGGAATGAGCCATGCCAGGGGATAAATGATTCGCTTTCCCTTCCCGACTCCCCCCTACAAAAGCAGGGGATAGGGGTTCTCCAGATGTTTCTTCACCACCTGGAGAAACCGGACCGCCTGGGCGCCCATGACGATCCGGTGGTCGTAAGAGAGGCAGAGGTACAGCATCGGGCGGATGACGATCTGTCCCTCGCGGACGACCGGCATCTCCATGATTTTGCCCACCCAGAGAATGGCGCTCTGGGGCTGATGGATGAGCGGCGTGGCCAGAAGAGCGCCGTAGACGCCGGCATTGGTTAAAGAGAT
>PMCE01000248.1:0-9512 GCA_003154025.1 Syntrophaceae bacterium
TCCTCGTTGGCGGATTGCAGTTCCTCGTTCGCGGCGGTGACTTCTTCGTTGGACGCCTTGAGCTGGTCGTTGGAGCCTTCCAACTGCTCGATGGTGCTCTGAAGCTCCTCCCGGGTGACCTTCAGCTCGTCCTGCAGTTGATGGACGTTGCTCTCCCCCGCTGCTGGCCGGCGCGACTTGGCGGCCGGGACGGGGTAGTCCTCGAAGGTGATCAGCAGCAGGCCGTCGGCCTCCCGGGGAGCCCGCAGGGGGCTGACCGTGGCTTTGACCGGCAGGGACTTCTGGCCGCGCCGGACGCGGGCGGTGACGGAGACGGGCTTGCCCATTTCCANNGGAAAGGTCAGGTACTCCTCCACCGCCCCGTGCACGTAAACCACCTGAAGCTTGCGGTCGATCATCACGCAGGCGGGGGCGAAGCGGTCCAGCAGCATCTGCTGGGCCATCGAAGCCAGGCTCATCCGGGATGGGGAGGCGCTCACGGGCATCTTAACCGGCGCCGGCAGGGGTTCGCCGGTGGGACGGACGGGAATCTCCACGCCCAGGGGGCGACCGACGCCGATGCGGCGGTAAATCCGCCATTTTTTCGAGACCGGCTCAAATAGATCCTCCCGGTCTCCAATGGTCTCGGCGTTGCCCAGGAACAGAAAAGCCCCTTCGCGCAGGGCGAAATGAAACAGGGCGATGATCTTCCGCTGCACCTGCTGGTCCAGGTAGATCATCAGGTTGCGGCAACTGATCAGGTCCAACCTGGAGAAAGGCGGGTCGGCGGTAACGTTCTGGGGGGCGAACACGACCCGGTCGCGGAGGGTCTTGGCGACTTGGTAATAACCGTCTTTCCGGGCAAAGAACCGCGTCAGCCGTCCGGGAGAGATGTTTTCCCCGATCTCTTCCTTCGAATAGCTGCCATTGCGGGCGGCGGCCAGCGCGGCCACATCCGAGTCGGTGGCGAATAGCTGGTAGCCCACCTTCTTGCCGGACTTCTCCACCTGCTCGGCCAGCATCATGGCCGTGCTGTAGGCTTCCTGGCCCGTGGAGCATCCCGGAACCCAGACCCGTATCTCCGATCCCGGGCGGGCGTTTTCCACGAGGGGGGCGATGACCTTCTCCTCCAGAATCTCCCAGGCCTGCGGCTGGCGGAAGAACTCCGTCACCCCGATGAGCAGGTCTTTTTGCAGCAGGCCGACTTCGTCGGGGTTCTCGTTCAGAAACCGGGCATAGTCGGCAAAGGTGGCGATCTTGCCCATGGTCATCCTGCGGCGGATCCTGCGGACGAGGGTGTTGGGCTTGTAGGAGCGGAAGTCGTGCCCGACCTTCGCCCGGAGGATGTCCAGGACGGTCCGCAGGTGGCCGTCAAACTCCGGCGACTCCGCGGGTTCATTGCGGGTGTCTGCGATCACCTGCTCCGCCAACGCCAGGATCGTTTCGGCCATGGCCTCCGCCGGCAGAACCGAGTCCGCCACGCCCGCGTCGATGGCGCTTCTCGATATTGGGGGGAACTCGACGCCATCCGGGTCTTCGACCAGCGTCCGGCCCCCCGCGGCCTTGACCTCCGAAAGCCCCAGGGTACCGTCGCCGCCGATGCCCGACAACAGGATGCCGCAGGCTCGCCGTCGTTGGTCCACGGCCAGGGAGCAGAAGAAGTGGTCCACCGGCATCCATAAGCCGTTGCATTGTCGGGGTTCGTCAAGGGTGAGTCGGGACCCGGCGATGTTGAGGAACTTGTCGGTCGGCGTAACGTGGATGCGGTCCGCCAGGACCGGCATCCCGTCCGTGGCTTCCACCACGGCCAGCCCCGTCTGCTCCCTCAACTGCTTGACGGTCAGGTTCTCGCCAGAGGACTCCGGGTGCGGGATGATCACAAAAGCCACGCCGTGCCCGGGGGGCATATTGGCGAAGATTTTTTTCAACGACTTCAGCCCGCCCGCCGAAACCCCGATGGCTACCACGATGACCGGGCATTCGCTCCTGGCCGTCCGTTTCCCAATACCCGCGGCGTCACCCTTAGTTGCCTGCCGTTTTTGACGGTCTCTCCCCATGCTACCCTCCAGAGGGCCCTGTTATGTGGTTTCAAACTGACGGTTAAAACCGGTTTGTTCCTCCCCCGGCAATCATGGTTTTTCGCGGAGAAGGCGCTGTCTCGCTCCTCGGAGCGGGTCGGATTCGCAGCATCAAAACACGCGCCGTCGCCCAGTAATCCTGATCAACCATTTAGAATCTTTTCCAACCTAGATTCCCGACGAGAGCATATTTTTCCAATATAACCACTTTTTCACCTGAAAATCCAGCCCTCGAAATTTTCGGTAGTGACCCTGGAAAGCAAGAGAATCGGTTCGATTCTGGTGAATTAAGCAAAGGGTCCGAGGATCCCAGGTTCAAGGATTCGGGTGGAAACCTTCAGTCTTGTTTGTCTCCCCGGGACCCTAGAACCCTTGGATCCTGGAACCCTTCATTTAGGTCCGCCCGTAAATTTCCGTCAGTTCGCGCAACCGTTCCCCGTGGTCCGGGGTAATCTGGCCCGGCAGCAGCTTCCACTTCCAGTTACCCTCTTGAGTCGAGGGCGTGTTCATCCGGCTTTCCTCACCCAATCCGAGAAGGTCTTGAACCGGCAGGATGGCCACGTCGGCCACGGACATCAAGGCCAACCGGATCAGCTCGCCGGGAACTTCCTCGGAAGGAACCTCCCTCCCCACATAGCGGAAAAACCTCTTCTTCTCTTCCTCCGTGGCGTCCTTTTCAAACCATCCACGGGCGGTGTTGTTGTCGTGAGTCCCGGTGTAGAGAATACAGCCGGGAACATGATTATGCGGAAGGTAAGGATTGGTGGAATCGCCGCCGAAAGCGAAGAGGAGGACTTTCATTCCGGGGAGGCTGAACTCTTGCATGAGTTCTCGAACTGCCGGGGTGACCAATCCTAAATCCTCGGCGATCAGCGGAACCCGGGGGAATTTCTTGAAGAGCGTTTGCAGAAAATCCTCCCCCTGCGCCTCTACCCATTTTCCGTTGATGGCCGTCTTCTCCCGCGCCGGAATTTCCCAGTAGGCCACGAGGCCGATGAAATGGTCGATCCGTAGCAAATCACAGAGACGGCCATTCTGTTCCATCCGCTGGATCCACCAGGCATAACCCGTTTGGCGCAGCACATCCCACCGGTAGATGGGATTTCCCCAGAGCTGTCCGGTTTTGCTGAAATAATCCGGGGGCACCCCCGAAACCGCGAAGGGCTTCTTATCCGGGCCCAGCTTGAAGATCTCCGGATGGACCCACAGGTCCGCACTGTCATAGTTTACGTAAATCGGAATATCCCCGATAATCTGAATGCCCCGCTGGTTGCCGTAACTCTTCAGGGCCGCCCATTGCCGGAAGAAGGAATACTGGAGGAATTTCTCCCTCTCCTTGGGGAGCAAGAGCTCCCGGTCCAACGCCTTCAACGCTTCCGGGCCCCGGTCCCGCACCTCCGACGGCCATTCCGCCCAGGCCTTAGCGCCGAAATGGGAGTGGATGGCCACGAAAAGGCAGTAATCCTCGAGCCAGGATGCATTCCGGGAGCAGAACTCCGCGTATTCCTCGTCCGACTTCCGTGACCGGAAGCGGTCGAAGGCCCGGTCGAAGAGCGTTTCCTTGTGAAGGATTACGGAGGGGAAATCGACATAAGGGGCGTTGGAAGCAGGGGGAGGAAAAGCTTCGGCATCGGTCAAGAGTCCTTCTCTGACCCAGACCTCCGGGCTAATCAAGAGAGGATTCCCGGCGAAAGCGGACCGCCCGAAATAGGGGGAATTTCCTCCGGCGGCGTGAATGGGGCTTAAGGGAAGAATTTGCCAATAGCTCTGCTTGGCCCGGGCGAGAAAGTCGGCAAATTGATAAGCCTGAGGCCCCAGGTCCCCGATCCCGTGGGGGGACGGAAGGGAAGTGATATGAAGAAGAATCCCGCTTCCTCTATGCTTCATTCTTCCTCCTGAACCCTGAAAAATTTCCCGGCGGTCATAGCTTGGCGGCGGATTTCTCGGCCGGCCTATCCCTTGGGGAAGTGGCGGTGCGTTCGGGGAACGTACCCTGCATCTTGGGTGAATCAATTTCCTGCGTTTATATTATTAAATCGATCGAGCGGGCTCCCGACTTTAAGGAACATTTTATCATACATGCTTCTGGAGCGGCCAAGGGAAAGAGGGAAAAAAGTTGACATCGGGGGATGAGTTGGGTAGAAAATTGATTTGCCGGAACGGAGAGAGTCGCCGGCATTTGGGACCCTGTTGGCAATATTCAACCGAATGAGGAGGAGTGCATGTCATCGGAATCTTCAACCGAGCGGCTGGATGCGGATACCATCAGGAAATATGAGACCGAGTACGTTCTTTACCCCTGGGTTGCCCAGAAGGGGCTGAATCCGGTGGTCATCGATTCGGCCAAAGGGAGTTATTTTTACGATCCCTCCGGGAAGAAATACCTGGATTTCAGCTCCATGTTTGTCTTCAGCAACCTGGGCCACACGGACCCGCGGGTCGTGGAGGCCATCTGCCTACAGGCGCAGAAGCTGCCCACCGCCGCCTCGCCCTTCGCCACCGAGGCCAAGGCTAAATTGGCCAAATTGCTGGCCGAAGTCACCCCGGGGGATATGAAGAAGACTTTCTTCTCCACCAGCGGAGCCGAAGCGAATGAGGGGGCCATCAAGGTCGCCCGCCTGGCCACGGGCAAAGAAAAGATCATCGCCCGGTACCGCAGCTACCACGGCTCGACCTACGGGGCCATGACCCTCACCAATGACAGCCGCAACTGGGCCTGTGAACCGGCCATTCCCAGCGTCATCCACTGCCTGGACCCGTATTGTTACCGATGTCCCTTCGGACTCACTTATCCAGGCTGCGACCTTCAATGCGCCAAACACGTGGAAGAGGTCATCCGTTTCGAGGGCGGAGCCAAACGGGTGGCCGCCTTCATGGCGGAGACCATCGTGGGGGCCAACGGGATCATCGTCCCCCCGGACGGGTACTGGCAGAAGATCCGGGAGATCTGCGACCGCCATGAAGTCCTGATGATGTGCGACGAAGTGATGGTGGGCTTCGGGCGGACGGGAAAATGGTTTGCCATCGAACACTGGGGGGTGGTGCCGGACGTCATGACCATGGCCAAGGGCATTTCCACCGGCTACGTTCCCCTGGGAGCGACCAGCGTGCGGGAAAAGGTGGCCCAGGCCTTCGAAAACAGCATGTACATCCATGGCCATACGTACAGCGGCCATACGCTGGCCATGGCCGCGGGGGTGGCTACCATTGAAGCCTACAAGGCCGACAACCTGATCCCCCGGGCCGCCGAGATGGGGGGGTATCTGATGAAGAAAGCCCTGGAGCTCAAGGATAAACATCCATGCGTTGGAGACGTGCGGGGAAAAGGTTTGTTCGTGGGCCTGGAGTTGGTGAAAAACCGCAAGACCAGAGAACCGATCCATGATCCCTTCGTGGAAGGGGTGCGGCCGCCCACGGCCAAGATGAAAATTTTGGCCGAAGCCATGAAACAGGGAGTCTACTGCATGCCCGGGATGGGCAGCGTGATCATGCTGGCTCCTCCATTGATCATCACCAAGAACGAAATCGATTTTGCCATGGAGGTTTTCGATAAAGCCCTGATCATTGCGGATGCGGAAACGGAAAAGCAAGCACCGAATTCCAAATAAATCCCAGCTTCTCCTTGAGCCGGTCGACGAAGGCGGCTCGGGCCAAACTGCGGATAACAGTTTGGTAAAAAAAAATATTCAGCCCGCCAGATCAGGGTAGGGGCGATTCATGAATCGCCCCTATGGATGTTAACCGCAGAAGCCGCTTTCCAATTTGACCTCCCCCCGCCAACACTTTGACACGGCTTTCCCGCAACTCCACTCTTAGATCATGGAAGAACCATCGCTTTTCCTCGGAGAATCCAAGAGTTGGAAAAATATTTTCCCGATTGGAAATAAGCAGGGAAAAGAAGAAAATAATTCCTCGTCCTTGCGGCTCATTTGTCGGCGGGAAAGCGAGGGATCAATAAAGAAATTGGGCAGTTGCTTAATTTTATAGGACCTGGCCCATTTTTTGCTTTTATTATTTTCCTAGTCCGCCCGGTGGGGGGGGAGAAAATCCTTTGTCTGGTAGCCGGCGGGAGAATGAATTGATAATCAAAATCACCTTTCCCTATTCTTTGAAAAAGACTCTAGACCTGACGAACCAGTTATTGGCCTTACCCACTTTGCCTGATTATATAATCAAAAAAGGGCCTTACACGAACAACGCCATCGATGAAGCGCAGCGTTCCATCGTTGTTTTCTTTGAATTTGATGATTCCAAGTGCGCCGAAGCCTGCAGGAGTATTTTCCGGCAGATGGAAGATTTCTACATTATCCCCGGATTTACCTTCTCCACGCAGATACTGGGTGAAACCAAGGAGGCGATGAGAAGCATCGGATTGGCTTGAAATCTTGATCCCTCCGCCATGATTATGTGATGACCCCTTGCAGAAAAATCCGCGTTCCCCTTGCCCAGTTTTTTGTTTCTTCCCCGGGCTAGGAAGACCACCTTCAGGCGGGCCCAGATGAATCCGCTTCGAGCGGTTTCCGTCTTTTTACGCCTCCGGCTCTGCCGGAGATCATGATATTTCCCGTCTGCCTTTGGCGCTTTGCAAAGAAAGGCCTTCCCAGAAATCCCTCCCGGCCTCGCTTTTTCAAAGGGAGGAGAGCTTATTGGGAATCTTGCAGCTTTTCAAAAGACTAAACTGTTACGATTTACCGATGTCGGAAGACTCCATCCCCTCCTTCATAAAATGATTGACCGCCCGTTCCGAAAATGCCTATCATAGAACCGACCTGAAATCGATGAAAAGGAGGCGGCGACCGATGAAAAAAATAGGAATCATGTTTGTGGCAATCGTTTTGCTCTGGGGAAGTGCTTTGGCTTGGGGGGATGCCACGGTTGAGTCTTCGATCAAATCGAGCGGATTCAAGGGAATGGGCGCTTTTGAGGGGGCCACGACCAAACGTTACCATGGGGAAAAGATGTGGGACTCGACCTCAACAAAGTTCACCGGGGCGATCATGTCCAGGATTGGGGGAGGGAGCGAGAGCGCTACGATCACCCGGGTCGACAAGGGGGTCTACTGGACCCTGGACCCCAAGAACAAAACCTACGTGGAAAGGCCCATCGAGGCGATCAAAAGGGGAGAGCCGGGGAAAGAAAAGCCCGAGCAGGAAAAATCCAAGGTGCGGGTGACCAAGTCCGAATTTTCCGTGAAGAAGACCGGGGCTTCGGAAACGATCAACGGTTTCCCCTGCGAAGAATACCTGATGACTTGGCTCCTGGAGATGGAAGATGTCGAAACCAAAGCGAAGTCCCGGAGCACGATGACCAACAACCTCTGGACCACCCCGGAGACCGACACGATCCGAAAGGCGCAGGCGGAAGAACGGGCCTTCCATAAAGCCTACGCCCAGAAGTTGGGGCTCCAGATTTCTCCCGAAGAGGGGAAACAGATGGGAATGGAAACCTTTGCCGCCATGTCGGGGGCGTCCAAACAGGAGATCGAAAAAGGATTTGCGCGGGCCAAGGAGGAGATGTCCAAGGTGAAAGGATATCCTGTCCGCTCGGTGGTGAACTGGTCTATTGAGGGTGATAAACCGCCCGGCGCGGAGAAGGAGGCGAGTTCCTCTTCCGAATCCTCTTCGGATACGACCAAGAGCGTGGGGGGGTTCTTGAGCGGGTTGAGTAAAGGGATCGCCCAGAAAGTGACCGGGGATAAAGGTTCCGCTCAGGGGCAGAAAGAGGGGGGATCCTTCTCCACCACGTATGAGGTAAAGGCCATCCATGCCGATTCGGTCCCGGCTGATGTTTTTGATATCCCCGCAGGGTACACCAAAAAATAACCGAGGGTTCCTCGGGGGCCATCGCCGCAGGGAGGTGGAGGAATCGAACGTGGGCAAGTTCGTGGAGGTCGAGAATGCCGGCCGCGCCCTCCTGCCCGAACAGCCGGAAGCGATGGCCCAAGCAGTGATCGAATACCCCGGGAAAACAATGATGGGAGACTCTAACCCGGCCGAGCCTGAACCACTTAGGATGTGATAGGAGTCCCGCGAAGCGCGGGGCCCCTATAATTTGTTACCATTTTGTGCACGATTTCAGTCGTAAGGGAATATTAAGGCGAAGGGAGAGGCAAGCTTTTTGGGGAGGATAGAAAGAAGCGCCGGATGAAAGACTAGAAAATCCCGAAACCACCCACAATATATTCTGTTTCCTTACAATACTATTTTCAAAAACCCAAAATAGGGAGTGGAATTTATAATAATGGTCTCTTTTATTGAATCTTCTACGGTTTATTGGAAGATTTAAATCCGCTTATCTCACTGGCAGTGAACTGCGGGGGGTATCCGGAGGCAAATCCCCCGGCAGAATCGGTCGTTCAGGAAGATCGAGCTCAACGCTACGGGTCTTCATATCGCGGAATANNTCAGGGTCATCCAGGGACTGTCCGTTAATCTCGGTAATGACATCGCCCCCCAGCAAAAACTCCGTTCCGATAATAGTTATCGGCAACTCTCCTCCGCGGATGCCGGCACGGTCCGCAGGGCTTCCGGGCTCCACGGCTTCGACTAAAAACCCATCAGCTAAGGGCGCATTTATGATCGCAAGAGCTTCCCTTTTAATAGGCTTGCCATGGACTCCTACCCATGGACGGATGATGCGTCCTTTCTCCACCAGTTGAGGGATGAACTCTTTGGCGATGTTGATAGGCACGGCAAACCCGATGCTTTGAGCACCAATAATCGTTGCTGCATTAATTCCAATAACCTCTCCACACAGATTGATAAGCGGTCCGCCCGAGTTGCCCAGGTTGATAGCCGCATCGGTTTGGATGAGGGGAAGAGTGACGCCCAGGGGAGACTCGGGTAGAATTCTATTGACCCCTGAAATAATGCCGCGGGTTAAGGTCTGTTCCAAACCGAGGGGGTTACCGATTGCCAAAACTTCCTCACCAATTTGGATGGCATCCGAATCGCCAAAGGTGGCGGTGGTTAGAATTTCAGGCGGGATGGGAATTCGCAAGACGGCCAAGTCAAGGATGGGATCTACACCTACTAGCTTTGCCACAACCTTTTTCCCATCATCCAAGGTCGCGATGATGAGTTGTTGTCCGAAAACCACATGAGCATTCGTCAGGATGAGGCCGTCTTTACTGAAAATGAATCCCGAACCTATGGCCGATTTCACCCGGTTTATGACCTTAAAGGGATCTATGGATGCCGCTGAGATGAAAACCACCGATGGTGAAACTTGCTTAAAGAGCTCCGGAATTGAATGGGTGCAGTTAGANNCAACAGGATTCTCATGCTTTTCATACCCATACCTTCTTTCATCAGCAGTTTTCATCATTTGTTCCGCCCTTGGGGGACTACAATTGAGCCAAGCTGAGAATGTTCCTTATGCTTCTCATTTTCCAAATACTGTTGAAGAGACGACCAGGAAAAGAGCAAAAAGCATAATACCGGAGACGAAGATAAG
>PMCE01000248.1:9579-10429 GCA_003154025.1 Syntrophaceae bacterium
AATGTATTTTGAACCCAATTTACATATGGGGTTCGTTCCTTAAGCCCCTTGCCCTAAAAACAGCCGTCCATACCAAGGCCGTGGCGATAAGGGTGAAAGCCCAAAGAATCCCCAAATGTTTGGACCGCGATGACCGCCCCCCGACACCGTCCCTCTGTGAGGAGCGGCCTTCCGCAAAAACACCCTCAGTCTTTCCTATGCACAGAGACTTTGTTCCGAAAGAAGCGAACGATCATAAAGAAAATAACGCTGGATGACCTTGGGGATGCTGAAGACGAAATGCCGGTGGGGAATCTTCTTGAGCACATGCACGAGTAACCCATCCCCGAACTCCGCCACTTGATTCTGATGGCAGGAGAGGAAAACCCGCAAAATAGAGCTTTTCAACATGCTTCAAGAGTGATGGCAAGCCGCAGGCTCTACTTGATGCCGGAGCGCATGAAGCTCTGGACAAACTGGCGCTGGAAGAGCAGAAAGGCGATCAACAGCGGGGAAACGGCCAGAATCGTGCCGGCCGAGATGACCGAAAAATTGACCCCCGATTCCGGTGCGCCGAAGATGGAAAGGCCCACCGTGAGCGGCCGCGTCTCCGTGGAATTGGTGATGATCACGGGCCAGAGGAAGTTGTTCCAGTGATAACTCACCGAGACCAGACCGTAGGCCAGGTAGGTCGGCTTGGCCAGCGGGATGTACACCTTCCAGAGCACCGACAGCCATCCCGCCCCCTCGACCCGGGCCGCCTCCTCCAGTTCCTTGGGCACCTGTTTGAAGGCCTGTCGAAGCAGAAAGATGCCGAAGGCCGAGGCCATGTAGGGTAGGCCGACCCCCAGGATGGTGTCCACCAGCCCCA
>PMCE01000222.1 GCA_003154025.1 Syntrophaceae bacterium
AATCTCAATGCGATGGCCACCGCTTGTTCCAGGGTTATGGGCTTCCCGGGGGTGGGAAGAAGATCTTCGGCCAAAGACCAGCCGGCCAAGAATAAAAGGAGGATCAGGTTCAGTCCTCCCACTCCGATTCCCCTCGCCACTATTCTTTTCATCCTTTAGTCCCCTTTCCTCGGACGAGTTCTTTTGTCTGCTTGAAGGTTATCCCTGGTAAAAAATCGATCCACAATCTAATCGATAATTCCCCAAAATTCAACCTTATTCTCCCATGCTGGCCGGCCTTGGACCTTGGGATCCATGCCGATTCCGGATCAGCAACGCCGGAACAATCCCTACGGTGATCAGGAGCGCCGAAAAAACAAAGGCATCCTCGAAGGCCCCTACCGCAGCCTGTTTTTGCACCCACAAGGCCAGCAGGGTTTTTCCCTGAACCATGAAATCAGCCGGTGAGTGTCCGGCCCGGGCCACCAACGTCTCCATGGCTGCATGAGCCTTCGCGACAACCGGGGCCGAAGCGTTATTGATATGCTCCAAAAATTGGGTGTAATGGAAGAACTGCCTGCGCTCCAAGGTGGCTCCCAGAAGGGCCACCCCGAAAGCGCCCCCCACCTGCATGTTGACCGTCAAAAGGCTCGAGGCGATGCTCGTCTGTTCCCGGCGGACCGCGTTGAGAGCCGCACTCATAAGCGGCGCATTCAGCAACCCCATCCCTACTCCGCGGATCACCTGCGGCCAGAACAGAAACCAGTAATCAGAGTCCAGCGATAAGTCCTTATACATATAGAGAGAATAGGCGACCAGCACTACCCCGAAGAACAAAGGAATTCGCGGGCCGATACGATCCGATATGTACCCGGAGAAGGGGGAAACAATGGCCACACTGATGGCCGTCGGCGCCAGGATGATTCCGGTTTGCAGGGCCTTATAGTCCAGAATATTCTGCAGGAAAAGGGGGAGAAGAAACATGGCCCCGAAGATGGCCACCGCCCGGGAAAAGTTGATGATACTGGCCATCAGGAAATTATGGTTCCCGAAGAGGTAGAGGTCGATGATCGGGTCTTTCACCAGCAATGCGGAAGCGACGAAAACGACCAGCCCTATGATGCTCAAGGCGAAACAAAAGAGGATGTAGTCAGAATACCAGCCCTCGCGCTGGCCCTGGGCCAAGGCGATCAGGAAGAAAGCCAGGAAGACCGAAAAGCTGGCGAAACCGACCAAGTCCAGCCTCCGGGAGGAGTGCGCCGGTCGGAGCGAAGGAAGGACCCAGAGGGCCATGAGAACGGCCGCGGCTCCCACCGGTAAATTGATGTAGAAAATCGCCCGCCAGCTGACCTCGTCCACTAGGTACCCGCCGACAAAAGGGCCCGCGGCCGGGGCCACCATCGCTCCGATTGACCAGGCTCCCATGGCCATCCCCCGCTCCTGGGGAGGAAAGGCGTCCGAGACCAAGGTCAGGCCCGTGGGCATCAAAGCCCCGCCTCCGAGGGCTTGGAAAATCCGAAAGGCGATGAGGGAATCTTTATCCCAGGCCATACCGCAGAGGGCGGATCCCAGGCAAAAAAACGCCAGGCTGAAGATAAATAGATTCTTCAAGCCGAAAAGTTCCTTCAACCAGTTCGTCAAAGGCATAGAGATAGCAAAAGCAATCATGTAGGCGGTGACCACCCATTCAATTTGATCGACCGTGGCCCCGAAACTGGCCATCATCTTGGGCAGGCCTACGTTGACGATGTTATTATCCAGAATGGCCATAAAGCTGCCGAGGATAACCACCCCGAGAACACCCCATTTGTGATCTTTGCCCTGAGCAGAGAATTGATTCATCTCTAATTTTTTAAAGCCGGAGTATTTTCAATAAAGGTTACAAGTCCAAGTTCTAAAGTTCAAATCCCGTCAACTTGAAACTGCTATTTCGCCTCGATGGCCACCACCGCCATCATTCCTGGCTTGAGCATATTCTCGGGGTCTTTGACCGCAACCCTCACGGGAATTCGATGGGTGACTTTAATGAAATTTCCGGAGGGGTTCTCCGCTGGAAGCAGGGCAAATTCAGAGGAAGCGGCAGAACTGATAAATTCGACCTGCCCTTCAAAATCCTTGCCTGGAAAAGCATCCACCTCCACCTTTACCTTGGCTCCGCGCTGGACCCTCCGCACTTTCGTCTCCTCTACATTCGCTACCACCCACTTCTCCGTGGGGTTATTCACGATTAAGAGGGGTTGCCCCAGCTGCACCACCTGACCCTGATCGACGAATCGCTTGGAGATGACCCCGAAGATCGGGCTATAGACCTTGGTTTCCTGGAGGCGGATGTCAGCCAGCAGGAGAGCGGCTTCCGCCTCCTGAACCTTGGCCTCCAAGAATTCGATATTCTTCTCCTGGATGGCAATCTGCTTCTTCTCCTCCTGGGACAGGGCCAGATTGATCTTCGCCTTCTGGAGTTGTTGCACGGAAATCAGGACGCTCTGTTTCTTCAAGTCGATGGACCGCTGGTTGGCTTCAGCCAGTTCCACCTGGGATAGAGACTCGCGCTCATTCTCCAGGGCCGCCTGGTATTTGCTCTGCGCTACCTGCATGGCCATCTCGGCTGCGTCCCGGGCATTTTCGGCCACATATTTGTTTTTGAACAAGTCCCGCTGCCGCTCGAATTCCTTTTGGGCGTTGTCCATCGTGGCTTTGGCTTCGACCACCCTGGCGCGGGCCGCCTTGAGATTGGCCTGGGCCCGATCGATCTCCTTTTGGACCCGGTCGGCCTGCAGGGTGGCATCGTCCTCGGCGAACTTCAATCCTTCCCGCGATTCTTTGTGGGAGGCGTCCGCCGTATCAATCCCCTGGAAAACCCGGTCTTTGGTCAAGGCCAGCTGGGGGATCGCCTTGGCCAGGTCATGGCGGGCCATCTCCAGCGTTGCCTGGGCCTGCGCCCGGGCGGCGGCATAATCCTTGGGGTCGAGTTCCACGAGAATCTGCCCGCCTTTGACCCCATCGCCTTCCTCGACCAGCAGCCGATCAATCCGCGCCGAGACTTTGGCGCTCAGATTGACCAGGTTCCCCTTCACCTGGGCGTCGTCGGTGGAGACGTAATGCCAGCGGAAGTAGAGCCACTCGACCCCAAAGTAGGCCCCCACGGCCAGTAGAACGATCGCGAGGAGGAAAAGGATTCTCTTTCTCTTGGGTTTAGGAGCGGGTTTTGCGTCTGGAGTTTCCATTCTTTTTCAAGTCGCCGGTTAATCCATTCAGGAAAGTATCCACAAACGTGTCCACTACCTGTTTCTGGGAATAATGAAAGAAGTCCTTCATTTCATAAATTTCCTGGGACTGGACATAATAAAGAATCATGCCGATAAAGGCTCTCGCCGCCAGAAACGGAGGAACCCTTTTGAAAGCCTTTTCCCTGATCCGCTGGCGGATGTAATCGGAAAGAAGCTGGGTTTTTTCCTTGGCATGAGTTTCGAAGAAGATCCGGGAGAGTTCATGCCCCTCCAGGGCGCTGAACTGGATCAGACGCATGAAGGTGGGATCTTCGGTGTTTTTGGAAATCAAATAAGAGGCGATGGAGTGGAAGACCTGCCGGTCATCTTTGGACTGGATGGCTTCCTGGGGGAAGAACATCTCCTCGGTTCCGTCGGTCCTTTTTTGAATGATGGCCCGGTAGAGGGCTTCCTTGCTGGGGAAGTGTTTGAACATCAGGGCTTCACTGATCCCCAGGTGCTGGGCGATTTCCCGGGTGGTAGCCCCGCGGAATCCCTTCTCCGCAAAGAGCTCCATGGCCCCACGCAGAATTTGCTCACGGCGGTCCCCGCCGGCCATTCTGGTTCCCATGCCGTTCCCCTTTCCCGAGTTGTTGAGTAATCACTNNATCCTTCGAACCGGCAACCGGAAACGAGGAACGAGCCACCGGCAACTTGCGCTTCTTGGGCGAAACATGTTAGGTAAGAGAGGCGCATTGGATAGTCAATTTACGGGAGGAGATCATGATTCGGAGGATTGACCATGTTTCCATCGCGGTCCGGGACCTCGCCAAGGCCAAAGCTTTTTTCATCGATGTCCTGGGGGGAAAGAATCTTTTCGAAGCCCCCGTTCCCGGGCAGAAATTTCGTTGGACCACCCTAGAAATGGGAACTTCGTGCTTTATTGAACTCATCGATCCTCTGGAGAAGGATAGTTTTGTACAGCGGTTCTTGGACCACCGGGGAGAGGGGCCCCACCACATCACCATCCAGGTGGACGACCTCCAAGAAATTCACCGAAAACTGGAGGAGAACGGAATCCCCACCTTTGGCCTGGCGGAACCTTTTCCCAACTGGAAGGAGATGTACGTTCATCCCAAGCATGCCTTCGGGACCCTCATTCAATTTGCCGAATTCAATCCCTTGGACTGGATCAACCCCGGTTATATTCCTCCCTCTTATGCGGAGTTCGCTCCCCCCCAAAAGGTGGGGCCGAGGGAAGGAGGAACGACCGTTCAGAAAGTTCAGGGAGAGAAAGGGCCGGAAGTGGAAATCCGGCAGGGTAAGCAAAAGATCCGGGTACCCCTGAGCCAGTTGGAAGATCTCATGCGGACCCTGAAGAAGCAACAACCAGCCTCCGATTCGGAATAGGCGCAATCATGCCAGGGCGTGAGTCCGTGAGTCAGACATTAGACTTCAGACATCAGACTGAACGGCGAAGACGCCAGAGATTAAAAAGGGGAACCGCTTCATCTTTTGAAAAGGCGTAAAATCCCCATTCGTCCCCATTTTCCGAAGGGGCAAAAATTCGAATCTTCCGGTGAATCTCCAAAAAGCTCTCCTCCCTTTGGAAAAGGGAGGACGGGAGGGATTTCCGGGAACGCCTTTTCAAAACGCTAAAAGGCTGCAAAATAAGAAAAAGCCTGGAGTCTGAAGCCCAGTGTCTACATTGCAGGGTATGATTCCCCCTACTTGACATTTCTTCTCCTCTTTGACAAATATAAAGCTATAAAAAAAAGGGTGCCTGAAATTTAAAAGGGATTCAAATGACGAAAACGATTGAACCAAACTTTGACCTGCTCTTCAATCCGAAGTCGATCGCCATGATCGGGGCCACGAATGATATCCGGAAATGGGGGGCGATTGTCTTTTTGAATATTCTCATGGGAGGGTATCAGGGAAAGCTTTATGCGGTGAACCCCAAAGGGGAGTCGGTTTTTAATCACCGGGCTTATCCCAAGGTGACGGAGATCCCCGACTCCGTAGATCTGGCGATCATTGCCATTCCGGCCAAAGCAGTCAAAGAGGCGGTCCTGGACTGCATCCGGAAAGGGATCCGGATGGCCATCGTGATCACCTCGGATTTCAGTGAAACGGGAGAGGAGGGGGCCAGGCTGGAACAAGAGATGGTCGATACCGCCCGTTCCGGGGGGTTGCGCCTGGTGGGACCGAACACCATGGGAATTTTCAGCGCCTCCGCCAGTCTGACCGCCCTGATGCCCCCGGTCAGGCCCAGAAGAGGGGCGGTCTCTTTCGTATCCCAGAGCGGTAACATCGGCACCCAGATGCTGGGCTGGGGGGAAAAGTTTGCCGTGGGCTTCAACAAATACGCGAGCAGCGGAAATGAAGGGGACCTGAGATCGGAGGACTACCTGGAGTTTTTCGGCAAGGACCCGGATACCAAAGTCATCCTTCTTTACATCGAAGGCCTCGACGACGGCAGGGAATTTCTGAGCAAAGCCAGGAAGATTACCCCTCATAAACCGATCATTGCCTTCAAGGGAGGAAGAACGGAAGCCGGTACCCGCGCCGCCAAGTCCCACAGCGGAGCCATGGCCGGAGTGAGGGAGGTGTACGAAGCCGCCTTTCGCCAGGCCGGAATTCTCTTGGCCTCCACCACCGAAGAGATGCTGGAATTGGCCGCCGCCTTCTCTTCTCTCCCCCTCCCCCGGGGGAACCGGGTCGGCATCCTCACCCGGGGCGGAGGATGGGGGGTGATCACCGCCGACGCCTGCAATGAGCTCGGGCTGGAAGTCCCCCCCCTGGATGAATCGATCGTCCGAAAACTGGACGGCCTTCTCCCGGCCTTCTGGAGCCGGGGGAATCCGGTGGACATGGCGGCCACCATGGGAATGGCTCCTTACATTCAATGCCTGGAAGCCTTGATTGCATGGGAGAAGGTGGATGCGGTCATTTCCCTGAGCGGGAATGCCGGTCCCCTGGCCAACCTCCTGCCGGACATCAAGAAGAAGGCCGAGGGCCTCCTTCCCCCCGAAAAGATCGAAAAGATCATGCAGAACGTTGCCGAGGGGGGGATACGAATTTACGAGCGGGTCTGCGAGCTGGTGGAAAAATACCGGAAGCCGGTCTTCGCCGTGGGAGCCAATTTTCCCCGGGGGAAAGGAACTGGGAAATCGGATTTTTCCCTGGCCCAATTCCGCTCTCCGGAACGGGCGGCCAAGGCGGCGGGAGTGATGTACCGGTATTTTCGGTATCTCCAGGGCATCGGAGTCGTTTGACCGCTCCGGGGCCAAAGAGGAGTCGTCATGGGAATTCAGGGGCCAGGAGCCAGAATCCAGAAGGGATCAATAGGAAAAGGAAGGTTTCCATTCTGACTCCGGGCTCCTGAATTCTGGATTCTATTTCCATATTCTGAAAGGAGGATTACGACATGAGGCTGAAGGACAAAGTTGCGATCGTGACCGGAGCGGGAAGAGGGATCGGAGAAGGGATCGCCTTGCGCTTTGCCGAAGAAGGGGCCAAAGTGGTGGTAAATGACGTGAACGAAGCGGATACCAAGCGGACGGTGGAGACGATCAAAGGCAAGGGGGGGAAAGCGGTGGCGGTCGTCGGAAGCGTTACCTCCCGGGAAGTGGTCCAGAGGATGGTGGACACGGCGGTGAAGGAATTCGGGACCGTGGATATTCTCGTAAACAACGCGGGGATTACCAGGGATGCCATGCTCCATAAGATGACCGATGAACAGTGGGACCAGGTCATCGAAGTGAACCTGAAAGGAGTCTTCCTCGGTATTCAGTGCGCCGGCCGGGTGATGCGGGAAAAAGGATACGGGAAGATCGTCAACATATCCTCAACCAGCTGGAGGGGGAATCCCGGGCAGCTGAACTATTCCGCCACCAAAGCGGGGGTGATCGGAATGACGAAGACTGCCGCCAAGGAATTGGCCCCTAAAGGGATCAATGTCAACGTCATCGCTCCGGGAATGATCTGGACCGATATGATTAAAGCCATGCCTCCGGCAATCGTGGAACGCATGGAGAAGGGCCTGGCTTTTATCGTCCCTCTGAACCGGAAAGGAACTCCTCAGGATATCGCCAACCTGGCGCTCTTCCTGGCCTCCGATGAGAGCTCCTTCATCACCGGCCAGTTGTTCCATTGCGACGGCGGGATGATCATGTAGAGATCGCGCATTGGGAATTGAATTTCCATCCTATGCCCTGCGTCCGCGACGACAAGACGGAAGGCTAAGGGTTAAGCACAATTCCCTAATCAGAAATGCGCAATTAGATTTGGGGTTTTAAATTCGCAATGCGCAATTTACAATGCGCAATTGAATGGAGGTTTTATGTCTGGTCCTTTAGAAGGTGTTCGAGTATTGGATATGACCTGGGCCTTGGCCGGCCCGTACTGTTCCATGATCCTGGCGGATCTGGGAGCCGAGGTCATCAAAGTGGAAAATCCCGGAGAGGGAGATCCGTCGAGAAAGAATTTCCCCTTTATCCAGGGGGTCAGCTCCTATTTCCTGAGCGTCAACCGGGGAAAAAAGAGCATCACCGTGAACCTGCGACATGCCAAGGGCAAAGAGATCATCCTGGGGCTGGCCCGGAAATCCGATATCCTGGTGGAAAATTTCCGCCCCGGGGTGATGGACCGCCTAGGCCTGGGTTACAAGGCGATCCGGGAAGTCAACCCCCGGATCATCTACGCCGCCTGCTCGGGATTCGGTCAGACGAGCCCCTATGCCAACCGCCCGGCCTATGACGTGATCGTGCAAGGGATGGGAGGGACCCTTTCGATTACGGGGGAGGCCGGCCGGGGGCCGGTCCGGGTGGGATTCTCCATCGGGGACATGGGCGGGGGTGTTTTTACCGCCCTGGGAATTCTCTCCGCCCTTCATGAGCGGGAGAAGAGCGGGGAAGGGCAGGTGGTGGATGTTTCCATGCTGGACTGCCAGATGGCCTTCCTGGAAAACGCCTTTGCCCGGTACTTTGCCAGCGGGGAAGTCCCCGAACGCATCGGAACCCGCCACCCCGTGTTGACTCCCTTCCAGGCGTACCCGACCCGGGACGGATACCTGGTCGTGGCCGCGGCGCGGGACCCCTCCTGGACGAATTTCTGCAAGGTGATTCAGAGGGAAGATCTGGCAACGGACCCACGGTTCAAAGATGTACAGACCCGCACGAAGAACCACCAGGAGTTCGAAAAGGAAGTAACCGAAGCCTTGAAGAACAAGACCACGGCGGAGTGGGTCGAGCGGATGGTCCAGGCGGATATCCCCTGCGGGCCGGTCAACCGGGTGGATGAGCTGGCTCGCGACCCGCACACCGCCGCCCGGGAAATGATAACCGAGGTCAAGCATTCCAAAGCGGGCAGCCTCAAAGTGGTGAACAGCCCGATCAAACTCTCCCGGACTCCGGTGAAACTGGAGAAGGCCAACCCGGAAGTGGGAGAAAACACCGAAGAGGTTTTAACCGGACTGCTGGGATACAGCCGCGAGGAGATCGCCGGCATGAGGGCGGAAAAAGCGATTTGAAATTTGCGCATAGCGCATGGAGCAGAGAGCATAGCGTTAACCGAATTGCTTTTTTCGTAACACTTTAGCGCTTTGAGAAGGCCTTGCCAGAAATCCCTCCCATCCTCCCTTTTTCAAAGGGAGGAGAGATTTGGGAATTCGATGGAGAATTCCTTCCACTTTTTCCCCCTTTAGAAAAGAGGGAGGAAGGGGGATTTGACGGCTTTTCAAAAGGCTAAACTGTTACCTTTTTTCGTGGTTTTTTTTCGACGCTATGCTCTATGCCCTATGCGCATTTTATTTATCGCTTGTAGGTTGCCGTGTACGATTTCTCCAAAGGCTCGATAAAATTCATCCGCGGCGGTCGTTATCCTCACTGTAACTCCGTGTTGGTTGACGACCGGGTGCGTTTGGTGATCGACGCCGCCAGCGATCCGGAAAAATTGCACGCCTTCAAAAACCAAGGGCGGGTCGATTCCCTGATCACCTCGCACGCCCACGAAGACCACCTGGTCTACAATTCCCTCTTCCCCGAATCCAGGTTCCTGGCCCACTCCGCGGATGCCCGCCATTTCGAAGACGTGAAATCCCTGGTCGACTGCTACGGCGATATGTCGCCCCAGGATTTCCAGAAGTGGTGTGACTTCATGGAAACCACCTGCCATTATGTTCCGCGGAAGGTCGATGAATTTCTGTCCGATGGCATGATCCTAAACTTGGGGGATACCCGCCTGGAGGTCGTCCACACCCCGGGGCATACGGAAGGGCATTGCGCCTTTTATTTCCCCGTGGAAAAGATCCTTTTCACCGCCGATCTGGACCTGACGCGAGCGGGACCCTACTACGCCGACCGGACTTCGGATATCGAAAAGACGATCCGTTCCCTGGAGCGTCTAAAGGGGATTCAGGCGGAAACCTATCTGACCGCTCATGGAAAGGGCGTCTACGAGGGAGACCCGGCGTATATCGAGCGGTACCTGCGGATCATCCATGCCCGGGAAGAGAGACTGTTGGAATTTCTGCAAAAGGAGCCCGGGAATTTACCGGAGATTGTCGCCGAGGGGCTTATTTACGGAAAGAATCCCGCCTTCCTGGGAGAATGGGATTTGACCATCTCCGAGAGGATGATGATCGGCAAACACCTGGACCGCCTGATTCGATCGAACCGGGTGTGTAAAGAAGGCCCGCTCTTTCGGCTGATTCGATAAGGTGGTAGATCGTCTATGTTTTTGTCGGGGGTTGATGATTCAGCGAAAATGCTGGTCTGAGGGCAGGGAAGGAATATTTCCACTGGGCAGGAAGGAGAAAGATAGATGATCGAAAAGAGACCCTTCGGGCGTACAGGCCATATGAGCACGGTGACGATTTTCGGGGGCGCAGCCTTGGCGCGGGCCACCCCGAAAGATGCTGAACGGGCTCTGGAAGTTTTGCTGAAGTACGGGGTCAACCATATCGACGCCGCCCCGCGTTACGGGGACGCAGAGGTGCTCATCGGGCCCTGGATGGCCAGGCACCGCAAAGACTTCTTCCTGGCTACCAAGACCGGGAAGCGAACCTATCAAGAGGCCCGGGAAGAGATCCACCGTTCGCTGGAACGATTAAGAGTCGATCAAATCGATTTGCTCCAGCTGCACAGCCTCGCGCACCCGGATGAGTGGGACACGGCGCTGGGCCCCGGGGGAGCTCTCGAAGCGGCGGTCGAGGCCCGGGAAAAGGGGCTGGTGCGCTTCATCGGAGTTACCGGACACGGGTGGATGATCGCGGCCATGCACAAACGCGCCCTGAAGCGCTTCGACTTCGATTCGGTCCTCCTCCCCTACAATTACTTTTTGCATTCGAACGAGCGCTACCGGAAGGAGTTCGAAGAGGTTGTGCGCGCTTGCGGGGAGCGAAACGCAGCCGTCCAGACCATCAAGTCCCTCGCCCGGGGTCCCTGGGGGATTACGCCGCAAACCCGGAATACATGGTACCAGCCGCTGGAGGAGCAGGAGGACATCGACAAGGCGGTTCACTGGGTGCTGGGCCACCAGAACGTATTCTTAAACACCGCGGGGGATGTGAACCTTCTGCCCAAGGTTCTCGATGCCGCTAGCCGCTTCCATAAACGTCCGGCCTCCGAAGAAATGGATGAAATGTTGAAAAAGAAGGGCATGTCCTCCATATTCGGACTCGGTACTTAAAAAATCAGAGTTTCAAGCGGCGGCCCCAGCTCCCGGCGTCAACCCGGCAGCCCGGGAACGGAGTACTCGGACCGTTCAAAAAACAGTGTCAGTGTCAGTGGATAGTGCCAGTGAGGACAATTGTTTTTCGTTTCGTAATTCGCAATCGAATAGGTGTCAGCAATGAGCGTCAGCAAGAACTATGCTCCTTCACTCCTATGCCGGAAAATTCCTTTTGGCGTGGGACCCTGCCTTTGACGGGGGGAAGCAATTTCATTCAAAATAAAATCAAAGGTTTAGAGATTGCCGCGTCGTCCCGCGCGTCGCGGGACCCCTCGCTACGACTGCCGGAATTGAGTTTTTCCCCAACTGTTAATGGTCAGTCTTTCTTGAGAAGGATTTTGAGGGCAGCCAGGAAACTCATCTTCTTTCTTCTTCCGTCAGTCTTGCTCGGCGATTCAGGAAAACTTTGGAAGAAAGTCTTTATTTCCTCGCTCTGTCCATCCCCCTTTTTAAGCATCGCCTCCACCCTGGCTCTGAGGGGTAGAGGAAGCTCCTCCAATTTCTTGTAATTTATCTCCTCTTTGGTTACTTGAACTCCCGCAAAATTCTTTCCCATTTTCCGTGAGGAGGCCATGAACCCTGAAGAATCCGCTCCCGTCCCGGAGGCCGCTTCCCCCTTTGTCCAAGCGCCGCAATACAAACATTTGTTATTCATATCCGGTATTTTATGGCCGCACTTTGGACATTGCATGAAGAAGTCCTCCTTCAATATTATGGCTGCAGAAATTCAGACCCCTTTGGGGACATTCAGGGGCGTTATTCGAATTGCAGATTGCCCGAATCCGCTCAACACCTGATATATCGGTAAATCCAAATAAGTTCTTAAAAGAGGGAGGGGATAGGGTTGCATACCCGCATAGCCCGGCTCCTTTCTCTCCATCTTCGCTCTCGTAATGGGAAAATAGGGAATGGGAATCCCGGTTTGATGAACCAGGCGCCCTTCATCACATCATTGGCCGTAGAATTGAGAGAACAAATATTTTCCGGGATGGCAGGATAAGAGCGAAGTGGACCGATGTGGGAGCGAATATGCTGAGGGGGGACTGAGTTACGCCACCCGCCGGACCTTCCGGGGGGCGGCCAGCCAGATGGCCGCACAGGCCAAGGCAAAAAGCGCGATGGCCACGGAGAAGGCGGCAATGTAATTTCCGTTCAATTCGAAGAGCCACCCGCCCAGCCAGGGGCCTATGGCCCCGCCCACCGAGAAACAGAACCAGATCGCCCCCATGATGGAACCCACCCGGGGGCCTTGAAATATGTCCGTGATGGCCGCCGCCAGGGTGGGAGAGAAAAGGCCCCTCCCGATTCCCAGGCTAATGGTGTAGTAATAAAGCATCCAGGGATGGGAAGCGTCCCGGATGAGCATCAGGACGACGATTCCCGAGATTCCCAGCACCGTGCCGATGGTCAGGGTGATCTCCCGGCCGATCCGGTCGGAAATCAGACCCGCGAAGGAGGCAAAGGCGGAGATGATGCCGAACAGGGATAGAACGGAGGAGGCATACATCTTGGAGTAACCGGCGTCAACGGCGAAAGCGACATGGTGCGTCGCCATGATGTGCTGCATGACCCCCCACAGGGAGAAAGTGGTCAGGGAGAGCAGCCAGAACCGCTTCGTGCGCACGGCCTTCGCCAGGGTCCAGTCCACTCCCGCCCAGGCGGGATCCATAATCCGCATCCCTTTCCGCGCCGGGGCTGAAGAGGAATCATCCTCTGCGCTCCGACCGTCCCGCAGAAGCCCTTTGTCCCGGGGATGATACCGCACCACGAACAGGATCAGGGGGATCAACACGGCGGGCAGCACGAGCCCTTCCACCAGAAAAGCGTCCCGCCAGCCGACCAAATCGATCAGCCAGGCAGTCGCGGGATACATTCCGAAGGCCATCCCGTTTCCGAAGAAAATGATGGAAAATGCCAGTCCCCGTTTCTTTTCGAACCAGTTCTGGATCAAGGTCGTGAAGGGGACGGAGCCGATGAAGCTAAGGCCGACTCCGAAAAGGACCCCGAAGGTCAGATAGAAATAGCCGGGTGTGCTTCCCCAACTGGACAGGGCCAAACCCGCCCCCACGATCACCGTTCCCATGACCATCGTTTTCCGCGGGTCCGTCCGGTCGGCCATATAGCCCGCCACGGGGGCGAATATGCCGTAAAGCAATATGTGGATGGACAGCATGGCCGCCGTCGTATCCCTCGGCCATTTGAATTCTTCCAGGAGGGAAGGGAAGACCACCGCGAAGGAATAACGCGCTCCGTAAGCCAGGGCTCCCAATACCAGGCCGGCGATGGCAATGTACCAGCCGTAGAAAATAACCCCGCCTTTCTTTGTTTGTTCCGTTTTGTCCATCTTCCGTCGTCCGAACGATAAACTCATGATTCATTAAGGTGAGTCCCGAATCACCCTGCTTGACAATACATTTTCCCGGCTGAAAATGCAAATGCGGCGCTTCGGCTTCCGTCCCTGCCGCAATGGCCCGCCGGATGGGAGGCAAGGGGAATATAGCTGTTGCACCCGCCTGCCATTTTTGATTAAATGAGAAACGAAGGAAGCCGTTCAGGAGCGGCATTCTGCGGCATACGGAGTCGAAAAGGACAATGGTACGGGATGGTGAAACTCTGAGGCGTTTCGAAGAGGACCTTATTAGAAGGGAGCCTCAACGCCCTTTCCGGGAATCCCTCCAAATATATGAAGCCATGTGGAAAGAAGCGGTCGCCCTCGGGGTCCTCCCCCTTGCCGATCCCCTGGACGGAATTGAAGCGGATATCGAACTCGCACGGGTGCTCAATTCTTTGAAGACCACNNCTTTACAGCGAGAGCGGCGTCGACGTAACACTCATCCGGTGGATGCTTTCTTTGACGCCTGCTGAACGGTTGCAGATCTTGCAGCAGACTATCCGTTCCATTTTGAGGTTGAAAGGTGAAGCCTCCCAAACCTATAAGAGGGGAGCTCCGCTCCACAGAAGGTACGAGTTGCGTCAGATCCTGCGTCAAGATAGACGCGGCCCGGTTTTGTAGGGGCGGCCCTGCGTGGCCGCCCGCGAGAGAAAGTAGGTTCAGGGCCAGACCGTATCTTTGGAGGAAAAGGAATGAAGAACCAGAGATCAGTGAGCACTTATAGAACCCTCCGGCGCATTTCAAAGCCTATTACCAAAGAGGATGTTTCAAGGCTTGCACCCATATTCGCGCTATTTGTGGTTACCCTCTTCTGCCTGACTGCGGTCTTCCCCGCCAGCGCCGAAGAATCGCGGTTACAGAGCATCATTCAAAAGAAGGAAATCCGCGTCGGCACTTCCGGGGACTATCAGCCTTTCTCTTATCTGAACCCGAAAAATGACCAATATGAGGGCATGGACATCGAAATGGCCAATAAGATGGGCCAGGCCCTTCAGGCCAAGGTGGTATTTGTCCGCTTTAAATGGCCGGAACTGACGGCGGACCTCCTGGCGGATAAATTCGACATCGCCATGGGCGGGATCGGCCGAAACGTCGAGCGGGGCAAGATCTTCGCCTACACCAACTCTTTCATGACTTTCGGAACCTGCCCCCTCGTCCGCCAGGGGGATGAGACCAAGTACCCGGATTTTGCCTCCATCAACCGTTCCGGCGTAAAAGTGATCCTCAACCAAGGAGGAATCAACGACCGCCATTTCACCCCCCTCCTCACCCAAGCCACCATCCTCCGCCACAACAAGAACGAAGAGATCGCCGAAAAGGTGAAAGACGGAACGGCCAACGTCTGGATCACGGACAATGTGGAAGCCTTATTTTGGGCCAAACAAATCCCCGGCCTGGTCGCGGTCAACCCGGCCAAGACCTTCACCGTAGGCACCAAAGGCTACATGATCCGCTTAGGAGATCAGATTTTTTTGAATTGGCTCAATCTCTGGCTGGAACAAATGTTCCTCCAAGGGGAGGTCCAGAAGCTTGAGCAACAGTGGTTGGGGATGGTGATGAAGTGAATGCCCCGCATAATATGGCGGCGAAAGCTATGGTTGCACTCCAAGGCTCTCTCCAAAAGCCATCACTCCAGCGAAAACTGGAGTCCAGGCAACACTTTAGAAATAATAAGAAAATTCTCCTTGCCATTTCAGTTTTGTTTATATAGAATCCTCTCGGTTAGTCGGGCCTCCGTCCTTGAACCCGCCTTTCTTTTGGGTGTGCTGCCTACTATTCATAAGGCC
>PMCE01000263.1:0-5746 GCA_003154025.1 Syntrophaceae bacterium
GAGATGGTCCTCTTCCAGGCCTGAACCGGCCAGGGCCCTGCCGGCTGTCCCACCTTCTTCATGTGGACGATGCCCGCCGCATCGATGTCCGTGGCGATGGCGTTGACGCCGCAATCTTCGGCCTTTTTCGCCAGAGCCATGAAATTCTCCTCCGGCCGGGGTTTTAGGGTGGGGACCCCCCATCCTCCGTTCTCCCTCAAAATCTCCATTCCCAGGTCGAAGAACAGGGGATTGGGGCCGTCGCAGGTGCCGGCCATCGATCCCGCCTCTTTGGCGCCGGCTACCATGGCCAAGAGATACGGCCGCTCCTCCATGGCGTTTCCCATATTGATCACCATCCCCGCTAAGGGGGCGACGAGGATGGGCATCTTCAAGGATCGTCCGAAAAAGTTATAGCCGATTTCCGGCTCGCGCACTTCATGGATGGTCCTCATGTTCAGCTTGATCCGGGCCAGGCTTTCAAAGTTAGCGATAAAAGAAGAACCCGTGCCAATCCCCCCGATACCGGGCATCTCCCCGGCGCAGGCCCTCCCGTTGCAGACCGGGCAGACCCGGCAGGCCCCCTTGAATTTTTCCTTGGCGATGCGTTGTATCTCCTTCAATTCCATAACCGATTTCCCCTTGTAAGCCTTTTTTACAACACTCTTCCGCCGGCGGCGTNNGGGATGGATATTTGCGGGACTATCCAGATGGCGGCTTGTGATTGGATAAACCTGAGGGATAACCCCATCTTTCCATCAACTCTTTCATTGTACCTTTAATTTTCCAAAATTCAAGGCCTCCCAGAACGATCGATCGCCCTCCTTGCTTTCATGGAAAGGGAGAAAATTGGATTTTCGAACAGTTCCCCCGGCGGGAGAGGGTAAGCCCCGCAGTGTTTCTTCATGTTGACGGGGGAAGGGCCGCTTCGGGTTTGGAGAGGTATCGGCTCAAAGGGAGCGTAATCAAAGCCATCAAAGCTACGACGGTGAGAGTGAAGGATAATCCCAGGAAATCGGAGACCACCCCGTAGATCATCGGAGCCGCCGCGCTGGCCCCGAGGGTGATGGCGTAATACAGGCCATACCCCCGGGACCGACCCCCGGGGGAGATGATCTCGGCCACCGTGGCATAGAGCACGGAGGAAGTTCCATTCAGCACCACCCCCACAAAGGGCAGCAGAACCCAGAGGCCGGACGGGGGTACCCAGAATAACGATAAGATCCCCGCGGCCGTCAAGGCCTCGGTGACGACCACCATGGCGATAACCCCGAACCGTTCGGCCAGAATTCCGCAGGCAAACTTCCCCGCCGCGCCCCCG
The DNA here is from genome assembly GCA_003154025.1 of Syntrophaceae bacterium. The sequence continues at coordinate 1,301 of PMCE01000263.1, forward strand.
GCAAAGAGCAGGGTCAGCGAAAACCCGATTTGCGATACGGGGATTCCCTTCTGCAATAGTAGGAAAGGCAGGAAGGTGAGCAGAGCCGACCTGGTCGAACCGTCCAGGATTCCCACGGCCAAGAGGGCGGAAAAAGCCTTGGGGTCGCTGATCCCCCAGCCTCTTTCTCGACTCTTCGTCCTCGGCTCGGTCTTCGGTGCGGAAGAATGAGCCCTTTCATTTCTGGCCAGCCCCCAAAGGATCGCTCCGGCGGCGATTCCCCCGAGGGAAAGGACGAAGACCCCCTGCCTCCAACCCATCCAGTTGACGAGCAGAGCCAGGAGGAAGGGGATCGCCACCTTCCCCACGTCTCCCGAAAAATTATACGTCCCCATGGCCGCCCGGCGCCCGGAGATTTCAAAGACCCGGGAAAGGACCGAGGAGCTTAGCCCATGCTGACCGGCGGCGGTTCCCTTGGCCAGGATGAGGGCCAGCAAGACAGTCGGGAAGGTGGAGGCCCAGCTCAACAGGAGAAACCCTCCTGTCAGCCCAAAGGTCCCTGCGGCGATCACCGTCAGCTCCCCCACCCTTTCTCCCAGGAGGCTCATGGGCAGCTGGAGCAGGCTCATGGCCCCGGAGAAGACCCCTTTGAGGAAACCCACCTGGCTGAAGGAGAGATGGAGCTCAGCGGCGATAAAGGGGAGAAGGAGGTAGATGGAATCGGCGAAACCGTCGTCGATGAAATGGTAAGTGCAGAAGGAGAGAAGAGAGCGGGCCCGCTGCTTCGGTTCCGGGTTTCGAGATTCGGGTTTCAAGTTTCTAGACTCAGGTTTCAGGTTACGAGTTGACAAGGCAACCGACGAACGCCTAAACAGGTTAGCCTGTTAACCCTCAGGGTTCATCATTCCTTTGCCGCTCTCTTTGCGTCGCGGATGAAAGCCTTGGCCTTTTCTCCTACTTCATGGTTCTCCCCTTATCCCTCCGCCTCCCGATCTGCCCATGCGTCTTTCAGAGGAAGGCTTTCTCCAGCAGGGTGATGTCCCTCCGCCGGTAGGCCGAGACTACCTCCGCACAGAACAGGAGAATGATGGAAGAATAAAATACCCACACCACCAGGATGACGATGGCCTCCAGGGAACCGTAGACCACGTTATACTGGGACGACCGTCCGATATACCAGGCGAAAAAATGCTTGGCCAGCTCGAAGAGAAAAGCGCAGCTCGTCCCTCCCGCCACCGCATGGCGGAAATTGATGGAGGTATTGGGAATGACTTGGTAGACGGCGGTGAAGGCTAAAGCCAGCACCAGGTAGGGGAAAAGGTAGCCCACCAGGAACCCGAAGAGAACGGAGCGGCCGATCTCCCACCCCAGGATATGAAGGTCGTACCCTCCCCGGAACCCGGTAAAGGCGGTCACGAAAAGGGAGAGCATAAAAATCACCGAAGAAGCCGGAATCATGGAAAGAGCCAGCAGCCTGGATTTCCAATATTTCCTCCTCTGCTCCACCCGGAAGACGACTCCCATGGCATACTCCAAGGAGGAAAAAATGACGCTGGCGGTCCAGATCATGCTGAGGATGCCCACCCACCCCAAAACCCGGGCCCGCTGGGAGATCTCCTGGACTTCCGTGAGGATCAGGGTGCTGGCCTGGGGGAAAAACCGGTCCATGAAGGCGATGACCATCTGGTGGGCTTCATCCGAGGAGCCGAGGATTTTTCCCGCCGCGGAGACAATCAGAAAGAGGAAGGGGATGAGCGAAAGGATGGTGTAAAAGGCCAAGGCGGCCGAAAGATTCATGCACGCGTCCTTGATAAACGCTCCGCGGGCCTCCCANNTTCTCCCGCCGGACGGATGAATCGACTTGAGGTGGCAAGTGTCGTTGAGGAGGGAAACGATGAAGTTCCCCCCCGCAAACTCCAGACAATTGATCGCCGTCGTGTTTTGTTTGATCTGCCAGAAATGGGAGTTATCCAAGCCCAGGGCGGCGCAAATCAGAATTTTGGTGATCACCCGATGGGAGACGATCACTACGGTCCGTTCCGGATTTTCCCGGGCCACCCGAAGAAGCCCTTCCTCCGCCCGGGCCCGCACTCGACCCAGGTTTTCTCCCCCCGGGAAGGTAACCTCCTGCGGTCGTTCCCGCCAGGCCCGGTAGAGATCGGGGTATTTGTCCCGAACTTCTTTCAAGGGATGTCCCTGCCACTCTCCAAAGTCCAGGTCGATGAAAGCCGCATCGGGCAGGACCCGGATTTCCCGCCCTTCGGCGATGGTCTCGGCCGTCTGCGCCGCCCGCGCCAGGGGGCTGGTATAGACTCCCTGAATGGGCAGGTCGTGGAAATAAGCGGCCACGGCTCGGGCCTCCGCCCGGCCCGTTTCATCGAGGGGACAATCCACCCGCCCCCGGAAGATCTCCTCCCGGTTCCACTCCGTGGTTCCATGCCGGACCAGATAGATCCGAGTCATCGCCCCATCCAAAAAAGTGTGAGTGTCAGTGTGAGTGTGAGCAAGAAAAGGGTAATTATTCTTTTCCTGACACTGACACTCACACTGGCACTGCCTTTCTTCCTGCCCTGCATTATTGCCCAAGCCCGGGGGCAAGTCAACCGGGGAAAAGAAGTGTGAGTGTGAGTGTCTGTGTGAGTATAAAAGGGGGGAAAAGGTTTTTCTTTACTCACCCTCACACTCACACTGACACTGTATTTGAGATGACTTTCGTTTTTCCCGATGCTATAATTTTTTTATTCCCCATCGGCTATATTTTCCGCGGCCAAGATAAGGAGGGCGGATGTTCAAAAAAGTTCTTGTTCCCTTGGACGGATCGAAGCTCGCCGAAAAAATCCTTCCCCGGGTGGAAAGAATAGTCCGGGACTCGCAGGGAGAAGTCCATCTGCTTCGCGTCGTGGTGAACTATGAGCTCGATCCCCGGGAAGAAAAGAAAGAACGGGCCCGGCTGATGCAGGAGGCCTGGGATTATCTGGAGAAGATCGTCTCCCGCCTGCGCAAGAAACGGATCAAGGCATACGCCGTGGTGGTCTACGGGAAAGACGCCGTCCAGATCTGCGACTTTGCCCGGAAGAACCGGTTCGGCCTCATCGCCATGGCCACCCACGGGCGCAGCGCAATCAGCCGCTGGGCTTTGGGAAGCGTGGCCGACAAAGTCCTGAGGTGTTCCGCAGTTCCGGTCATGCTGATCCGTGTCCTGTAGAGTCTAACCCTTTGGGAAAGGAAAGAGGAATGCCTAAAATCCCCGTGGTGAACCAGGACGAGTGCATCTCCTGCGGCCTTTGTGTCGAGGTCTGCCCCGAGGTGTTCCGCCTGAACGACAAGGATCTCTCTGAAGTGTTCAACCCGACCGGAGCTGCGGAAGAAAAGGTTCAAGAGGCTATCGACAGCTGCCCGGTCCAGTGCATCCACTGGGAAGGATGAGTTGAAAGGGCTTCCGGAATTTTCCGAACATCATCTGGCCAACGGCCTGCGCGTTCTGATCGGCGAAGTCCATCTCTTGCCCGTGATCTCCTTCCAGGTTCACTTCGCCGCCGGCTCCCGCTATGAAAGGCCGGGCATCACCGGGATCACCCATCTCTTCGAGCACATGATGTTCAAAGGAACCCGGGAGGTGGGCCCGGAGGAATTCTCTCGGATCATTCAGGCTAACGGCGGGTCGCTCAACGCCTTCACTACCACGGACAACACCACCTATTATGAAAACCTCCCGGCGGACCGTCTGGAGCTGGCCGCCCGTCTGGAAGCGGATCGCCTGCAGAATCTCCGGTTGACGGAGGAGAGCCTGGAGACGGAACGGGAAGTGGTGCGGAGCGAACGCAAGCTCCGTTCCGTAAACAGCCCTTTCGGCCTGGTCGTCGAGCAACTCATGGCCCTCGCCTACGAACAGCACCCTTACCGCTGGCCGGTCATCGGCTGGGATTCGGACCTGAGAAGCCTGACTCTGGAGGATTGCCGGGAATACCACCGGACGCACTATGCCCCCAACAATGCGGCGGTCGTGATCGTGGGAGACGTTCATCCGGATGAGGCCTTGCGGGTCGTGGAGAGATACTTCGGGCCCATTCCTTCGCCGCCTCATCCCCGTCTGACCATCACTCCCGAAAAACTCCAGCGGGGGGAGAAACGGGCCGTCTTCAAGAAAGTTTCCCAGGTCCCGGCTTTTTTTGCCGCTTTCCATATTCCCGGAATCACTCACCCCGACTTGATTCCCCTGCAGATCCTCTGCGTGGCTCTTTCCGTGGGGCGGTCTTCGCGTTTTTTTGAGAAGTTTGAGAAACCGGGCAAGGCCATCGAGGCTCAGGCGGAGGTGGGTTATCCCCCTTTCTTCTCCATGGACCCCGGCCTCTTGCAACTCTCCGCCGTCGTTTCTCCGGGCACATCCGTAGATACCCTGGAGAAGGAAATCTGGGAAGAAGTGGAAACCTTCCGGACCAAACCCTGTGCCGAAGAAGAGGTCCGCAA
>PMCE01000263.1:5823-6889 GCA_003154025.1 Syntrophaceae bacterium
ATGAAGATTTGGGGGAGGTGGAATGAAACCCGGAAGCCCGTCGAGAGGCTTTACCTTACCCCCGGTTTCTTCAGCGCTTCTGCGGAACGGCCTGAAACTCCATGCCGTTCCCCTTCCGGAGCTTCCCCTGGTCAGTATCCACCTCGTTGTCCCCTGCGGGGCTGAAGCGGACCCGGTGGAGCTGGCGGGGCTGGCGGATCTTTCCGCCGAGATGCTCACCCTGGGGACTCTGAAACGCTCTTCTTCCCAATTGGCGGCGGAGATCGACGGAATCGGGGCCATTCTCTCCGCCTACGGCGGATGGAACGTCACTTCCCTGCACCTCTCCGGACTCAGCGAGGACCTCGAACGACTTTTGGAACTCCTCTTGGAAATCCACACCGAGCCCGCCTTTGCTCCGGAAGAATTCGAGCAATTGAAGCAGCGGCGGATCGGGCAGTTGATCCAGCAGAAGGATGAGTCCGCGATCATCGCGGACGAATGGTTCCAGCAAAGGCTTTTTCGGGGAACCCCATACGACCACCCCACCTACGGGACTCTGGAGTCTTTACCGAAAATCACGGTAGAAGACGCGAAGGAGTTTTACCGGAAGAGGTTGGGAGTCCCGGGAAGCTTCCTGGTCCTGGTGGGGGATCTATCCGGCGACCGGTGCTTCCGGTGGGCGGAAGAAAATTTCCCCTCCCTCGCCCCGACGAAACCAGTGGTTCGGGAGTTCTCTCCTCCCCGGTCCCCCGGCATGCAGACCCGGATCATCGACCGGCCGGAGTTGACCCAGAGCCAGATTCGCCTGGGCCACATCGGGATCCCCTTTGCCCATCCGGGCTACATTCCTTTTGAAGTCATGAACTATATCCTGGGAGGGGGCGGATTCTCCTCCCGCCTCATGCAGAAGATCCGGTCCGAGCTGGGGTTTACCTACGGCATTCATTCCTCCCTGGAACCGCGAAAATACCCGGGCCCCTTTACCATATCCACTTTTACTCCTACGGACGTCACCTTCTCCTGCGTTCAGGAGATCCGGTCCGTTCTCCAATCTTTTCTCGAGCAGGGGGCGACCGCGCAGGAG
>PMCE01000263.1:6916-22332 GCA_003154025.1 Syntrophaceae bacterium
CCGGGGTCTCCCTGGAGGAGATCTCCCGCTCCGCCCGGGAGCATATTCATCCTCAAGACTTGCTTACGGTCGTCGTGGGCCGAGCGGAGAATTTCCAGCGGTCTTTCGAATCGCTGGGGCCGGTGGAAGTGTCGCAGTGAACCCCCGGGTTCACTCCATAAAAAGCCGAGAAGGAGGGCAAGACATGGCAGTAAAGAAAGCAGCAAAGAAAACAGCGAAGAAAGTAGCAGCCAAGGGCAAGGGCAAAAAGGGCGAATCCTTGGTATGCGGAGTCTGCGGCCTGTCGGTGACGGTCGATGAGGTCTGCGGATGCGAGGAAGCACACCCCATCATCTGCTGCATGGAGCCGATGAAGAAGAAACGCGGCAAGCGGTAGGCCAAACCTCCGCTCCCCGAAGAGGGAATGGACCTTTCCCTTCAGGGGGGCGGAGCTATTCTCCGGACTCTTTCTTCCATTTCAGACTCTCCTGGTAGACCTGCCGCCGGGAGATCCCTAAATCTTCGGCCACCCGGTCCACCGAGTCCTTGACCGAAAGGCCCATCTCCTCGGAATAGCGCTTCAAGGCCTCAAGGATCGCGGAGGCGTCGACCCGGGGCAGGGAAGTGCACCCTTCCACGATGACCGTGACCTCCCCTTTCACCTCTTCCTTTCCCAGTTGCTCCAAGATTTCCGAGATCGTTCCCCGGTAGACCTCCTCGTAAACCTTGGTCATCTCCCGGGCCACCACGACTCGACGCTCCCCCAGGACCTGAGCCGCGTCGTCCAACAGGGAGCCTAGCCGGCGGGGAGATTCGTAAAACACCAGCGTCTCCGGTCGTTCCTTCAGGGAGGTGAGCCACTTTCTCCGGGCCGCGGCCTTGGAGGGAAGAAACCCGTAGAAGAGGAAACTTTCCGTCGGCAACCCGGAGACGCTCAAAGCCGCAACCAGGGCCACCGGCCCCGGAATGGAAACGAGGGGAATGCCTGCCTGAACCGCCCCGCGGACCAACTCCTCTCCCGGATCGGAAATTCCGGGGGTCCCCGCATCGGTCACCAGGGCGATGCTCTTTCCTTCGCTAAGGTCGTTAAGGAGCGTCTTCTCCCGCATGCGGCGGTTGTGTTCGTGGTAACTGATCAGCGGCTTGTGAATTCCGTAGTGGGTGAGGAGCTGGCGGGTCCGCCGGGTATCCTCGGCGGCAATGAGGTCCACCTCCTTGAGCACCCGCAGGGCGCGAAGGGTGATATCCTCCAGGTTGCCGATGGGGGTGGAGACGATGTACAAAACCCCTGCTGATTTTTCTAGCGGGCTCATAATGAAACTGAAGAAGTTTGTGGGTTTTAGGTCAGTGCTCTATTCGCAAGTCGCGAGTCGCAAGGCGCGAGCGCGAGAATACTGACAAAAAGCGGTCGTTACCCCTTGCGACTTACGACTTGCGACTTACGGTTTTCATTTAGAAGAGATTCAGCCCCAGATATTCATCGATGATCCGGGTGAACATCTCCACCCCGAAGGGCAGCACTTCTTCGTCGATGTTGAAGCGGCTGCTGTGGAAGGGATGCACAATCCCTTTCTCTTCATTGCGGCACCCCAGGCGGAAGAAAGACCCGGGTACTTTTTGCAGGTAATAGGCGAAATCCTCCCCTCCCATGGAAGGCCTTATGAATTCCACGTTCTCTTTCCCGATCCCTTTGGCGCAGGCCCCGGCCACGAGACGGGACATCTCCGGGTCATTGATCAAAGCAGGGTATCCCCACTGGAAGTCGAAGTGATAATCCGTTCCGAAGGACTTGGCCACTCCCTGGGTTACTTCCTCCATTCTGGATTTCAGGTCTTCCCTGACTTTCTGGTTCAGGGAGCGCACGGTCCCCAGAATTTCCGCTTCGTCGGGGATGATGTTGAAGGCCGTCCCTCCGCTCACCTTGCCGATGGTGATGACCGCGCTGTCGAGGGGGTTGATGCTCCGGCTGACGATGGTATGGATCTGGCTGATTAATTCTCCCACCGCCAGAATGGGGTCCCGGGAGAGATGGGGATATGCGCCATGGGCGCCCCTGCCGATTATTTTAATAATGAACCGATCCGTGGCCGCGAGTCCTTCCTTCTCGTGAATCCCCACCTTGCCAATCTTCAGGTCGGGAAACAGATGGGCGCCGAAGATGGCGTCTACTTTGGGGTTCTCCAACACCCCCTCTTCCGTCAGGACCCGGCCTCCTCCGCCCCCTTCCTCGGCNNTCCATGGGCAAAGCGTCCATATCGGCACGGATGGCCACCGTCTTTCCCGGTTTCTCCCCCTTCAAGAGGCCGATGACCCCGGTCTTGGCCATCCCCGTCTTCACCTGAAGCCCGAATTTTTCCAGGTACCCGGCCACCAGTTTGGAAGTCTCCACCTCCTCGAATCCCAACTCGGGATTCATGTGAATGGTCCGCCGGGTCTCGACGAGCCAGTCCTTCATCTCCGCGATTTTGCCCTTCACCTCATTTCCCATAAACGCTCCTTCTGAATGATGATTCTATATATTGCTCTTTACTCCACCCTGTTTCTTTCTACCAGGATATGTTAAAAAATAAAAACTGTCATCCCTCATTTTCTAATGACGTCGGGTACCATGGCCTGGAGACGATTTCCAAAAAAATGGATTTTTCTGCTGCTCCTCGTCGGCCTGGCCGGCACCCTCGCCTATCTGGCCCTCATGCCGGACATCGCCATCTTGAAGAAGAAAAATCCCTCCAAAACGGCTTTCATGGAATACCGGGAAAAGGAATGGAAGGAGAAGGGCCGGAAAACAAAAATCTATCAGGCATGGGTCCCCCTCTCCCGCATATCCGCTTACCTGGTCAAGGCCGTGCTGATCTCCGAGGACGACAAGTTCTGGACCCATGAGGGGTTTGATTATGAAAGCATCAAGGATGCCGTGGAGAAGGATCTGCAGGCCGGGAAGCTGAAATTTGGGGGGAGCACGATCAGCCAGCAACTGGCCAAGAATCTCTATCTCTCCCCCGGCAAGAGTTTTTCGCGGAAAATTCTGGAGGCCTTTCTCACCTGGAGGATGGAACGGGTTCTCTCCAAAAAAAGGATTCTCGAGCTTTACCTGAACGTCGTCGAATGGGGCGATGGGATCTTCGGCGCGGAAGCTGCCTCCAGACGTTACTTTGAAAAGCCCGCCTCCGAACTGACCCCCCGGGAGGCGGCCCGCCTGGCCGTGGTCCTGCCCAGCCCGAGAAGGTTGAACCCTGCAGGCCATCAGCCGTATGTCTTAAAGCGGGCAGAGTTGATCTACACCATCATGCAAAAACGGGGAATCGTACCGCCGGAATTCGAAACCGCCGCCGATGAACCGGGAAAAGAGCCATCCTCCAGGTAGGCCTTCCCCTTCCTTACCGGGGAATTCCTCCGGAACTCCACCCTGTGAGTCTTCATCCTTTTTTGGCCCCTAAACCATGGCATGGAGATTGCTACTTAAATATCTGTCATGATCGGGAAAATCGACCCGCAAAATTATTTCACCCGAAACCCGTTTTCAACGCCGGCAACTCAAAAACGGGATCGAGCTGAATTCCTGTCTTTTCTTGAAGAAAAAATGGGCGAGCCCATCGCCATGGAAAAGCTTGCCATGCAAATCTTGAAAAAAACCGTTGACTTAGTTCTCTCGGAGACGGAGACGGCAGAGCCCGATTTTTTCCCTTCTTCACCACTTATTTTTTCCAAGCCCCCGGTCTCCTATACTCCGTCGCTTTCCCCTGAATCATTGGAACCTGAGGTTGAATGGGAGGCGTCAAATTATTTACCGGTAGAACGGAATTTTGAATCCATCGTCCAAGAGGCCGGACAGAGGTACAGGGTGGACCCTGGGTTGATTCGGGCCGTCATACAGACCGAGAGCGGGGGAAACCCGTTGGCGGTATCCAGGGCGGGAGCCCAGGGGTTGATGCAGCTAATGCCCGAAACCGCAGCCGAATTGGGAGTGACCAACCCATTTGAGCCGACTCAAAACATCATGGGCGGGACCAGCTATCTGCGCAGACTCTTGGACCGCTACCGGGGGGATGTAAAGCTGGCCCTTGCGGCCTACAACTGGGGGATGGGAAATTTGGAGAAGCGGCCGGAGGCTATGCCCAAGGAGACCAAAAATTATATCGCCAAAGTAGAAAATTATTATCGGGGTACAGTCAGAGGATAAGGGCACGGAGGGGATTCGACACCCCGCCTCTTCCCAACCTCACCTCGATCTACCTTTTCTCCCGGCCTTCCGAGGGGAAAGACAATTTCTCCTTACCACCCGATTCGTCAAACACCCTTTCTATTTTCTCTCTTAGAGATTTTGGCCCTGGTTTCTTCCGTAAGAAGGCACCCCTCCACACATCGTTGGTCGCAATCCCCGAGGCAAGGTTCGATATGCACGACCACGGTCGCATGGGGAAAGCGATTCTTGATCCCCTGGGAAACATCCTTGCTTAAGGCATGGGAGGATTCCAGGGTCATTTGACGGTCCACCTTGATATGAAAGTCCACGTGTCGCGTGTTTCCCGCCTTCCGGGTCCGAAATTGATGAAACCCTTTAATGGTCGGAAAGTGTTCGATGATAATTTTTTTGATCTCCCGTTCCTCTTCATCCGGGAGTTTCACGTCCAGGAGGTCTCGGACCGACTGGACCGTCAAATGGCAGGCCGCTCGGATGATCATTGCCGCCACCGCCAGGGCCGCCGCCGGGTCGACCCATTCCAGGCGGAGATCGGGGGCCATCGACTTTCCCGCCCAGATCACCGATAACCCCGCCATGACCCCGACCGAAGTGTAGACGTCGGTCCTCAGGTGCCAGCCGTCCGCCAGTAAAGCCACCGAGTCCGTCTCCCGGCCCACCTTGAAAAGCATCTGGGAAACGATGATGTTGGCCGCGGCGGAAACGAACATGACGGCGATCCCCCAGCCGGTATCTTCCAGGGGTCCGGGGGTCATCAACTTATTTACGGCTTCATAAATGATCCACCCGGCAGCTAGAAAAATCAGCAAGCCTTCCACCGTGCCCGAGATATTTTCAATCTTGCCGTGGCCGAAGGGGTGGTCCTCATCCGCGGGGAGGCCTGACCTGCGGACCGAAAACAGGGCGATGACCGCGGCCAGGAGGTCCACAGCGGAATGGATGGCCTCGGAAATCACCGAAACCGACCCGATCAGCAAACCGACGACCAGTTTTCCCACGACCAGGGCGGTATTGGAAATAACCGATAACAGAGCCACTCGCGATTTACGAAGTTGGGCATCCACCGAAACGACTCACTTTCCTTTTCATCTTCCAGGAATGGGAAAATTTTTCCTTGAGGATAGAATCGATTGCCTTCCCGGAATGAACCCGAGACCCGAGAAGGCGCCTCGCCGATCAGGAACAGGTCGGGGGTGATTTGTTGGGAAGGACGAGGGGAGTATGGGAATAAGAGGAGAAGTAACGCTCCGGAGAAATCTCGGAAGACAATCCAGGAAAGGGCAAGAGGCCCATGGGATTTATGGGTATGGAGCCGTCATAACTGACTTTAAGAAGAGTCCCTTCAGTTGTGCCCTTGATCTCGCAGATCGAACACGACCGGCCGGAGAGACCCGCAGGGTGGAAATGAAAAGCAATAGCCAGAGAAAAAAAGGCAAAGAAGAACCAGGAAAGAAATAAGAACGACTTCCGTGAAAATCTACCCATGAAAGTGAACTCGGTCTCCCGTCAAAAAAGCAATTTTTATAACCCGCCCGGAGGGGGAATTCAATATGCCACTAAGGTTCGAGCTCTTTAAATATTGTTAAACATTTGGAGAACAAGTTTAGATAACTTTTTGAATCTTTTGACTTTAGGCACTTGAGCGCACTTAAGGCACTTGAGGCACTTTCTTTTGGTTGCGGCTATGCCCTCGCCGGCTGAATTTTCTCAGGTAAGGAGTTTCATGGCCGAAAGGGCATACACCCGAGCCGCCTGCACCACCTTTTCCAGCGCCACTCTTTCATTGGCCTTGTGGGCCAGGTCCTCCAAGCCCGGCCCGAAGCACACCGACGGGACCTTGCCCTGATGGTAGAGGTGGGAGGCATCCGTACACCCGGCCTTTCCCTTGATCTGCGGGAATGATCCCACGACTTCCTGAACCGTCTCGCACAACCCTTTCACCCACGGAGAGCCCGGATCGATGGCATACGGGTCCCAGCCTTCGTGGGTGATCCGGACCGTGCTGGAAATGCCCTCGGAAGAACCGCTCTTCAGGACCTCCTCGACCTCCCGGCGGATGGATTCGGAAGTCTCTCCGGGCATCATCCGGCGGTCGATGGAAAAGGTGCACCGCTCGGGAATGATGTTGACTTTGCTGCCGGCCTGGATCATGGTCACCGACAGGCTGGGATGGGGAATTTCAAAGAGAGGGTGGTGGGCTTTAAAGGGCAGGCGCTCCAGTTGCTGGATGATCCGCGCCGCGGCATGGATGGCATTCGCCCCCACATGGGGCCTGCCGGCATGGCTGGCGCGGCCCTTGACCGAGACCTCCAGCCAGCGGAGACCGCGGTTGCCGATGGTCACGTTCAGGTTGGTCGGTTCCGAGACGATCGCGAAATCCGCGCCCGCCCCGATTCCCCTGCGGATCATGCACCGGGTTCCGGCATCACTCCCCGTTTCCTCATCCCCCACGGCCTGGAAGACGATCCGCCCGCGAAAAGGAGTCCCGGCTTTCTTCAACGCCCCCAGGGCAACGATCATGGCCGCCACGCCTGATTTCATGTCGCTCGTCCCGCGGCCATAGATGAACCCGTCTTTATACTCCCCGCCAAAGGGATCAACTTCCCAATCCTCTCCCGGAGTCACCACGTCAAAGTGGCCGTTCCAGATCATCGTTTTGCCGCCCGGTTGCCCCTCCAGGTGGGAGACGACGTTGGCCACGCCGGGCTTTTCCTCGATGACCTCCACCGGAAGCCCCCGGGCCTCGAGATCCCCGGTAATGATCCCCGCACACTCGCGCACATCCCCGGGAGGGTTCAGGCTTTTGGAACGAATCATCCGGGTGAGAAGATCCCGCGTGTCATCGGGATCGATCAATTTCTGAAAATCGGCCATGGTTCTCTCCAAGAACGGGAGTTGAGAGGTGAGAATAGCGCAGGGCACACGGTTTTTGCCTTGGGCCGTGCGCTTTGAGCCGTGAGCCGCCTTTTACAACTCTCAACTCCCAACTTACGCCTTATACCAGCGCTTTCACCGCATCCAGGACCCGGCCATAGTCCGGCTCTTTGGCGATTTCGGGGACGATTTCAACGTAACGGACCACATCCTGGTCGTCCACGACGAAGACCGCCCTGGCCAGGAGTTGCAATTCCTTGATGAGCACACCGTAAGCCGGGCCGAAGGAGCGAGCCTGGAAATCGGAGAGGGTCTTCACCTTCTCCACCCCGGCCGCGGCGCACCACCGCTTCTGGGCGAAGGGAAGGTCCATGCTGACCGTCAGGACTACTACGTTGTCCGGCATCTTGTCGGCCTCTTGGTTGAACTTGCGGGTTTCCATGTCGCAGACCGGCGTGTCCAGGGAAGGAACCGAACTGATGATCTTGACCTTTCCCCGGAAAGAGTCCAGCGTGGCCGGCTGCATCCCGTTGTCCACCACTTTGAAGTCCGGGGCCTTGTCTCCCACCTTGACCTCTGCCCCCAGGAGGGTCATGGGATTGCCTTTAAAGGCCACCAGCCCGGTTCTTTCCGGTCCTGCGGCAGCCGCCTTCGCCGCAACTTCTTTGGCTTTGGCTTTCGCCTCGGCCATCTTCTTCTCCGCTTGCTTTTCCAGCTCTTCCTTCAACTTTTTATATTCAGCTTCGGCCTTGCTTTTCCATTCCATCAGGGTCTGGTCCGTCTTCGCTTTGATCGCTGAGATTTCTTCCTTGGCTTTCCCCATCGCCTCCAGGATCGTTTCTTCTCCCTGGCGAAGGATGTCCTTTTTATCGGCCAATTCGCCTTTGAGCTTCTTGATCATCTCTTCTTTCTGCGCGACCGCTTTTTTCCATTTCGCATCGAGCTTCTCCGCGCCTTTGGCCGCCTTGCTTACCAGCTTGGTAGCTTTCTTGCTTACCTTTTTGACGGCCTTCTTCACATTTTTCTCTACCTTTTTCACCGCCTTCATTTTCTGTCCCTCCTCTCCTTTGAGAAACGCAAATGCTGGTTCGTGAGGAGTGAGTGGAAAATCTTTCCCGGAAGATTCTTTCCCCCGACCACTCACCCTTTACCTTCTTCCCCTAATTCAGACCTTGCCACAAATCCACCGCATTTTCAACTCCATTTCGAGACCGCTAAAAAAGCCAGGCCTGACCACCAGGAAAGCAAAGCGGTGCCATTGGGCCACGGAGAGGAGACGGACGATGGAAATTTCCAGGGTCAAGGCGGCGGCAGAGATCAGGAAGATTCCCCCAAACAGGGGAATCTTCGATTGCGGATTTCGGATTGCGGATTGAATGCTGCGGCCATCTCCACCTCCGCCCGGCGTTGAGGATTATCGGTGGGTCATGGAAAGACTCTTGGTTCTTGAACCTGAAACCTGCAACCTGAAACTTCTTTTTATCTTTTATTCGGATAGGATTATAATATAGCCGAAATGGCGGTCCAATCGGAAAATTCCCCAGCCCGGCAATGAAAAAATACGAGACCTTCGATCATACGGCGGACATTGGGATTCGCGCCTTCGGGCGGAACTTGGAAGAGCTCTTTGCCAACGCGGCCTATGCCCTGTTCGATCAATTAACCGACCTCAGAAAGGTTCGGAAGGAAGGTTCCCGTGAAATTTCCATCCAGGGGGCCGACCGGGAGGACCTCCTGATTCGTTGGCTGGGCGAACTTCTCTTTCTCTGCGAGAGCCGCGGGTACCTCTTCAAAGAATTCTCTTTTTCTCGCCTGGAACCCACCTCCCTGAAAGCGGTTGCCCGGGGAGAGCCCTTCGACCCTTCTCGCCATCACCTCAAGACCGAAATCAAGGCTGTGACCTACCATCAGGTTGAAGTAAAGGAGAAGGATGGAAGATGGGAAGGAAGGGTTGTTTTCGATGTCTAAATTCAAAGACTTTAACCGCTGAGAACGCGAGATAATATGGAATAATGGAATACTGGAATCTTGGAATGATGGATAAGGCGATTCTTATTTCCCCAGCATTCCATTTTTCCAATATTCCTCTATTCCAGGTTTTTTATGGAGGTTTTTCATGAACAGCCAGGAAAAGATCCGTCTGGAAAAGATCGACGACGTGCGCTGGCGGATTCCGCGCACCGGCGGGATGCGGGTGGACGGGATCATCTATACCTCCGAAGGGATGTTGAGAGATCTCGCCCAGGACGAAAGCCCGAAACAGGTGGCCAACGTGGCCCACCTGCCGGGAATTCAGAGGTATTCCCTAGCCATGCCGGACATTCACTGGGGCTATGGGTTTCCCATCGGCGGGGTGGCCGCCTTCGACTGGAAGGAAGGGGTGATCTCCCCTGGAGGAGTGGGGTATGACATCAACTGCGGGACCAGGCTTCTCCGTTCGAACCTTTCTACCCGGGACCTGCGGCCCAGGATCAAGGACCTGGCCCAGGCCCTTTTTGAGTCCATTCCCTCGGGCGTGGGCTCGAAAGGAGCCCTGCGGTTAAGCTCCCAGGAATTGCGTCAGGTCCTTAAGAAAGGATCGGCCTGGGCGGTGAGCCAAGGTTACGGCTCCCCCGAGGATGTGGACCGAACCGAGGATCAGGGCTGTATGCAAGGGGCCGACCCGGAGGTGGTCGGGGACCGGGCCATGGAGCGGGGCCGGCCGCAGCTGGGCACCCTCGGGTCCGGAAACCACTTCCTGGAAGTCGGGTACGTGGAAGAAATCTATGATCCGGAAGCAGCCCGGGCCTTCGGCCTGGAGAAGGATCAAGTCACGGTCTTTATCCACTCCGGGTCCCGCGGATTCGGCTATCAGGTATGCGATGACTTCCTGAAGAAGATGGGAGAGCGGGTCCGCCAGCTGGGGCTGGAGCTTCCCGACCGGCAGCTGGCCTGCGATTTCATCCACGGCCATACCGGACAGGAATATCTCGCCGGTATGGCTTGCGCCGCCAATTATGCCTGGGCCAACAGGCAGATGCTCATGCATTGGACCCGGGAAGTCTTCGAGCGGTTGCTCCAGATGAGTCCCCGCGACCTGGGGATGCACCTGGTCTACGATGTCTGCCACAACATCGCCAAGCGCGAGTCTCACCTGGTGGAGGGAGTCCGCAAGGAAGTGTGCGTCCACCGCAAAGGGGCCACCCGGGCCTTTCCGCCCGGCCACCCCTCCGTTCCCGAAGTCTACCGAAAAGTGGGCCAGCCGGTTCTTATCCCGGGCGATATGGGAAGGTATTCTTACGTGCTGGTGGGGACGGAGAAAGCCATGGAAGAGACCTTCGGCAGCACCTGCCATGGAGCGGGACGCCTGCAAAGCCGGACGCAGGCCAAGAAGGCCAGCAAGGGAAGGCCCCTTCAACGGGAGTTGGAAGATCGGGGGATCCATGTCCGGACGGCTAACCGGGCCACTCTGCTGGAGGAGGCCCCCGAGGCCTACAAAGACGTCAGCCAGGTCGTGGAAGTTGTCCACCAGGCGGGAATTTCCAGGAAGGTGGCCAAGTTAAGGCCGTGGGCCGTCGTTAAAGGATGACGCGGCCAAATACCGACGCGGGGACGCGAGGACACGGAGAAAAGGGATTTTGTTTCTTCGTCGCGTCATCGCGTCTTGGTGTCCTCATGTCAGTCTTTTTTCCGCGTCCCCGTGTCTTCGCGTCATTCCTTACCTCGCGTCTCCGCGTCAATTTTTTCCCCGCGTCCTTGCGTCATCGCGTCTTGACATCGGATTTTTTCAGCATCTCGTCGGGCAGTCTTTGAGGCCCTGCGGGGCTCTGCACTCCGGCTGAAGGCTCCGTTCCCTCCCTGAAGCACTCGTAGAGGACTTTGCCCGATTTGACCCAGCGCATGCTCCCCATGGGTTCGCCGGTTTCTTTATCGACCTTGACAAAGACGATCCCGTCGGGAACCGCAAAATCTTCCACCGGGATATCCTCCGCCGCCTCTTTCATGAACGCCAGCCAGAGCGGCAGGGCGGCCACGGCCCCGGTCTCATGGCTTCCCAGGGATTTTTCAATGTCATATCCTACCCAGGCCCCGGCGACCAGTTTCTGGGGAAGAAATCCGATAAACCAGGCGTCGCGGGTGTCATTGGTCGTTCCGGTTTTGCCCGCTGCCGGCCGGCCCAAAGCCTTGGCCCCTTGCCCGGTCCCTTCCTGAATTACGCTTTGCATCAGGCTGGTAATGAGGTAGGAAGTCTGCGGGCTGATCACCTCGAGGGATGAGGGCTCGGTCTCTTCCATTACCGCCCCTTCCTTGTCCTGGATCTGGTTGATGAGGACGGGGTCCGCCCGGTATCCCTGGGCGGCGAAGACCCCAAAGGCCCGGGTCAATTCCAGAAGGGTAACGTTCGCCGAACCGAGAGCCAACGATAAATTAGGTTCGAGCTTAGTCTTGATTCCCAAATTCGCGGCATAGTCGATCAGGTAGTCCAGACCGATAATCTGGGCAATCCTCACCGTCGGAACGTTCCGGGAAAAGGTCAAAGCCTTGCGCAGGGTGACCGGCCCCCAGAACTCCCGGTCAAAATTCTGGGGCGCCCAGGGTTCCTTTCCCGGGACGTCCACGAAAGAGAAAGGTTCATCTTTTATGATCGAAGCGGGGGTCATTCCCTTGTCCAGAGCAGCGGCGTAGACGATGGGCTTGAAGGCTGAACCCGCCTGCCTTTTGGCCTGGATGGCCCGGTTGAATTGGCTCGACGAAAAATCCCGTCCCCCTACCATCGCCAGGATGAATCCCGACTGGGGTTCAAGCGCGATCAAGGCCCCCTGGATCGCCTCCCGCCCTTTCCCTTTGCCGCCCCGGGCTTCGAATTCCTCCAATCCCTTCTGGACGGCCCTCTGCGCTGCCTTCTGCAGACGGGAATTGATGGTGGTATAGATCTTCAGGCCCCCTTTGTAGAGCAGATCCTTCCCGTATTTCTGCTCCACATACTGGCGGACCTGCTCCACCACGTAGGGCGCGTCGAGGTACCCCTTGGGTCCCCGCGGCCTCAGCTTGATCTCTTCCGCCTGGGCCTTCTGCGCCTGCTCCTTGGTGATCATCTTCCGCTCCACCATGCGGCTGAGTACGTAGAGCTGGCGCTCCCGGGCCTTCTTGGGGTTCCGCAGGGGAGACAGGTTGTTGGGGGAAGGGGGAAGACCGGCCAGGAGGGCGCACTCCGCCAGGCTCAGGTTCTGCACCGGTTTCCCGAAATAGGTCTTGGAGGCCGCCCCCACTCCATAGGCTCCCTCGCCCAGGTAAATCTGGTTCAGGTAGAGGAAGAGGATCTCATTCTTGGTCAGGTAGTGTTCGATCCGCTGGGCCAGAATCGCCTCTTTTATTTTACGGGTGAAGCTCTTCTCCGGGGTGAGGAAGAAGGACTTGGCGATTTGCTGGGTGATGGTGCTCCCGCCCTGCACCATATCCAGGGCTTCGATGTTGCGGAAGGCTGCCCCCACGATCCTACGGTAATCGATCCCCTGATGTTCGAAGAAACGGGCATCCTCGGCAGCGATGAAAGCCTTGGCCAGGAACCGGGACATCTGAGAGAGGGGAATGACAGTTCTCTTCTCGACAAAAAACTCCCCGATCAATACTTCATCCTCCGAGTAGACCTCGGAAGTGATGAACGGCTGGTAATCCTTCAGGGTCGTCAGCCGGGGAAGGTCGAAGACCATGGTGAAGTAAAAAGCGACTCCTGCCCCGCCAAAAATCACCAGGAGGAGGAGGACGACCAAGATGAGGGTACCCCACCTTCGCTTTTTCTTACCCTGCTTCTTTTTTGCTTTCGCTTCCGTCATAGGACTTTGCTTTTTCTAATCCCTTACCCGGCCGAGCCGGAACCAAACAAGGAAACTGTCGGGGCACGATGTCCCGNNTACGGCCTCAAGGTCTTCTTTTGAAAACCCCGATTCCGTTGGGCACTCCCCAGCCGCCCGGGATGTCGATCTTCAGGGATTTGTAATCCGCGTACATCTGCGCCGAAGGCCCTCCGTCGAGGACCATGGCGTCCCGGCAATCCAGCCCCCCTGCGGATTCGGGGAGATGAAAGATTCGAGCAAGGTCCTGGGCGTAGGCTTCCGTGTTGTCGGTGCTGAGAAGGATCACCTGATTTTTCATCGTCACGCCCACGGCCGACCGCCTGGCGGCCTGCTTTTTCATCTGGAGTTCCCGGCCGTTCACCACCAGCCTGGGGCCTACCTGCAAAGCCTGGGTTATGTTCCGGTCATTCTGGAATTCCGTGGTGTGGATGATCCGGGCTTGGTTGTCCTGGACATAGAAAACCCCCCAATCCGCCTTGCGCAGCGGGTTGATTTCTTTTCCGTCCACGATCATCAGCCCAAGCGGCCGGTATTCGGGGGTAAAAAAACCACCATTGATAGCCGCTAAAGCCTGGGTCTTCTTGGCCAAAGCCTTGATCTCCATCCATCCGGCCCCGTAAACCCTGGTGTCCAGCACCCGGACCTGGAATTTTTCCAGGCCCACCCTCAGGATCTTCAGTCGGATGAAAGTTTGGTAAGGCTGGCTGTCGATCTCGGCAGCCTTGAACTCAAGCCCCTCATCGATCTTCTGCCAGGGAGAATCATCGGAGGCATGAGCTGCCGGAGTCATCAGAATAAGTGAGGCGACTAAAATACCGCAGAAATGAAGCTGTTTCACCCTCTAGGCCCTTTGACTCGCTTTCTAACTTATTATATTTCCAAATTGGGGTAGGCGCAACCTTTTCCCCCCCTTTCCCAAAGGGAGAAGGCAATCGCCCCACAAATTCAAATGAAAAAGCTCCCCTCCCTTTGGAGACTGTATCGTAATTCGTCATGCCCGCGGAGGCGGGCATCCAGGCGGATTGAATCTATTACAAAAACCTTGTCACTAAAGGATTTGGGTCTCATCGAGATGGCCCTGGATCCCCGCTGTCGCCGGGATGACGGCTTTTTTTTTGAAAACGACACAGTCTCTTGAAAAAGGGAGAATGGGAGGGATTTCTGGGAGAGCCTCTTCAAAGCGCTGAAGTATTACTCAGCAAGCAGGAAGGGCTTCGACAGAATGACCGGTACCCGTCTTTTCTGATCAGGTCGCCGGGAGGATTCCCAAACGCACATTTTTCTGGTAGATTTATTCTATGGCCAGAGTCAACGGGAATAAAAATTACTACGAGACCCTGGGGGTTTCCCGGGAGTCCAATGCCGACGAGATCAAGAAGGCCTACCGGCAGCTGGCCCTGAAGTTTCACCCGGACCGCAATCCGGGAGACCGGGAGGCCGAAGAGCGCTTCAAGGAGGTCAGCGAAGCCTACGGCGTCCTCATCGACCCGGAAAAGAGGAGGCATTACGACCTCCTGTCCCGCACCCCCTTCGAATCCGGGCGGCGGCTCGACTTTTCCTACACCCAGGAGGAGATCTTCCGGGACATCTTCAACAATCCCATGGCCAGTGATGTCTTCTCCGAACTCGGCCGGGAGTTCTCCCGCATGGGGTTTCGCTTTGACCAGAGCTTCTTCGACCATCTCTTCTTCGGCGGGAGGGGTTTTGTCTTCATCGTCGGGGGGCCGGGNNGAGATCTTCTCCCCTCTTCTGGAAAATATCATCGTCCCCCGCGGAACCACCTTGAAGGGAAGAGCCGCTTCCTGGCTCTTCCGCAAAGGGATCGGTTTCTTCCTCCGAAGACTCTTCCCCGGCTCCCCGCAACCAGCCCTCGGCGAGCCCGACAACCTGGACGTAACTTACGATTTGCCCCTGTCCCCCGAGGAGGCTTCCTCAGCGACAAATAAAGAATTTTCATTCCAACGGAAAGGAACCCTGGAAAGGTTACGGGTGAAAATCCCGGCGGGAGTCAAAGATGGGACCAAACTCCGGCTGCGTGGCATGGGGAAAAGCCAGGGAGCAAAGGCGGGAGACCTTTATCTGAAAATCCATCTGACCTAGAAGGTCTTCTTATACGTCCCCGTCACTTCCCTGTTCTACCGTCCTCTGACATTCCTCCTTTTTCAATCTATTCTAACTGCTTGGAGAATGTCAGATTAAGTCTAACCTATCGCACCTAAGGTGACCGCGCCCCTTGACTTTACTGCCACAAACTCTTGATTCACAATGGCCGAGCCGGTATAATCACCGTGGCATAAAGCAAATTATTGTCAAAAACCGTTCGTCTCCAAGTTCCTCTCCTGTCAATCCCCTGGGACGGAAACCATGAGCGCTCGTAAAATGAACCCGAAACGCCAGCAGCGCGCACTTGGCTTTAGCGCAATGCTGCTCGGCGTGCTGGCTCTGATCGTCCCGCTGTGGCCGGAATTCGCCCCCGAATGGAGAATCGGGGGCTTGCTCGTCCTGGCCGCCTGCATCGAGATCTTCCA
>PMCE01000263.1:22410-22642 GCA_003154025.1 Syntrophaceae bacterium
GGCGGGCGGGGCGTTCTTTGGACGGTGGCCATTGCCGGAGCCCTGCGCATCCTCGGCGCCGCCGCTAATATCCTGCATGCTCGGGTGTACATCCCGGATGACGCGGGGAAGAGCGTGGTTCGCGATCTCCGGCTGCCCGCCCATCCCGGGTTGACGGCCCTGGGGGATCAAATCGAGGCGGAGGAGCGCCATCGGGGGCCGATTGACCGGCAGTGGATCGGCCTGTTCGTGG
>PMCE01000210.1:0-16031 GCA_003154025.1 Syntrophaceae bacterium
CGGGGTGTCGAAGTCCGGCTCCCCCACCTCCAGGTGAATGATGTTCTCCCCCTGTCGCTCCATGGAGGCCGCTTTCTCCATGACCTCCATGACGATGAAAGGAGGGATCGCGGATGATTTTTGAGTGACCATGTCTTTCCTCTTAGACCATTCGCTCCTGCTTGTGTACTTCAAAAAACAAACCGGGATTTCTATCTTTTCTATCGAATCGGGTGATGAAAGTCAAGTCTAGCAAATGCGGAATGGAATAAATTCTTCCAACCAAGCCTTTCAAATTCGAGACCCCGGGTTCTCCCCCCTGAAACTGGAGGGAGAAAAAAATCCAACGAGCCATCCGAATTCTTTTGGGCAATTCCACATTCCCCATTCCGTATTCCGAATTCACAAGGCCCTTGCCCCGGGAAGAATTCCATGATACACGTTTTTTATGAACATTCTTCATAGGGGGGCGCCATGAAAAGCAATAGCGGAATTAGCTTCGCCAAAAATCCGGAAAAATTCATCGAGCGGGCCATCGTTCAATTCACCCAGAAGAGTCCTGCAAACCGCCGGAAGGAAGGACGCGGAAAGTACTGGGGCCGACCCTTGGTAGGGTTTGCCTCGGGGGAGGACCCGCTATTCAAGTCTTACAAGAAAATCATCGGCAAATTTCATCATACCCCCCAGGAAATCTATTCTCTGACTTTCGGGAGTAAGAAAAAACCCCAACTCCTCTCGGTCATCTCCTGGATCTTGCCCCACGTGGAAGAGATCCGGGAAAGCAACCGGAAGGAAACCAAGTACCCCTCCCGCCAATGGGCTCATGCCCGGGACTTCGGCGAGCAGTTCAACGTCCAACTTCGAAAGCATATCGTTAACCTTTTGGAGAAGAAAGGGTATGAGGCCGTAGCCCCTATGATTTCGCCCCACTGGAAGAGGCTCAGGTCCCCGCGGGTGGGATGGGCATCCAGTTGGTCCGAGAGACATGCGGCATATGCTGCCAACCTGGGGACGTTCGGGTTGAGCGATGGGTTTATTACCGCCAAGGGGAAAGCCATCCGCGTGGGAAGCGTGGTCACCAACCTGCCCCTGAAACCTTCGAGCAAGCGGTACCCCCATCACCGGGCCAATTGCCTCTACTTCTCCAATCGAACCTGCAAGGTCTGCGCGGCACGCTGCCCTGCCGGAGCCATAACCGCCAGGGGGCATGACAAAGACAAATGCATGGAGTACAGCTATAACACCATCGGCCCCATGAAGAGGTCCGAATACGGGGTGAAGATCACCGGGTGCGGCCTATGTCAGACGAAGGTCCCCTGCGAGTTCGAAATTCCCAAGTTGATCCGGAAGGGATATCATAAATAAGAGGGGGAAGAGGGAAGCGGGATGGAAATGTCAAATCCCAAATTCCAATCTCCAAATAAAGCCCAAAAGACAATTTCCCAAACCCAAGAATTTGTCTCCCTGCCAAATTCAGGGTAAGCTTTGTATGTCCGGAAATTGAATTTTGAGTTTTGGGATTTATTTGGCACTTGTGTTTTGGTGCTTGGAATTTCTCTTTCCTCCCTCGGTCGCTTGCTTTGAAAGGAACGAAATATCCGAGTCACCGTCCCTGATTATCGGATCCTTTCCAAGGTCTCCCTGCCCGCCAAGAAGACGGGTCTTCTGCTGGCCGATATGCTTGTAGATTTCGTCAATCGCAGGGGCCAGCTTTTCGTCCCCGATACCCAAAAAACAATCGGCCCCCTGCGCAGCCTGGTGGGAAAGGCTAGGACAGCCGGAGCTTTGATCGTTTACATTCAGGACTGGCACCGGCCCGACGACCCGGAATTTTCCATCTGGGGGCCCCATGCCATTCAGGACAACAAAGGCACGGAGATCATCCCCGAATTAGCCCCGGCCCCCAAGATTTCGTGGTCCGGAAAAGAACCTATGACCCCTTTTTCGCCACCGACCTTGATTTACTCCTGCGCCAGAAAGGCATCCGGAATCTGGTGATTACCGGAACGGTGGCCAACATCTGCGTTCTCCATGCCGCCGCTTCCACTTCCCTGCGAGGGTATCAGGTAGTCGTCCCCATCGACGCCATCTCGGCCTTGAATCCATTTGATTTTCAGGCAGCCCTTCGACAGATCGCCTTTGTCTACCAGGGAAAACTTTCCTATTTCAGGGGGATCACTTTCCCCAAGAAGTAATCCCCTTGGAAATCCTCTGCCTTCACCCAAGTTTGATATGCCGGGAAACATACCTCGAGAGGATACCCCCCGGGGAAACCCTTTCGTGATTCCCTGCCGGTCATTCACGCGCCCGTGATGCCCCTCCAAGATTATAGGCCCCGCACAAAATACCTGGTTTCGGGGATAAAAATACAGGATTCACCCCATTTTCAGCGCTCCCCTCCTCCAGTATGGTATTTGAATGGAAAAGGAGGAGAGGTGCGTCGCCATGGAGTCCATCTCCTTGGGTCGGCGCCAATTTTTGACCCTCTCCACCGGGGGGGGCTTTATTTATGAGTCGGGAAAAACAACATAACTTTCGCACAGGAGAGAAAGGAGACCAAGATGCCATACGCAGCCAAAGACTACAGTAAACTCATCGGCATGGAAGGATTCAGCGAAACCCTTCTGAAGAACCATTTCACCCTCTACCAGGGGTATGTGACCAACACCAACAAGGCGATGGACACCCTGGGGCAGATGCTCAAAGAGGGGAAGACCGCTACTCCCGAATTTGCCGAGTTAAAGAGACGGTTCGGCTGGGAATTCAACGGCATGAGACTTCACGAATATTATTTCGAGAACCTCGGCGGCAAAGGTGCCATCGACAAGGGTGGGAAACTGTTCAAGAAGATCTCAGGGTCTTTCGGGACCTACGAAGAGTGGGAAAAGGATTTCAAAGCGGTGGGAAGCATGAGGGGAATCGGCTGGGCCATCCTTTACCAGGATAACGCCTCCGGGGCTCTCTGCACCTGCTGGATCAATGAACACGATGTGGGCCACCTGGCCGGCTGCAATCCGATCCTCATTCTGGATGTCTTCGAACACGCCTTCATGATCGACTACGGTTTGAAGAGACCCGATTACATCGCCGCCTTCTTCAAGAACATCGACTGGAAGGCCACCGAGGGAAGGCTGAAGTAGATCATCTCCCAAGGCTAAGAATCCCCCCCGCGCCCTAACCTGAAAGGGGCACGAGGGGGATTTTCTTTCCCCATATGATCCAGAAAGGAATGGATTCCCGAGGTCATTCCTCTTCCGGAGTGTATGGTTCTTTCCTCTCTTCCTTCTTGCCCGGGATCGTCGGCCTTTTCATCTCAAAAACATCCGTCGTCCGGCAGTAAAGATCGCCGCCCATTCGCCCGATGGTTTTCAGACGGGAAGATTGAATGTCCCCATTCGCCCAAAATTCATCCTTCACATGGACCTGGACCACTTTTCCGATCACGAAGTTATTCATCCCGGGGAATTCGCCAAACTCCAAAATTTGGAGCAGACGACATTCCATCTTTATGGGAGATTCGCCTACCATCGGAGATTTGACGAAGTCGGCCTTCCCGGGGGTTAACTTCGACACCCGAAATTCATCAACCTCGGGGGGATATTCGCCTGCCGTTTGATTCATGGCCTCGGCCAGGGACTCGGTAACCACGTTGATGACAAAATCCCCCGTAAATTCTATATTGACCAGGGTATCCTTCTTACTTCCATCTCTCTTCCGGCCGATGCCCACCCCCACGATTGCCGGCTTGACCGACATGGGGATAAAGAAACTGTAAGGGGCCAGATTGTAAATTCCGTTTTCCCCTATGGTGGAAATAAATGCGATGGGGCGCGGCAGGGCTGCCCCCACCATGATTTCATGGGCGGTCTTCCGATCCAAAGTGGCTGGGTCTATTTTCATTTCTCTCTCTCCTACAAGTTGCTGATGGGTTTATTCCCCCCCTTCCCCAGAAAAGAATAAGAAAAGCAGGGGGCGAGGATCTCATGATGGCCTCTTTTATTTCTTCCCCAATTCTTCGACCAGGAGGGGAAGGACTTTGCGAAAGTCGGCCACCACGCCCAGGTCGGCAGATTGGAAGATGGCGGCCCCGGGGTCATGGTTGACGGCGATAATCACCTTGGCATCTTGGATCCCGACCACGTGCTGGATGACCCCCGAGATCCCAATCCCCAGGTAGAGCTTGGGCCGGATGGTCTTGCCGCTCTGGCCGATCATCTGCCCCTCGGAGATCCATCCTTCATCCAGGGGGGGCCGGGTTCCTCCCACAGCGGCATGCAGGGCCTCTCCCAGCCTTTCCACCCATTTCCAGTCCTCGGCATTCCCGATGCCCGCTCCACCGGCGACCACGATTTCGGCTTCTTCGATCGACCGGGCGGGCTTTTTTTCCCAATGCGTTGCGACCACTTTTTGCTTCAGGTCCTCGGGTTCGATTCTGGCGACCCTTTCCTCCAGAGTCCCCCCCTTTTCCTGAGGCTCTCCCCGGCGGTACACTCCCGGGCGAACGGTGGCCATCTGCGGGCGATGTTTCGGGCACAGGATGGTGGCCATCACTTTCCCGCCGAAGGCGGGTACGACCTGCATCAACTCCCCCCGGGAATTGATATCCAGGTTGGTGCAGTGGGCGGACAGACCGGTATTGATCCGGATGGCCGCCCGGGCGGCCAGGTCGGAACCCACGGAGGTTGCCGGGAGGAGGAAGATTTCGGGTTTTCCTTCGTGGATCAACTGGCCGATGACCCGGGCATAAGGAAGGGCCAAATATTTCCCGAGAGACGGATGATCGACCCACAGCACTCGATCCGCCCCATAACCGCTCAGCTGGCTGGCCGATCCCTTAATCCCCTCTCCCAGAAGCAGGGCGACCACTTCCGCGTTTCCTCTCTTGGCCGCCAGCTGCCGCGCCACGGCCAAAAGTTCGAAAGAAACCTCGGCCACGCACCCTTCTTCCTGCTCGATGAAAACCCAGATTCCCTTCCACTCCGACAAATCTCTCTTATCCATCTTCGTCGCTCAGTCTCCGTCAAAATCCGAAACTCCCACTAAGACAGTGTCAGTGCATTGCGTCAGTGAAAGATTCTTTTTCCGACTGCTGCCTTCTGACACTGACACTAAACACTTCTTTAGGATCTATTACCCCAATGCTTGCCTGATTTTTCGGATGATCTCGGGAACCATCTCTTCAGGTTCTCCCCGAAGAATCTCCGCCTTTCGCTTCATCTCCGGCATAAAGACCTCCTCGGTTTGGGTGGGAGAGCCGCTGAACCCGACCTCCTCCGGGGCGATCCCTAGGTCAGCGGCTGACCAGATGAAGAGGGGTTTCATTTCCGCCTCCATCACCCCCATAAGAGAGGTGAACCGGGGCGTATTGATATCTCGGGTCACGGTGATCAAAGCCGGGAGGGGCGTTTCCATGATCCGGTTGCCCAGTTCAATCATGCTCCTCGTGCGGAGGATTCCTTCTTCCAGACTCTCCAGAGCCACCACCCGGCTGACGTTAGGGATCCCCAGATATTCTGCCACCTGCGCCCCCACGTGACCGGTGGACCCATCCAGGCTCCACTCTCCGCAAAGGACCAGATCGAAACTTCCATATTTCCGGATCCCTTTGGCCAAGACCAGAGAAGTAGCCCAGGTATCCGACCCGGCAAAGGCCCGGTCACTAAGCAAACCGGCTTCATCCGCTCCCATGGCCAGGGCTTCGACCAGATTGTCCCGGGCAGAGGGAGGAGCCATGGCCATGGCGATGACTTTCCCTCCATGCTTTTCCTTGATCCGGAGTCCTTCCTCCAGAGCCCGTTTGTCCAAAGGCCCCAGCACGCTGGGAATCCCCTCCCGCCGCAGGGCCTTGGTTTTCGGGTCCAGCTGGATGCTGTCCCACCGCTTGGGATCCGGGGCCGGTTTCACGCATACGATAATATTCATACGAAAAACCATGAACCGCAGAGATCGCAGAGNNCGCAGAGGTTAATAAAAATATTCAAAGGCCAAAGCCAAGCGGAGAGATTTCAGGAGCAAAAGACTATCTTTTTGGCCCGTAAGGGTTCCTATTTTCGTTTTTTCTCTGCGGTCTCTTCGGTGATTTTTTTATTTAAAAGAAGTGAGGGCTTTGCGGGCCATGACGATTCTCTGGATCTCCGAGGTGCCGGCGGAGGCAATCAGGATCTCCGCATCCCGGTAGTACCGCTGCACCGGATACTCCATCATGTATCCGTAGCCGCCATGAATGTCCACGGCCTTCTTGGCGCAGCGCACGGCCGCTTCCGTGGCGTAGTACTTGGCCATGGCCATGTCCGTGTCACAGCGCATCTTCTGGTCCCGCATCCAGGCGGCGCGGTAGGAAAGCAAGCGGCTTGTTTCCTGGTCCATGTAGATGTCCGCGATCATCCACTGAATGCCCTGGTGTTGGCTGATGGGCTTGCCCCCCAGAAGCCTTTCATTGGCGAACTTGACCGAAGCCTCCAGGCAGGCGCTGATGACCCCCAGGCCGCATCCCGCCATGCCGGCCCGCCCGGTCTCACTGATGGCCGCCATGCAGACCTTCAGGCCGTCCCCTTCCTTGCCGACCAAATTCTCCCGGGGAACCACGCAATTTTCCATGACAATCTCCCCGGTGTTGCACCCATGGAGGCCAAACTTTTTCTCCTTGCGCCCGAGTTTGAACCCCGGGAAAGACTTTTCAACGATGAAGGCGCTGAAGCCCTTGGGGCCTTCTCCCGTCCTGGCCATGATGGTGATAACATCAGCCACGTGGCCGTGGGTGATGAAGCATTTCCGGCCGTTGAGGATGTAGCTGTCCCCCTGGAGTTTGGCCGTGGTTTGAACCCCCGTGGGATCTGATCCCCCGGTGGCCTCGGTCACGGCGATGGTGGACAGGCGCTCTCCCTTGGCCAACACTGCCAGGTATTTCTTCTTCTGGGTCTCGTTTCCAAAGTCCGCGATGGGCACGGTTCCCAGATGAAAGATCTGCAAGGCCATGGCCATGGCCGCGGATACCCGCCCGACTTCTTCGAGCATGATCATCCGGGCCAGATTCCCGAAGGCGGTCCCCCCGAAATCCTTGGGAATGAGGATACCCATATAGAGCTGTTTGGCCATCTCCTTGTAAAGACCCCAGGGAACCTCGTCGGTCTCTTCCATGTGCTGGACTTGGGGAGCGATGGCCCCTTCGGCAAATTCGCGAATGCTCTTTCTCAAGAGCTCCTGTTGGGGTGAAAACTGAAAATCCATATCCAATCCTCCTTGAAACGATAGTTTTGATACCGATGGGTGTAGAACCAAAAAAAATAGGCAATGGTTAAATTAGCACTTTGCCATCTCCTTGCCAATACCAAAAAAAACTGGCCCCCTTTCACTTTCGTTAAATCAGAGGAAAGTCAAGGTCTGGGAGGCTTTCTCAGGCAAAGGATGCCTCCAAAGTAAAGGTGGGCCCAAAAAAAGGCAAGGAGAGAAAGGATCGTGATTCCTTCCCTTCTTGCCTCATGCCTAAAAAGAAGCGCCGCTCAAGCACCGCCTCCGGCGCGACGATCTTCCAGCGCAGGGCTTCTTAGGAACTTGTCCCCCCGGCATCCCCTCCGGCAGACGTCTCCCCTTCTTTTTTCCCGGCTTTTTTCTTCTTGTAGGTCCGGTACCCCAAGAAAACAACGCACGCCAGGACCGCCAGGATCAGGCCGGCCCCGTAAAGGAATCGAAGGAGATAGGGGACCGGTTGATCCCCAAAGGACGCCTTGACGTGGATCGGCCCCAGGAGGAGAGGGGTGGAGGCGGAGGGGTCATGGCATTTCACGCACGAGGGGGCTGGCCCCTTCTTCTGCGGGTGGCCGGCATTCTCCGGGTGGCAGTTTACGCAATGCTGGGTGTCGTACCGGTACTCCAGAAAGGACTTCGGATGGCCCATAATCCGGTAGGTGGCCAGGGCCATAAAGAATCCTTTCGCCGGTTTGGCCGCCTCGTGACATTTGCCGCAGGCCTCCGGGAGACGGGAAGTCTTCACCGGGGATTGGGGGTCGGCGATCTTCCGGATGGAATGGGCCGTATGGCAATCCTGGCACCGGGGGGCCCGTTCCATCCCGCTTTCCAGCATCATCCCGTGGGCGCTCTGCTTGTAGGCTTCGGCGGCCTCCTGATGGCATCCCGCGCATCCGACTTCCGGGAATCCTTCAGCCGGGTGGACGTTCGGCTTGGCTTCCTGATGACAGTCGGTACATCCCATTCCTGCCGCCCCATGGACCGACGCCTGAAAGGCCTTTTCGTCCACGTGAAGGGAAAAGAGGGTTCCGTCTTTCTTTCCCTTGCTGAGCCGGGGATTCTGGTGACATTTCAAACACTCCGCGTTATCGGCGGCCAGGGCAGCTCCCACCCAGAAGAATGACCAAACCAAAACCGGGAACAGCGTTCGACCCCATCGCCAGAGGCTCCGTTTTTCCCTTCTGACCATTTCCTTGTCCTCTCTTCAGGTACCTTCGAAAGTGAGTTGGGAGGAGGAAATCGGCTTCCCTACCCCTCTGATTTTTGCGCCGCACCGGCCGGAGCTGAGGGAGAATCCATGGACTGCACCACCAGTTCGCTCAGGTCAAAGGCGGCGATGGATTCCTCCAGCCCCTTCTCCTTGATTCCGTCGCCGATCATGGTCAAGCAATAGGGACAGGCGGTCCCCACCCAATTCGCCTTGGTCTGGACGGCCTGATCCGTGCGGATCTGGTTGATTCGGGTTCCGAGCTTCTCCTCCATCCACATGCGCCCGCCCCCGGCCCCGCAGCAGAAGCTGCGGATGTGATTGCGCTCCATTTCCACCAATTTCAGGCCCGGGATGGATTGGATC
This sequence comes from Syntrophaceae bacterium, assembly GCA_003154025.1. Next base: position 8,798 of record PMCE01000210.1, read on the forward strand.
ACGCGTCGCGGTTCTTCGTAGACTTCATTCGCCCGGCCGAGGAAACAGGAATCATGGTAGGTAATCACTTTATCCAGGGGTTTCTTGAGCTTCAGCTTTCCGCTCCCCAGGGCCTCCGCGAGGAACTGGGTATAATGAATGACCTCGTACTGGCCCCCGAATTGGGGATACTCGTTCTTGAGCGTGTTGAAGCAGTGCGGACACATGGTCATAATCTTCTTGATCCCATAATTCTTGAAGACGTCGATATTGGTCTGGACCAGGGTCTGATACAAGTATTCGTTCCCGATCCGGCGGGCGGAGTCCCCGCAGCATCCCTCTTCCGTCCCCAGGACGGCGAACTTCACCCCGGAGGCTTTCAGAATTTTCACCAGAGAGGTGGCCACTTTTTTATTCCGGTCGTCGAAGCTGCCCGCACATCCCACGAAGAAGAGGAGGTCGATGTCGCTATCCTCGGCCATGGTTTTGACCCCCATCCCCTTCATCCACTCGGCGCGGAGTCCCGACCCCACTCCCCAGGGGTTGCTGTTGTTTTCCATGTTGCGGAAGACCAACTGGACCTCCTGCGGGAAGTTGCTTTCCATGAGGACCAGGTAACGGCGCATTTCAAGGAATTTATCCACACAGGGGATGAAGACCGGGCAGACCATGGCGCAAGCCAGACAGTTGGTGCAGGCCCAGATGACATCTTCGGATAGCCCATCGCCAATGAGCTTCTTTTGGCCCTCGCCATCCGGATCGATTCCCTTCCGTTTCAGCGCCGCTCTCTCTTCCATGTGGGCCCGGAGGGAGTCCCAATTTTTCTTGGGGGCCAGGGGTTTCCCGCTCACTGCCCCCGGGCAGTGATCCAGGCAACGTCCGCAGCGTGTGCAGGCATCGAGGTCAAAGAGCTGCTTGCGGGTTAATTCCTCCAGTTTGGAGGCCCCAAAAGTCTCGGCCGTCTCGAAATCGCGGATGGGGGGCAACGCCCCTTTGGGGGTCAGAGACCGCATGTATACATTGGCCGGCCCGGTTACGATATGAAGGAGGCGTGAATAGGGGATGAAAGCAATGAACCCGAGGACCAGAAAGAGATGAAGCCGCCAGAGAGCTCGTACCAAAAAAATCTGGCTGGACTCGGAGAATCCGCTGAAGAATTTGGAAAAGACCCACCCCACCGGAGACCAGGCTACCCACTCAGGCTGGGTCCGGGCAATCCGCAGCCCTTCGATACAGAAACCCAATCCAAAGATTCCCAGCAGGAGCAGAAGGGCGGCGGCGTTGCCCCAGTAGGTGTCGTACGCCAAATTTTCCGGTTTCTGCACGTACCGGCGATAGGCAGCCATGAGGAGGCCGACGATTCCCAGTGTTCCCACCAGGTCGAAAAATAGAGATAGAGGAAGCGCCAGGACGCCCGAGAGGGAAAAGTTCGCCTGAGTAATAACGATGACTACGAAGGGAACCAAAAAACCGTAGAAGATGAGCAGGTGCATCGAGCCCGGGTACACGTCCCGGAGCATCCGCTTGTGCCCCATCACGTAGGCCCACAAGGATAGCAACCGCTCCTTGGGCTGGTCGGTCCTCTTCTCCGGTTTGCCCATCATCCACAACCGGTAACGGCGGTAAAAGCCGTAGGCGAACACGACCGCCACGATGAAGAGCAGGAAAAGATCGAATGAACTGAGCATCGTAGTCCTCGATTCCCCGCAACCGGCCAAGCCCCCGGTTGACTCCAGGATGAGCGGGTTTGAGCCTGCCTTCCTTCATTTGAAGGGAAGGTGAGAAGGCATGAAAACTGGCGGAACGCATGGATGAAGTGCTCCCCCCGGAGGAGGAGCACCTCCTTGGGAAATCAACTCTCCGAAAGGAGTTTCTTGAACTCTTCCTTCAACACGGGTACCACTTTGAAGAGATCTTCCACGATCCCATAATCGGCCTTCTGAAAAATCGGCGCGTCCGGGTCCTTGTTGATCGCCACGATGACCTTGGAGGATCCCATGCCGGCCAGGTGCTGAATGGCGCCGGAAATGCCGCAGGCGATGTAGAGATTCGGGGTCACGACCTTTCCGGTCTGCCCCACCTGGTCTCCATGCTCCCGCCAGCCGGAGTCCACGGCCGCTCGGGAAGCGCCCACGGTAGCTTTGATGACTTCGGCCAACTCTTCTAATACTTTGAAATTTTCGGCCCCCTTCATTCCCCGGCCGCCCGACACGATGATCTCCGCCTCTGTCAAGTCTACCTTGGCGGCGGCCGATTTGACCACCTCCAGGACCGTGGTCCGCAGGCTGCCCGCATCGATCTTCGCATCCACCTTGACACTCGACCCCTTTTTCGATCCATCCGGCTGAACCATGGGCAGCACATTGGGCCGGACCTGGGCCATCTGGGGACGGGCCACGGGGCAGCTGACTTCGATATAGGCCTTTCCGGCATACACCGGCCGTTTGGCCACCAGCACTCCGTTGTCGCCGATGGAGAGGGCCGTGCAGTCCGTCGCCAACCCGGTCTGAAGGCGGGCGGCCAAACGGGGGGAAAGATCCTTGCCGATCACGGTGGCCCCGCACAGGAAGATGGAGGGCTGGTGTTCCTTCAAAAGATTCGTCAGGACCGAAGTATAGGCGTCGGTGGTGTACTGGCCGAGGGCCGGGTCATCGGCCCAGAAGACCTTGTCGGCATACTCGGTCAGACGGCCGGTCAGGCCTTCCACCCCCGACCCCAGCATGACCGCCACCAGCTCTTCCCCCAGCTTCTCGGCCATTTTTCTTCCCTGGCTGAGAAGCTCAAAAGTGACTTTACGGATGTTGCTATCCTTCACTTCCGCAAAAACCCAAATTCCTTTGGCCATGGGTGATCTCCTTTTCTGGTATCCAAAAAGTTATCGGAATCGATTGATCCTTCCCTCCCGGTTTGAGGCGAAGCCCCTTAGATGACCTTGGCTTCCTCCCGGAGCAGTTTCACCAGTTTCTGAGCGGCTTCGAGGAGCTCCCCGCTGACGATCTTTCCGGGGGGACGGGATGGAGGAGAACTGTATTTCAGGATCTTCATCTTGGCGCCGGCGACTCCCACCTGATCCGCGGGCAGTCCCAAAGCCGCCAGGTTGAGGGCCTTGACCTCTTTTTTCTTGGCCTTCATGATCCCCGGGAGAGAAGCATAGCGGGGTTCGTTCAAGCCTTTCTGGCAGGTGAAAACGGCAGGCAGGTTGACTTCGATCACTTCCTTGCCCCCGTCCACCTCGCGCTCGACCTTGGCTTTTTTCTTGTCCGCGCTGAACTCCAGCTTGGTGATCAGGGTTACGTGGGGAAGGTTTAGGATTTCGGCCAGAGACGGTCCCACCTGAGCCATGTCGTCATCCACCGCCTGTTTCCCGCACAGGATCAAATCATACGGCTCCTTCTTGATGGCTTCAGCCAAGGCCTTGGCCGTAGCATAGCCGTCGGCGCCCTCAAAAGCCGGGTCGTTGAGGTGGATCGACCGGTCGGCGCCCATGGCCAGCCCGGTGCGCAGAGCCTCCACCGCCCGCGCCAGCCCCATGGTGACCAGGATGCTCGCGCCGCCCTGTTTTTCCTTGATGCGCAAGGATTCTTCAACGGCAAATTCGCAATAGGGATTCATGACGTACTTGATGTCGTCCGTCACAATCCCGGATCCATCGGGTTTGACCTTGATCAAGGCCTCGGTATCCGGTACCTGTTTCATGCAAACAATGACATTCACCTTGAACCTCCTTTTACCCTAGTTTTAAAGGGGACGCAGATTAACTTAGCGCGGCGGAGCCGCAAACAAAAGAAAGTGCCTCAAGTGCCTAAAGTTAAAAAATTCAAAAGGTTATCTACACCTGTTCCGCGGATGCTTAACAAGAATTTCAGAGTTTGAACGTAAGTNNATTTGCGAATCCGTGTTCATCCGTGTCCAATTCATTTATTGTTACGATGGCCAGGGGTAATTCTTCCGCGCTTCTTCGCTCATCATTCCCCAGATGAAGACGTCGCTGATCTGTATGGCCGCCTGATCGATGCTGTGTTTCTTTTTTGTCGAGAGGACCCAGTAACGGGCCATCTCATCCAACGCCCCGAAAAAAGCCCTTTTCATGACGCCCGGAGTGAGGTCTTTCCGAAAAAGCCCCTTTTCCTGCCCTTCGATCACCACCGAGCGGATGATATTCAGGTACTCGATGAAAGGCTTATTGACATACTCTTTCATGAATTTCGTGCTCTGCCGGACCTCTACCCCCATGACTTCACCGAGGTGGGGGTGTTTGGTCACGAGGGAAAGATGAGTGATGGCGAAGCGTTTGATCTTCTGCAGGGGATCCTTCTCTTTTCCCAATTCGGCCTGCATATTCTGGACGAATTTCCCGAACTCCTCTTCAAAGAGGGAGATGAGGATATCGTCCTTATTCTTGAAATATAGATAAATCGTCCCATCGGCAACCTCGGCTTCCTTGGCAATTTCAGAAACCCGGGAATTATAAAATCCTCTTTCCGAGAAAACCTTGATTGCCGCATGGAGGATCTTTTGGTGTTTGTTTTCGTCTTTCATAACAATTCTTTGAGTCCAGATCCGTTCTTAGGCCTGCTGATCCCCCTAAAATCTCTTAAATTCTTCCCGGGGCGGGAGGATAAGATGCTGTCGTTGAATGAATGATTATTCATTCAACGGTTTTTTAGCATAGGCGATTAGGGCTGTCAAGTTTTTTTTCTTTATTCAAAAAATGGCCCTTTTCCCCAATTTCACAAATAATCTCATGATTTCATTGTTTTTTTGCTCGGGACAGGAAGAGCATTAAGAGGAAAGGAGATCTTCGGGATGGAGAGGATCGGTTTTTGATCGAACCCGTCCCCAGGCTGCGGGAAAGGGCCTCGGAAAATCGCGCCAAATTTTTATGAAAGCAGTTGCCGATCAGGTTTCAAGGTTCAATTTACTCGTTTCAGGCGAGAACGATACAGGGTATTTCCCGCTATAGCAAGCCAGGCAGAAGGTTTTGCTGGGCTGGGGCATGGCCCCTACCATCCCATCCAGGCTAAGGTAGGCGAGGCTATCCAGGCCGATGAACTTGCGGATCTCTTCCACCGAGCGGGAATAACCGATGAGTTCCTCCCGGGTGGGGAAGTCGATCCCGTAATGGCACGGGAATCGGTGGGGAGGGCAGCTGACCCGCATGTGGACCTCTTTCACTCCTGCATCCCTCAACGCTTGAATCCGGGTCCGGCTGGTCGTTCCGCGGACGATCGAGTCTTCGACGACCACCACCCGTTTCCCCCGGAGCAGATCCTTGACCGGGTTCAGTTTGATCTTCACGCCGAAATCCCGCACGCTCTGGGACGGCTGAATAAATGTCCGCCCCACGTAATGGTTACGGATCATCCCCATCTCGAAAGGAAGGCCCAGCTTCTCCGCAAACCCAAGGGCGGCATAGTTTCCCGAGTCGGGAATGGGCATGACAAAATCCACCTCCGCCGGGGCTTCTTCGGCCAGCCGCGCTCCCAGCTTCTTCCGCACCAGGTAGACGTTTTCCCCGAAGATGTTGCTGTCCGGCCTGGCGAAGTAGACGTATTCAAAGATGCAGAAGGCCGGCTTCGTTTTCGGGAAAGGCTTTTGGGAGTGGAGTCCGTGCTTATCGATCATGACCACTTCGCCGGGTTGAATGTCACCGATGTATTTGGCCTGAACCAGATCCAGGGCGCAGGTCTCTGAAGCCAGGACAAAACTGCCGTTGAGTTTGCCAAGACACAAAGGACGAAAGCCATGCGGGTCCCGCGCTCCGATCAGCCCATTCTCCGTGAGCAGGATCAGGGAATACGCTCCCCGGACCTGGGAGAGCGCCTGGATGGTTTTGTCCAGATATCCATGCCTCTTGGATCGGGCTATGAGATGGACGAAGATCTCGCTGTCCATGGTGGATTGAAAGATCGATCCCTGGGCCTCCAGCCGGTTCTTTAACTCCCAGGCATTGACCAGGTTCCCATTGTGGCCCACGGCCATGAAGCTCTTCCTCCTCTGGGCCAGAAAGGGCTGGGCGTTTTTGAGGAGCGAAGACCCGGTGGTCGAATAACGAACGTGACCGACAGCGGAATTGCCCGAAAGGGCTCGCAGGGTACTGTCATCAAAGACGTCCGCCACCAGACCCATGCCCTTATGGCTCTTCGATTCTCCTTCGTCGCAGGTGACGATTCCCGCGCTCTCCTGCCCCCGGTGCTGGAGGGCATAGAGGCCCAGGTACGTCAGATGGGACGCTTCGGGGTGGTCAAAGATGCCGAAAACTCCGCATTCTTCCCGGGGATATTCGATCGTATGCATGGCGTTCCCTTTTATGGTGAATCAACTTTTGCGCCAGTTGTCGGTGGTTCGTTGTCCGTTGCTCTTAGTCTAAACCCTTGTGCCTTGAGCCTTGAGCCTTGTACCTTGAGCCTTGCGCCTATTTCTGGTGATATTCCTGCAGCGACTTCACCTGAATCTCTTCCTGCCGAAGGGCTTCGATCCCGTGGACCGAGGCGGCCGCTCCGGAGATGGTGGTGATCAGGGGAACGCTGTGGTCCACGGCGACCGCCCGGATGGATACCTGATCCCGCTTCGGCCTTCTCCCGGTGGATGTGTTGATGATCAGATCGATCTGCCGGTTCTTGATCAGGTCCACGATGTTGGGCCGCCCCTCATGGACTTTGTTTACAATCTCCACCGCAATTCCGTTTTGGGAGAGTGCCTTGGCCGTCCCCCGGGTGGCCACGATATGAAATCCGAAATCCGAGAGCTTCTTGGCGATGAAAATGATGGTCCGTTTGTCCCGGTTCTTCACGCTGATGAAGACCCGGCCCTTCAACGGAAGGATCTGCCCCGCCGCCAACTCGGCCTTGGCGAAGGCGATCCCGAAGGCGTGGTCGATGCCCATGACTTCGCCCGTGGACTTCATCTCCGGTCCCAGGAGCGTATCCACGCCGGGAAAGCGGTTGAAGGGAAAGACGGATTCTTTCACCGACACATGCTTTACTTCCACTTCCTGGCTGAAGCCCAAATCCTCCAGCGTCTTTCCCACCATGACCTTGGCAGCCAGCTTGGCCAAGGGGACCCCGGTCGCCTTGGAGACAAAGGGAATGGTCCTGGAGGCCCGAGGATTGACCTCCAGGATGTAGACCCGGTCGTCCCGGATGGCGTACTGGATGTTCATCAGCCCTTTGACGTGCAGCTCCCGGGCCAGAGCATAGGTATTCTGTTTGATCCCTTCGATCAGATCATCGCTCAAAGTGTAAGGGGGAAGGAC
>PMCE01000210.1:16047-17618 GCA_003154025.1 Syntrophaceae bacterium
AGGATGGGGTGCTCCGGGGAAGCCTTCACCGCATCCCGCATGTACCGCTCCAGCGTCTCTTCGTCGTAGACGATCTCCATGGCCCGGCCGCCCAACACGTAGGACGGTCGCACCACCACCGGGTAGCCGATCTCCCGGGCCACCGCCCGGGCTTCCTCGAAGGAAGTGGCAGTTCCATTCTGGGGCTGAATCAGCCCCAATTTCTGGATGAGTTCTTTGAAACGCTCCCGGTCTTCGGCCCGGTCGATGCTGTCCGGGGTGGTCCCCAGAATCTGCACCCCGGCCTTCTCCAGGGGAACGGCCAAGTTCAGCGGGGTCTGTCCGCCGAACTGGACGATGATCCCGATGGGTTTTTCCTTTTCCACGATGTTCAGCACATCCTCACGAGTCAGGGGCTCGAAATAGAGTCGGTCGGAGGTGTCGTAATCCGTGGAGACCGTCTCCGGGTTGCTGTTCACCATGATCGTCTCAAAGCCCTCTTCCCTCAGGGCCAGGGAGGCGTGGACGCAGCAGTAATCGAACTCGATCCCCTGGCCGATGCGGTTGGGGCCGCCGCCCAAGATCATGACCTTCTTCCGGTCCGAGGGGCGGACTTCATCTTCCGCCTCATAGGTCGAATAATAATAGGGCGTATACGCTTCGAACTCGGCGGAGCAGGTGTCGACGAGTTTGAAAGTGGGGCAGACTCCCAGGGCCTTTCGCCGCTCCCGGACGGTGATCTCATCGGACCCCAGAAGGTGGGCGAGCTGCACATCGGAAAAGCCGTACTCTTTGGCACGGCGTAGAATTTCGGCGGGGACCGTCCCCAACTCCCGGCCGTCATGCCCAAAGGCCTGGATCTCTTCCTCCAGGTCGCAGACCTGCTTTATGTTCTCCAGGAACCACCGGTCGATCTTCGTCAGATCGGCGACCTCCTCGGGGGAGATTCCGCTCTTGATCGCCGTCCGGAGGTAAAAGATTCTTTCGGCAGTGGGAATCGCCAATTTTTCCCTCACCGATTCAACGGCGGCCTCCCCTTTCCCGTCCATCCCCAGTCCAAAGCGGCCGATCTCCAGGGAACGGACCGCTTTTTGCAGGGCCTCCTTGAAGGTTCTTCCCACGGCCATGGCCTCACCCACGGACTTCATGGAGGTGGTCAAGGTCCGGTCCGCTCCGCGAAATTTTTCAAAGGCCCACCGGGGGAACTTAACGACACAGTAATCGATGGCCGGCTCGAAGGAGGCCATTGTTTCCCGGGTTATGTCATTGGGGATTTCGTCCAGGGTGTAGCCTACGGCCAGCTTGGCGGCCACCTTGGCGATGGGGAAGCCGGTCGCCTTGGAGGCCAGAGCCGAACTCCGGGACACCCGGGGATTCATCTCGATGACCACCATGCGGCCGGTGTGAGGGTGGAGGGCAAACTGGATGTTCGAACCGCCGGTCTCCACTCCGATCTCGCGGATGATGGCGACGGCCGCGTCGCGCATGCGTTGGTATTCTTTGTCGCTCAGGGTCTGGGCGGGAGCCACAGTGATACTGTCCCCGGTGTGCACCCCCATGGGGTCAAAGTTTTCGATGGAGCAGATGATGAC
>PMCE01000164.1:0-2281 GCA_003154025.1 Syntrophaceae bacterium
CACCTGGCCAAAATTCAAGAAATGAAGGGAATCTCTAAACTGCCATTAACGATGGTAATCTAAACCATCTGTCAAAAATTGTCCCTCGAAAAGCACAGAAAGGAGTCTTCACTTAGACTGACAGTGTCTGTGAGGCTAAATTCTGACCTTTACACTTTAAAACTTTCCTCATTGCTCTATGCGCTATGCGTTTCTTTGGTAGACCACCTTCCCATCCACCATGGTCAGGTCCACTTTAATGCCCAGGATTTTTGCGCGGGGGGCCGTCAGGATGTCCTCCGACAGGACCACGAGGTCGGCCAGCTTTCCCGGCTCGAGGGAACCTTTTATATTTTCCTCGAAACTGGCGTAGGCTCCGTTCAGAGTGTAGGCGCGAATCGCCTGCATCATACTCACTGCCTCCTGGGGGGCGATAGTCTGGCCCGTGGGGGTTTTGCGGGTGACGGCGAAGTAGATTCCGGTCAGGGGATTGGGGTCGATGACGGGCGCGTCCGAACTTAACCCGGCGACGATGCCCCGTTCCATGAGGCTGCGCAGGGGATAGACGCATTGCAGGCGGTCTTGGCCGAAGACGGTGATGTAGCTGTCTCCCAGCTCGTAAAGAAACGGCAACCCCAAAGCGGCCACCACTCCCATTTCTCTCATCTGGTCCAGGAGGGGGCCGTCCAGGAATCCGCAGTGTTCGAGGCGGTGGCGGCAGTCTTTGCGGGGGTATTGCCTGAGGGCCCTGGCAAAACTCTTCAGGGTCATCTCGACGGCTTTGTCTCCGATGGCGTGGACGCCGATCTGGTAACCGGCCTTTTGTCCGTTCATGACTAGTTTATCCAGCTCCTCCTGAGATTGGTGGAGGATTCCGAAATCGGCCGGCTTGCCCGGATAAGCTTCACGCATGGCCGCCGAGCCGGCTCCCCCGGCGCCGTCCAGCATGAGCTTGTAGGACCCCAGGCGCAGTCTCTCGTTCCCGTACCCGGTGACCAAGCCGGACTGAAGGTAATGTTCCCCCAGCTGAATGGCGGCCCCGCTGGTGCGGACCTGGAAGTAAATCCGTACCTTCAGCCAGCCTTCGGATACCGCCGTTTGGAAGGCGCGGATCTCCTCCGCATTGCGGCCGCTGGCATCTGTGGCGCTGGTGATCCCATAGCGGAGAAAATCCTCGTTCATGATCTTCAGCCCGCGGAGAAAGTCGTCGTAGGTCGGCTGAGTGCTCATCCGAATGGGAACGAGCGCCTGCTCGTAGAGCAACCCGGTCGGCTCTCCCGCTTTATCCCGGTCGATTCTTCCGCCGTGGGGGTCCGGAGATCCTTTTTGAATTTCAAACTCCTTCAGGGCCAGGGAGTTTATGACCCCCAGATGCCCACAAGTCCGAAGGATAAAGACCTTGTGCTCGGGAGCGGCTTCATCCAGATCCCACCGGGTCGGGTGGCGGTTTTCTCTCAGCTTGGTGTTGTCATATCCCCGCCCAAGAATCCAGCCGCCCTTGGGGGTTGTGACCGCCCGCTTGCAGATTTCTTTTTTAAGTTCCTCGATGGAGGGGATCACGCCGGCGGTGCATACGATGTTAAACTTCACCGGGCCGTAGTTCCCCGCATGGCAATGGGCGTCGATAAACCCGGGCGCTAGGCTGCGGCCTTTCAGGTCGATGATTTTGGTCTCCGCCCCGGCCAGAGCCTTCATCTCCGCCGAGGTCCCCGCGGCTAAAATTTTATTACCGCTGACTGCTACCCCCTGGCAGACCCGGTCTTGGGCATCCACGGTTATGACCGTCCCATTGAGGAATACAAAATCGGCTTCACTCTTCAAGGCTTTCTCCTTCCTGAAAATGCGAATGATTGATTTCCCTGATGAAATCCGCAAGTCGCGAGATCGCAAGTCGTAAGGCGTGAGAGCGCAAAATTTCTTTTACTCGTACCTGATGACGGCTCTTTACCCCTTGTGCCTTACGACTTGCGACTTGCGGTTTTTATTCGGCTGAAAAGCCGTTGCCCTCTCATTGCCCCGGCAGAGGGGGCTCCTGGCCCGGGGGGATCACGGTGGTATAGATTTTCCCCTTGACCCGCTCCCGGAATTCCTTCTTGGCCTCTTCCAGAATATCCGGGGAGGTCAGGAGATCCGCGGCGGCGAGGCAGAGAGCCTTGGCCGCCGTGGCCATTCCCTTAAACCCGATGGACATGCCGTGGCTGGCATTGGCCCCCCAACTGTGACCGGGGATTCCCACGGGACGGCAGGCGACCCGGACGACCCCGTAAGGGGCAAACCAGCTGGGCTCGGAGCTGTCGGTCAC
>PMCE01000164.1:2379-4327 GCA_003154025.1 Syntrophaceae bacterium
GCTTCCAATTCCCGCCGGGTGGGAATCCGATAGATGTACCAGGCCTCGGCGGCGTCCGGAATCACGTTGGGGTAATGGCCGCACTGGGTGTAGGTATAGTTGATGGTGGAGGCTCCTTCGGGAGGCTGTCCCGGGTCCATATGGCCCCGGAGGAAATTCACCGCGATTCCCATGACCTCGGCGGCCTCGAGGGCGCTTCGCCCCAGCCAGGGCTTGTTGCCGTGGGCGCTGACCCCGCGGAAAGTGTAGCGAATGCTGGCGTAGGCGTTGCAGGTGCGGTAGAAAGCAGTGGTCTGGAAGTCCGGGTGCCAGTCGAGGAAGGCATCGACCCCCTTGAAACAGCCATCCCTGGCCATGTAGGGTTTCCCGATACAGACTTCCTCGGCCGGGGTTCCGAAGCATTTGACCGTGCCGGAGAGTTTGAATTTTTTCATCATGGACTTCAGGGCGACGACGGCGGCCATGCTGGCCGTGCCAAAGAGATTGTGCCCGCACCCGTGGCCCGGAGCCCCGTCCTGGATGGGACTTTTGTAGGGAACCGGATAATTGGAAAGTCCCGGCAAAGCATCGTACTCGGCCAGGATCCCGATAACCGGCTTCCCCTCTCCCCAGGACGCCTCAAAGGCAGTGGGCATCCCCGCCACGCCTTTTTTAACGGAGAACCCCTGCCGCTCCAGTTCTTCCGCCAATAAGGCCGAGGACAGAACNNAAAATCAACGCCGGGGCGGATTTCAAATCCGCCCCTCTCTCAATTGGACATGGCGGTGAATCGAGTAACCTATTCTGTAATTCAGACATAAGACAATTTAGACTTCAGACATTAGACCTCAGACATCGGACCGAACGGTTAAATAACCAGTGATTAAACAAAGAAGAAGTCTGGAGCCTGGTGTCTGAGGTCCAATGTCTGAATTTCAGTTACCTATTATCCAGTTTCAGATAGCATGTCAAGGATTTTTCTTGATTCGTCTTTCCCTTTGCAATATACTTCCCTTGCTCAAACCACTGGGGAGTCCCGACAAAGATAGCTCTGTCCTGCTGCTGGTTTCTCCTGCAAGGCGTCCAGGATGAATAACCAAGAAACTTAGGCAAAAGAGAGGCGAGGACAGATATCCGAATAAACGGTATTCTGAAAAAATTCGGGGAAGGGGAAGGCCCCTTGCCCATGAAAATCTAGATGCGGGAGGAAAGGGAATATGGGGGAGACCCTATGGCCGGACGGAAACCAGTGCTGTGTAAGCTTGTCCTTTGACGTGGATGCCGAATGGGTCTTCATGGGGAACGACCCGAAAGTGGCCAATCAACCCCGGAAGCTTTCCCTGGGCGAGTATGAATGGCGATCCAATGCCATCGGCCGGATATTGGACCTCCTGGATGAATACCGGATCAAGGCTACCTTTTTTGTCCCGGGCATCAACGCGGAAAATCATCCCGAGGTGATGAAGACCTTCCTCGCCCGGGGGCACGAGGTGGCCTGCCATGGGTGGCAGCATGAAGACATCGCCCGCCTCCCCAAGGAAGAGGAAAATGAACGGCTCGTCAAGACCATCCGGGCCATCGAGAAGGCCACCGGGAAGAGGCCGGCGGGAAATCGGACCGCCGGGGGGGATTTATCCCCCAATACGATGGACCTGCTCTGGGAAAACGGGCTGATCTACGATTCCAGCATGCGGGGCCATGATTTGCCGTATCGGTTGAAAAAGCCCAATTCCCAGATGGAGGACGGCCTGGTCATCGTCCCGTCCTACTATGAAACGGATGATTTCCATCTCTTCGCCGATTATCCGGGGGTCGCTCCCTACCATGGCCGCATGTTAAGCCCTCAGACCGGGTATGAGATATGGACGATGGCCTTTGACGGCTTTTATAAGTTCGGGCTGTGCTACACCACCATGTTCCATCCCCAGATTATCGGCAAGCCCGGAAACATCATGCTCCTGGACCGGCT
>PMCE01000361.1 GCA_003154025.1 Syntrophaceae bacterium
CCATCTACGTTCTCCTCAGCATGCTGGAAGGAGCCCAGGGGAAACTCTTAAAGTACAACCAGGCTCACGACCCGGCCACACAATCCGCGGTCAGTTTCGCCAGCCTGGCTTTTTACGCTTGATCGATTCCCCGATTCGGCAAGGTTGGGTCCCGGGTCTTTGGGGAGGGGTTAGAGCAGGGGCTGCGGTCGGCCTTTTCCCCCCGGGCAAAGGGGAATTCAAGGGGGCGTCGGTCCTTAATGGGAGGAGGGAGAATGAAAAGAAAGATCGTTTTGGAGTTGCGGACGTTTCTGATCCTTGCGGTGCTGGTCCTGGGGCTTTCGGCCGCCGGGTCCTTTTGGCTGAAGGAAACCCCCAAGGCCTTCGGGGGAAACTTCTCCCCCATGGCCCAGCAGCCGTTTGCCCGCTATCAGATCGCCGGACGGGATGCCAACTCGGCCTGGGTGATCGACACTGCCGCGGGGGATGTTGCCTTGATCTTTGCCAACGGAAAATGGAAGGACGTGGGAAGCATTTCGGACGAGAAAAACCGGATAAAGAATTGAGTCGGGTGCCGGGCTGTCTTCCCAGAGTCGGAAAAGAAGGGAGGAAATTCGGCCGCCCGGGGCCGGAGGAAAGCGCGGGGAGACGATCGGGATCATTACCCGAACGGCCGGACCCGGGAGAAGATGCAGGCTTTTGTGCTCCGAGCCGAATGGCCGGGCCGGCGGCCCCACGCCGGATGAATGGAGGGCCCGGTTTTGGGGAGCAGCCCGAAAGGCACTCTGAGAAGGGAGGAAAAGGATGAGCGAAGAGGGTACGGCCAAAATCAGCGAAGATGAGTTCGTCTTCAGAGCCATAATACGGCTCCGGAAACCCCCGTACAAGGGGATCCACACCGTCTTCAGCGGTTTCAACCAGGCATTCAAAGAGTATTTTGATAAGAACCCCATCGAAGCCACAACTCGCATGACCGAGGAGGGGAAGATCATAACCCGGCCTGCGCGTGGGGGGGTTATGATTTATCTTCCGGGGGAATCCGGCCAGCCTAAAAAGAGTGTTCTGCAGAAGATCCTGGGGCCTGAGGAAGAAACCCCGTAAGAATTTTCTTGACCCGCCGGGGCGAAGCATTTTATAAGACTTTCCTCGGGAGAGGATTACTCTCATCTTTTTCGCAGAAAACCTGGAGGCGCGTGATGAAAGGAAAAAGAATACAGGTTGTACTTTGGGTGAGCATCCTGGCTTTGTTCAGCCTGGGAGCCTTTCCCGTTCAGGCGGCTGAATTTCCCACCAAGCCGGTGACTCTGGTTGTACCCTGGGCTGCCGGAGGGTCCACGGATGTGACCATGAGGGTCCTGGCGGAGACCACCAGCAAGCACCTCGGCCAACCGGTCATCGTGGACAATAAGCCGGGAGGGGGAGGAACGGTGGGGCCGGCGGCCATGGCTGCGACGGCCAAACCGGACGGCTACACCGTGGCGCAGATGCCCATATCGGTCATGCGGTACCCGTATATGATGAAGGTGAGCTGGGATACGGTGAAAGATTTTACCTACATCATCAACGTAACCGGGTACACCTACGGGGTGGTGGTCAAGAACGATGCTCCCTGGAAGACCTGGAAGGATTTCATCGCTTACGCGAAAGCCAACCCCGGCAAGGTTACCTATGCGACTCCCGGCGCCGGGACCTCACTTCACATCACGATGGAAGTAATCGCGATGAAAGATGGGATCAAGTGGATTCAGGTTCCCATGAAAGGGGGAGCGGAAACCACCCCGGCGGTTATGGGCGGCCACGTCTCCGCCACTGCGGATTCCACCGGTTGGGCGCCGCAGGTGGATTCCGGAGATCTCCGCCTCCTGGTCACCTGGGGGCCTCAACGCACGAAAAAATGGCCCACTGTGCCCACGCTGAAAGAACTGGGATACGGGATCGTCTCCAACTCGCCTTTCGGAGTTGCCGGACCCAAGGGAATGGACCCCAAGGTGGTCAAGGTCCTTCATGACGCGTTCAAGAAAGGGATGGAGGACCCGGCCTTCCTGAATGTACTGGCCAAATTCGACATGGACCCCATCTACATGGGCACAGCCGAGTACGCGAAATACGTGAAGGAACAGTGTGAACAGGAGAAAATTTATATAGAGAAGCTGGGGCTCGGGAAGAAATGACGGAATGGAGATGAAGAGCAGGGATTTCTACAGTTCTCTCTTCTGGCTTGCCCTGGGGGTGGGAGTCTGTTACGGAGGGTATGACCTGGATTTGGGAACCCTCCATGACCCCGGATCGGGGTTCATGTTCTTCTGGGTGGGCCTCATCATGGTGGGGCTTTCGCTCTCCATCTTCATCAAAGGGATGCGGAAGGAGGCAGATGCCCAAGGGGTCCGGGGCATGTTTTCCGGATTGCGGTGGTCGAAGGTCATCTATGTGTTGATCGCCCTTTCCCTGTATGCCTATATTTTCAACTTCCTCGGGTTTATCCTGGCCACGGTACTTCTGCTGATCTTTCTCTTCAAGGCCATTGAACCCCAGCGCTGGTCGGCGGCGATCCTTGGGGCGATGGCCAGTTCCATGGTCGCCTACTTAGTTTTCCAGGTCTGGCTGGGGAGCCAGCTTCCCAAAGGTATCCTGGGCATCGGTTGAAAGATGGAACTTCTCAATTACCTGTCGATCGGCTTTTCCGTCGCCCTCCAGCCCATTAACCTGTTCTATTGTTTCGTGGGGGTTTTCATCGGCACCCTGATCGGCGTCCTGCCGGGGATCGGGCCGGTCGGGGCGATGTCCCTGCTCCTGCCAACGACGTTTCATTCCACGCCCGAAGCGGCCATTATCATGCTGGCCGGGATTTATTACGGGGCCATGTACGGAGGCTCCACCACTTCCATCCTGGTCAATATCCCGGGGGAAGCCGCCTCCGTGGTCACCTGCCTGGATGGATACCAAATGGCCCGTCAGGGCCGAGCGGGACCGGCCCTGGGGATCGCGGCCTTCGGGTCTTTCATCGCCGGAACCGTATCGATCCTTGGGCTTATGCTCCTGGCTCCCCCCCTCTCCCGGTTTGCCCTGAGATTCGGTCCCCCCGAATACTTCACTTTGATGATTCTGGGCCTGACCGTTTTGATTTACCTGGCCCATGGGTCCATGCCCAAGGCCTTGCTCATGGCCGCTTTCGGGATTGTCCTGGGATTGATCGGCCTCGACTCCATCAACGCCCGCCCCCGGCTGACGTTCGACAAGATGGAATTGATGGATGGAGTCGGGCTCGTGCCGATCGTGATGGGACTTTTCGGGATTTCCGAGGTTTTGCTGAATATCGAACAGGCGGTGCGCCGGGATATCCTGAAGGCCAAAATCAAAGGGCTTCTGCCCACGGCCAAAGACTGGCGGGACAGCGCCGGGCCGATCGCCCGGGGGTCTGTGCTGGGTTTCTTTTTAGGGATCCTCCCCGGAGGGGGAGCGGTCATTTCTTCCTTCATTTCCTACGCGATTGAAAAACGGATCTCCAAACATCCGGAACGCTTCGGGAAGGGGGCGATCGAAGGGGTGGCGGCGCCGGAGTCGGCCAATAACTCCGCCACCGGCGGGGCTTTCATCCCCCTCATGACCCTCGGAATTCCTCCCAACGTCATTATGGCCATGCTCCTGGGGGCCTTCATGATCCACGGGGTTACGCCCGGTCCGTTGATGATGAAACAGAATCCCGGACTTTTCTGGGGCGTCATTGCCAGCATGTACATCGGAAATATCATGCTCCTGGTGCTCAACCTGCCCTTGATCGGGATGTGGGTGCAGGTCTTAAAGGTTCCCTACAAGATCCTCTTCCCCCTCATCCTCCTCTTCTGCTTGATCGGGGTCTACAGCGTGAGCAACGCGGTGTTCGACATCTACATCATGATCCTCTTCGGGATCGTGGGGTACCTGATGAAAAAATTCGACTACGAGGGTGCTCCGCTGGTTCTGGCTTTCGTCCTGGGGCCCCTCCTGGAGAATAACCTGCGAAAATCTCTGATCATGTCCCAGGGAGATTTCTCCATTTTCTTCATCCGCCCCCTTGCGGCAGTCTCCCTGATCGCCGCCCTCTTTCTCCTCATCTCCCCCCTCATTCCCTGGATCGGAAAGAAGCGCAAAGAAATTCCCAAAGAGGAAGTATCCTAGACGGGCATGGTCAGCCCCAGAGAGTTTTTTTGTAGGGGCGACCCGCCGGGTCGCCCCCACGTTCTCACCGCTATTCTGTGCGGGAGAAGACGTCTCTGCGGTCCAGCTCCGTAAGGGCGGTTCGCGAACCGCCCCTACATCATACCCGGCCTGAAGGGGATTCCGTCTTTCGGCTTGACAAAACCCAGCTCGAAAATGGATCATAGGGTGATTTCAGATGTAGATTTCTTTCATTTCTAGGAGGATTCATGGCCAAGAAAGAAGAACTCAGGGCACGGTTGCGAATTTCGACGAAGCAGGTGGAGGCGATCAATGATTTATTGATGGACCCGAAGAGCCGGGTGGTGAAGGATTTTCTGGCCGTGGTGGCCAAGTATGGAACGCCCGAAGAGATCAACGCCAAGGCGGCGGAAGCGGGGAAATTGGAAAACCTGATGGTCCGGCTGGGAAAAGAGGGATCTCCTTACCTGGCCGATGTAAAGTGGCTGATCACCCAGCGGGAGGCGAAGGCTTTTGTCTCCGTAGCCGAGTACCGGAAATCCATCCTGGGGGATCAGGCGGAGAAGGTTCGGTTCAAAGAAAAATTCGCCGTAACCCTGGAAATCAGCGCGGCCCAGTATTTCCCCTGGATCATCGAAGAGGCCAAACAGTCCATCGCCAGGAGGGAACTCATGCCCGGCCGGTTCATCCGGGTGCGCAAGATGAAAGAGCAGGAGGGGGACAACGGCGACATCCTGGCTTTTGCCGCCGCCATGCAGGTCATGGGGGCCAGCTTCGTGGAGACTTTGGATACGAAGGGGACCGACGGGGCCAACGTCCACCTGGGAGGCCCGGAGACGATTACCGGCTACTTCGGCGGGATCGGGCAGCCCAACGACTATGCCCTGAAATGGGTGGATGAGTTTCTCTACTACTACACGAATTATGGAATCCGGCAGGTTCTGAATATCAACCCCGGAACCGTCTTCTTGGGGTACATGCTCCGGAAATTGGGGATTCAGAATGAATTCAAGATTTCGGTCTTCATGGGGAACGACAACCCCTATGCCGCCCTATGGACGTTGATCGGGGGAAAGCTCTTCTCCGCCAAAGACGGTTCCTGCCCGCTGATCGGCTTCAACCTGAGCAACTCGGTCAACAACGAAACCATCGAGATCATCGCCGAAGTCCGGAAGAAACTGGGCTTCGAAGATATCGTCCGGATCGAGCACCATATCACCGAGACTTGGAAGAGCATCGTCCGGCAGCCTTACAACCGGAGGGATGAGCTGGTCCAACTCGCCGACCACGTGGCCAACATCGCCGCCAAACATGAGGGGAGCGAGATTGAGACTGAAAAAAGCCGTCCGCACCCGTCGGATATCTTCGATTATTTCCGCGAAAAGAAAGAAATTGATGCCTCGGGAGAAATGCCCGCCCTGCTCAAGAATTACCTGGACAAGCATGATTCGGTGAATCTTACCGCCCGCGCCTTGACCGAAAACGGCCTAAGCTTCAAGGCGGCGTCGAATTTGCACCACAGAAAATAATTCTTCTCGCAAAGCCCGCAGAGGGAAAAGAAGGGCAGGTTGCGGAAAAACTTCCACCCTCGGTCACTCCCGCGAAAGCGGGAGTCCAGACCGTTTTAAAGACTGGATTTTCGTTTTTGCGGGAATGGTGGCCTCCAGGAGNNCGGGGGTAGGAAGAAAACGGATCGAAGTGGTGGGAGAACCGGGTTGACTTTGATGTGCGGATGGGTCAGGCAGTGAGTCTCATTCCATCAACGGCTAAAAGGATTTCCCCGGTAAACTCCCGGGAGCATTCCTCTCGAATGTCGTGCCCCTGAAAGACCGGGTAGAAGTGGGTGAGGAGGAGTTTCTTGGCTTCCGCCTCGCGGGCGATCCGGCCGGCCAAGGAAGGGGTGAGATGGCCGGCTTTTTTCCGTTCTTCGGGGAAGGAGCATTCCAGGATCAGCAGGTCGGCCTTTCGCCCCAGGGTGACGATATTCTCGCAGTATTCCGTATCCCCGGAATAAACCACGGATCGGTCCTGGAAATTCACGCGAAAACCGATGCTGGCCTCGGAATGGGCCATGGGGAGAGTGTGGATGGAGAAATCGGAAAAATCAAAGCGGCTTTCTTTTCCTTCTTGGAGGAAAAGCGAATAGGTCTTGGGCTCGATCCAGTGTCCGAAGCTCCCGCGCATCTGGGCATAGAAATTCTCCAGACCCTGGGGACCCAAGATGTGCAAGGGAAGAGACCGGGTAAAATCCACGGTGTAATTCAGGGCGAAGAGGAACGGGACCAGGTCGGAGACGTGATCCGGGTGAAAGTGGGTAATGCAGGAGTAATCGATCTTGCGGTAGTCGAGGCCCAACCGGGGCATCTGCCGCAGGCTTCCCCCTCCTCCGTCAAAGAAGATCAGGTGAGACCCAAAGGAAAGAGCCAACCCCGAAGGACCGCGGTCTATCGAGGGAATACAAGTGCCGGAGCCCAAAACAGTTAGTTCCATTTGACCTGCCTGGAGTTCCTAGAGTTCAAATTCCAAAAACCAAATGCCAAATTTCAAACAATTTCCAAGCACCAAATTTCAATGAGCGAAACTCAGTCATTCGGAATTTGGCCTCACGTTTCGCGGGACTGGAATGTGGTACTTGGGATTTGGAATTTTTATTTCAAACGCTCTTGCCGGTCTTCTGCAAGAGATAGGTCTGGATAAACTCATCCAGGTCCCCGTCCAGCACGGCATCCACGTTGCCGATTTCACAATTGGTGCGGTGGTCTTTGGCCAGGCGGTAGGGCTGAAGGACATAGGAGCGGATCTGGCTTCCCCAGGCGATGTCCTTCTTGGTGCTGTTCAGCTGCTCGGCCTTCTCTTCCTGCTCCCGTAATTTGAGCTCATAGAGGCGGGCTTTCAAAACCTTCATGGCCATGGCGCGGTTCTTGTGCTGGGACCGCTCGTTCTGGCATGAAACGACGATCCCCGTGGGAAGGTGGGTGAAGCGGACCGCCGACTCGGTCTTGTTTACGTGCTGCCCGCCGGCCCCGCTGGACCGGAAGGTGTCGACCCGCAGGTCTTCTTCCTTGATCTCGATGACGATGTCCTCGTCGATTTCGGGATACACGAAGACCGAAGCGAAAGAAGTATGGCGGCGCTTCCCGGCATCGAAGGGGGAGATGCGCACCAGACGGTGGATCCCCACCTCCGCCTTCAGGTAACCGTAGGCAAACTCTCCGGTNNTCCTGAGCCTCGGTTCCCCCGGCTCCGGAATGGATGGAGACGATGGCGTTGTTCCGGTCGGTCTCTCCCCCCAGCATGCGTTTGAATTCCGCTGCCTGGAGGTCCTTCTCCACCTGGGTCACCTTGGCCCCGACTTCCTTCAGGGTCTCTTCGTCGTTCTCTTCCCTGGCCAGCTCGAAGTACCCCCGTGCATCCTCGGTTTCGGCCTGGAGCTTTCCCCAGAGATCGACGTGAGACCGCAGGACGGTCCTCTCCTTCAGTAGTTTCTGGGCAGCTTCGTTGTCATTCCAGAAGTTGGGCTTGAGGGTTTCCTGCTCGATCTCGGCGAGGCGGGCGATCTTGGCGTCTAAGTCAAAGATGACCTCGGAGGGCCTGTAATTTCTCTTCCAGGAGAGGGATCTTACTCTCGATTTCGTTCCACACGGTCTTCCCTTCTAAAACGGATATAAATCAGAAACAGGATTGTATACCCAATGCATAGGTAGGTAAAGAGGTCCCCGAATTGNNATGGGCACGCGGTTTTCCACCGCCCGCAGAGCGGCCATGGAGACATGTTGATACGGCGCGGCGGTATGTCCAAACCAGGCGTCATTGGTAATGTTCACCAGGAATTGCGCCCCCTGGTCCACAAACTGACGGGTCAGGTCGGGAAGGATGGCCTCATAACAGATGAGGACTCCGAACTTCCCCTGAGCGATGGCAAGATTCCGCACCTCTTCTCCCGGTTGAAAATCCCCCATGGCGCCGATGATATCCCGGGTGAATCCGAAGATACCGACAAGCGGAGCGTATTCCCCAAACGGGACGAGGTGGATCTTNNTCGTAGCGGCCGGCCACCTTTCCTTCGGGGGAGATGAGAAAGGCGCTGTTGTAGTAGTGGACCTCCCGCCCCTTGCGGTCGTAACCCGGAGAGCCGAAGAGAAGATGCGTCTGAAGCTTCTGGGCCAGATCCAGGATGCGGGACCGGTACTGGAAGCTGTCCTGGAAGAAGAAGGGCGTCGCCGTCTCCGGCCAGACGACCAGGTGTGGAAGGGTGGCCTGGGCCCGGAGGGTGAGGTCCGTGTAATTGGCCATGGTTTCTTCCTGGAACTTCGGCTCCCATTTGACATCCTGCGGGATGTTTCCCTGCAGGAGAGCGATCCGGACGGGAGTTCCTTCCTTATTCTCCGGGCTCATCCCCGACAGCCGCCAAAAGCCGTAGACGGAGGACATAACCAAGAGGACCGCCGCGGTGAGGACCTCTTTCCGAATGATCTTCCAGTTCCGCTCTATGGAGGCTTCGAGGAACCGGTAGCCCGCCGCATTGACCAGGACGATCAAGAAGGATACTCCATACACTCCGGTGATATCAGCCATCTGGACCAGGGGAAGTGTGAGGTACTGGGAGTATCCCAGAAGCTCCCAGGGGAAGCCGGAGAAGAGGAAGCCCCGGATGTATTCCAGCGAGACCCAGAGGGGCGGAGCCAGGAGAGTCTCCGGGATATCCATCCTGCCCTGGGCCCAGCGTATGGCGAAGGCGAAAGCGGAAAAATAGAGCGCCAGGTAGGCGGTCAGGAGGAGCAGGAGAAAAATGCTGACCGCGCCCGGGATGTGGCCGTATAGGCTGAGGACATGATAGATCCACGGGAGGAGGCCGGTGAAGAAAGAGAACCCGGCCACGAATCCCAGCAAGGCCGCCTGGGCAGGCGATTTTCCCCGGATGGACCAAAACAGAGGGATGAGGGCGCCCCAGGCGATGATCTCCAGGTTGAAACGGGGGAAGGCAAAGATCAGGAGGAAACCCGACAGCGCGGCAAGGGAGAGATTAAAGAGGCTCATGACCGTGGGTGATCATCCTCCAATCTTGACCATGGGGAGGTGGCACCGCTTCATTACTCCCCCAAGGGGACCATGATGGGCCGGCTTGCTCAGGAGGGCTTCATCCAGCTTTCTCTCCAGTTCCTCGTCGCCGGCCCCCGAGCGCAGGATGGCTTTCAAGTCGGTCAGCTCCCCGGAGAAGAGACAGGTCTTGACCTTTCCATCGGCGGTGAGGCGGAGTCGGTTGCAGGACTGGCAGAAATGTTCGCTCACCGGGCTGATAAACCCGATCTCTCCTGCGGCCCCCGGGAACTTGAACAGGCGGGCGGGCCCCCCGTGCCCGTTCCCCGCTTCGGTCAGGGGGAGGAGGGGTGCGATTCTTTCGACCCGCTCCTTGATCTCGCGGCAGGGGATGCAATGCTCGGGCTTCCATTCGCTGGACTCGCCGATGGGCATGAATTCGATGAAACGCACCTGAAAGGGTTCCTTCAGGGTGAGACGGGCAAAGTCTTCGATCTCCCCGTCGTTGAACCCGGCGATGGCCACCACGTTGATCTTGATCGGGGACATCCCCACCCGCCACGCCACATCGATCCCTTCCCAGACCTTCCGCAGGTCTCCGCCA
>PMCE01000262.1:0-2835 GCA_003154025.1 Syntrophaceae bacterium
TACGCCGAGATGTGCCGCATCGAACGCTGGAGCACCCGCACACTGGAAACGAAGATTCAGTCCATGCTCTTTGAGCGAACGGCGCTCTCCAAGAAGCCGGCTAAGCTGGCGGCGATGGAACTCAAGAAGCTCCGCGAGGAGGACAAGCTCACGCCCGACTTGGTCTTCCGTGACCCGTATCTTCTGGATTTTCTCGGCCTCAAGGACACCTTCAGCGAAAAGGATGTCGAAGCCGCGATTCTGCGCGAGATGGAGGCGTTCATTCTGGAACTGGGCGTCGGGTTCACGTTCGTAGCCCGGCAAAAGCGCATCCAGGTGGACAATGATGATCATTACCTCGACCTTCTTTTTTATCACCGTGGGCTGCGCCGGTTGGTGGCGATTGACCTGAAACTCGGCGATTTCCAGGCTGCCTACAAAGGGCAGATGGAGCTTTACCTGCGATGGCTGGAAAATATGAGCAACAACCGGGAGAGGGTTCTCCGATTGGCTTGATTCTATGTGCCAGCAAATCGGAAGAGCAAATTGAGCTACTGCAGCTGGGCAAGAGTGGTATCCGGGTGGCGGCGTATATGACTGAACTTCCTCCCCGAGACCTTTTACGGAAAAAACTGCATGAAGCCATTATTCTGGCAAGAACCTGCCTCGTGGAGAAAAAACAGCTTTCCCTCCCTGGAGATTAGCCCCAGGGACGAATCGGATGCTGGAAATTCCCGGGAAGAAAATGATGGAGGAGACCTGATTGGCCAAGAAAACGACACCGAAATCCGTGAAGGGACTGGTTCCGGATCTTGGAAAATGGCCGGAATCCTGGATGGGGACCGAAAAGGATTTGGCCTGCGGGAAGGACCTGTTCCCCTTCATGGAGAAATTCAAACAAGATCTCATGGCCCAGAGATTATCCCCGAAGACGTTGAGGGAGTACGTTGATTGGGTATGGCTGTTGGGAGTGGGGATCATCAAAGAGGTCTCCCTATTATAGGGAATATAAAAAGGACCCCGCGAAGATGCTTTTGGAAGCGGTTGAAGGCGGCGGATGCCTACCGGGTGTTTATGAGTCCATGGCCAAAAGCGATCTTGCGGGCTTCAAGAAGATGTCCGGGCTCTTTGAAGAATTCCTAAAAAAAACACCGCAAAGGAAATGACCATGCCAAAAACACAACAACTAGNNTACCAAACTATTCCATCTCCTGGTGGAAGGATATGGCCTATCGGGGGACCTGTACTGGATGCATCTCAAAGCGTTGGGCAGTGCCAGGCTTCAGGATTTGGACACGTTTCTTAGGGATATTTGGCTGGAATGCTGCGGCCACATGAGCGTCTTTTCCGCCGGTGAAGAGGAAATAGACATGAACGAAAAATTGAGCGACATCCTGCGCCCGGGGCAAAAATGGCTTTATGAATATGATATGGGCAGCACCACGGAACTCGCCCTGAACGTGATTTCTGAATTTGAAGGCACGCTGAAAAAGGGCAAGGTGGAAATCCTGGCTCGGAATGACGCCCCCAAGATAATATGCAATCAGTGCCAAAAGCCGGCCACGACCATCTGCGCGGATTGCATATACGATAGCCAAGGCTGGCTTTGCGACGACTGCGCCGGGAAGCACGGTTGCGATGAGGAGATGTTCCTCCCCGTGGTGAATTCGCCCCGAACCGGAGTTTGCGGGTACGAAGGATAATGGAAATACAGCTGCTGAAAAAATCCAAGATCCTGGAAGCAATCCGCCGGCTGACACAAAGGAGAAAGGAAGAGGTCTATCTCGTCGGAGGAGCCGTGCGGGATTTTCTTCTGGGCAGACCTTTGGGGAAGGATTTTGATTTTGCGGTTTTGGGCGACGTGGAGAGTCTCGTCAAGGAGGTAGCCCGGGAGATCGGGGGACATGTCTTTCCCCTGGAGGAGGCCTTTGGCACGTGGAGGGTGATTCTCAAGAAGAAGAAAAAAAGAGTGGAGCTCGACTTCTCCCGAATCCAGGGGAGGGATATCAACGAAGACCTCCGACAGAGGGATTTCACCGTAAACTCCATAGCGGTCAGCTTGAAAGATATCTTTCATTCCGGCGATCCGTGCTTCATCGACCCCTTGAACGGCCTGAGCGATGTGCGCAAAAGACTTCTGCGCGCCGACTCGGAAGATTCTTTACGCCAGGACCCCTTGAGGATCCTCCGGGCCTTTCGTTTCGCCTGCACCCTTAAGTTCTCCGTGGAAGATGAAACCTGGAGAATGATCCAGAGAAACCGTGACCTCATCAAGCGCTCGGCGGGAGAAAGAATTCGGGCGGAACTCTTCGCCGGCCTGGGGGAGAAAGAGTCCTCGCGATTTCTTCGTCATCTCCGCCAGGCGGGCCTCCTGGAAGAAATCTTTCCAGAGATGGGGGGGTGGGAGAAACTGAATCTGGGGGGAGAATTTTCTCTGCTCGAACATGCGCTGAGGACGGTCGAGGGAGCGGAATTCATCCTATCCCATCTGCAGGACCTTTATCCTCATGAAACCGCTTTCCTGAGTAGTCATTTTTCCCAGACGGAAGAAGAAGGGATCACGCGAACGGCCCTTTTCAAGTTTATCGCCTTCTTCCATGACTCGGGAAAGACGGTTGCGGCTCCCCATGGCTCAGGGGGTCTCGCTGCCCGTTTTCTTGATCATGATCAAGAGGGAGAGAAGATCAATACGACCGTTGCCCGGAGGCTAAAGCTCAGCCGGAGGTCCATCCGGATCATCTCCGATTTGACCCGCCAGCACATGCGCGTCTCCGGCCTGGCTAAGGCTCGGGAGGTGACCGCCCGGGCAAAATACCGGCTTTTTCAGGATATGGGAAGGGAGGGAATCGACCTTGC
>PMCE01000262.1:2972-18622 GCA_003154025.1 Syntrophaceae bacterium
GTGAGCACCAAGGAGGAAGCCCTCCAATTCCTAAAAAATATTGACAAATTTTTGTAATCTGGCTATCATAATCAGTGGGTTATAAGGCGGGCGTAATTCAGGGGTAGAATGCAAGCTTCCCAAGCTTGACGTCGCCAGTTCGAATCTGGTCGCCCGCTCCAGCAAGATAATTCCAATTCATTTTCATAAGGCAACGAACATGGCCGAAAGCTAGCCGAAAAGGGTCGGTTTTTCTTAGGTCTACTTGAAAAAAGTGGGCTTTCGGGCCCACTTTTTTTTGGTTAAAGGACGTGATCCAGTTGAAATTCGAGAAGCTTCTGCAAGAAATAAGTCAGGTCATCGAACCCATCCTGCAATCCCAGGGGTTGGAATTGGTCGACCTGGAATACCAGCGCGAAAGTCATGGCTGGGTCTTGCGGATTTTCCTGGACCGCGAAGGGGGAGTCGGACTGGATGACTGTGCAGGGGTGAGCCACGAAGTCGGGGCCGTGCTGGAGGTGAAGGACCTAATCCCCAACCCCTATATCCTAGAGGTTTCCTCCCCGGGATTGACCCGCCCGCTCAAAAAGCCGGAAGACTTCTATAAATTTCGGAACCAGTTGGTCAAAATAAAGTTGTATGAACCCCTGGAGGGACGTAAGAACTTCAAGGGGACCCTCCTGGGCCTGGAAGATGATAAGGTACGAGTGGAGGTCGATCAGCAGGTCTTCGAGCTTCCCCTCAAGCGCATTGCCAAAGCCAATTTAGAGATAGATTTTTGAGGAAGGGGATGGAGCCATGGCTTCGGATCTAAGTCGGATTATTGACCAGGTAGGGAAAGACAAGGGGATCGATCGAAAAATTCTCGTCGAGGCTCTGGAACAGGCCCTCCTGGCGGCTGCCCGGAAGAAGTACGGCACCAAGCAGGAGATCGAGGCCCACTTCAACGAAGAGGCCGGGGAGGTCGAACTCTTCCAGTTCAAGACCGTAGTAACAGAGGTGAAGAACCCTCCCGCGGAGATCGCTCTTCAGGAAGCCAAGGATCTGGACTCCGAGGTCCAGGTGGGTGACAGCCTGGGAACCAAGATCGACATCTCCGATTTCGGCAGAATCGCCGCCCAGACGGCCAAGCAGGTGATCATCCAGCGGGTCAAGGATGCCGAGCGAGAGAATATCTTCGATGATTTCAAAGANNCTGGGAAGGGCCGAGGCGGTCGTACCCCAGCAGGAGTTGATCCCCAAAGAGACGTACAAGCCGGGAGACCGAATCCGCGCCTATGTCCTGGACGTGCGCAAAACGCCCAAGGGTCCCCAGATCATCCTTTCGCGCAGCAACCCCACCTTCGTGATCAAGCTCTTTGAGTTGGAAGTCCCGGAGATCTCGGAAGGCATCGTGCAGATCATCAGCGCTGCCCGGGAACCCGGAAGCCGGGCCAAGATCGCCGTGTACTCCCGGGACTCGGACGTGGACCCCGTGGGAGCCTGCGTGGGGATGAAAGGGTCAAGGGTCCAGTCGGTGGTTCAAGAGCTCCGGGGGGAGAAGATCGACATCATCCCCTGGAGCGAGGATTCGGCCGGCTTTGTCTGCAATGCTCTGGCCCCGGCGGAAATCTCCAAGGTTATCATCAACCAGGAATCCAAATCCATGGAGGTGATTGTCGAGGATGACCAGCTCTCCCTGGCCATCGGGCGCCGCGGG
Source organism: Syntrophaceae bacterium (assembly GCA_003154025.1). The sequence goes on from PMCE01000262.1 coordinate 4,651, forward strand.
CAGAATGTTCGCCTGGCGGCCAAACTCACCGAATGGAGGATCGACATCCGTAGCGAGTCCAAGGCCGAACCGCCCCTGCCCCAGCTGGATGAAATCGTCACTGATGAAATCGCCTCGCGGGGGATGGACACGGTAGACAAGGTAGCAGGGGTAGGAGAGAAAACGGCCCAGCTGTTGAATCAGGCCGGCTTCCTGACCGTGGCCGACCTCAGCCAAAGCACGGCGGACCAACTCACCAAGATCGAGGGGATCGGCTCGAAGAAGGCGGAAAAGATGCTCGAAGCGGCCCGGATACACCTGGATAAGACCTCAGAGAAAAAAGAATAGAAAAGTCGGTTCCCGGAGCGGAGGGAAATCTCGTACCCATTGAAGGGGGTAGAAGCGGTGGTAAAAGTCAGAGTTCACGAACTGGCTAAAGAACTAAAGATGGAGAATAAAGATCTGGTAAAGCTTCTGGAGAAGATGGGCCTTCCCGTTAAGAGCGTCCAGAGCACGCTGGAAGAGTCCGATGTGGAGCGGGTCAAAAACCAGATCAATCTCTCCAAGAAAGAGGGCGTTGTCGAGCAAAGGGTGAAGCCCACGGTCATTCGCCGGCGAGTGATGAAAGAAGAGCCTGCCCCGGAACCGCCCCCGCCGCTTCCGAAGGAAGAAGCAAAGCCTGCCCTCGGAGTGAAACCCCCCGTCCTTAAGAAAGAGGAGGTAAAACCTCCGGCGGTCAAGAAAGAAGCCAGATTCGAGGCCGCCAAGATCGTGGCTGAGGCGCCTAAGGAAAAGGTCGAAGCCAAACCGACCGCCCCCTCTGAAAAAGTGGAAGAAATCAAACCGCCCCTGGAAGCCCCCCCTCTCCCGGTGAAACCCATCAAGGAGGGGGAAAAGGGAGTCGGGGCTCCGGCCGAAGCGAAAACCGCCCCCGTCCCGGAAGCTCCTCCCCAACCCACGGAAATGGAGCTCAAAGCGGAGGGGATTCCCCCGGAGGCCCAAACAGGTCCCNNCCCCCCAAGCCGAAGAAGAAATACGAACCGGCCAAGATCATCGAAAGGGCTGCGGTTCCCCCGCCCTCCATCGTGAAAGAGCGGGAACACGCCCCGGTGGAGAGGCGACCTGCGCCTTCCATCCAGGCTCCGATCATCCTGCAACGCACCGAAGCGGGGGTGACCAAGCCGGCTCCGGCGTCCACGGAAGAAGAACGGGGCCGGCGGAAGAAGAAACTGCGCAAAAATGTGGAAGTCGTCGAAGAGGGCAAGCCCGACCGGACCCGCGTGATCACCACGAAGAAGCGGGCGTTCAAGGAGCATGATTATTCGCGGGAGGAGCAGACCACCCGGCCTTTTGTCTTCGAACGGGAGTCAAAACAAAAGGTGGTCGCCCGCCCCCGGATGGCCAAATCGGAAATTACCACCCCCAAGGCCATCAAGAGAAAGATTCGCATCTCGGAAGCCATCCTGGTGGGAGAACTGGCCAAACGGATGGGGGTCAAGGCTTCCGAGGTCATCAAAAAGCTCATGGAACTCGGCCTGATGGTGACCATCAACCAGGCCATCGACGCCGAGGCCGCTTCCCTGGTCGCCGCCGACTTCGGCTACGAAGTGGAGAAGACGGCGTTGGAGTTGGAAGACCTGATCGAAGAACGCGAAGAGAAGGCCGAAGACCGTGTTCCCCGTCCCCCCGTGGTTACCATCATGGGCCATGTCGACCACGGCAAGACCTCGCTTCTGGACGCTATCCGGCAGACCAACGTGACCGCCGGGGAGGCGGGGGGGATTACCCAGCATATCGGCGCCTATTCGGTCGATGTGGATCACCGCAAGGTGGTTTTTTTGGATACGCCGGGCCATGAGGCCTTTACCGCCATGCGGGCCCGGGGAGCCAAAGTCACGGACATTGTCATTCTGGTCGTCGCCGCCGATGACGGGGTGATGAACCAGACCATAGAGGCCATCAACCATGCCAAGGCCGCCAATGTCCCCCTCATCGTGGCCATCAACAAGATCGACAAGCCCAACGCCAACCCGGATCGGGTCAAACAGAACCTGACCGAATACGGGCTCGTTCCCGAGGCCTGGGGCGGCGAAACCATCATGGCGGAGATCTCGGCCAAGCAGAAAGTCGGGTTGCAGGAGCTTCTGGAACTCATCCTCCTCCAGGCGGAGGTCTTGGAGCTGAGGGGGAACCCCAGCCGGCCCATGAGCGGGACGGTCATCGAAGCAAAACTCGACCGGGGCCGGGGACCGGTGGCTACGGTCCTGGTGCAGGATGGAACATTACACGCTGGAGACTCCTTCGTCTGCGGGACCCATTTCGGGCGGGTCCGGGCGATGATCAATGATCGCGGCGAGAAAATGGAGATCGCCGGTCCCTCCACCCCCGTGGAGGTCATCGGATTTGAGAGCGTCCCCCAGGCGGGAGACGATTTTACGGTGGTGACGGATGAGAAGAAGGCCAAGGATCTGGCGGCTCAACGAATGCAGAAGCAGCGGGAGCTGGAACTGGCCAAAAGCTCCCGGGTGACCCTGGAGGATTTCTACAAGAAGATGAAGAAGGGAGTGGTCAAAGACCTGAACCTCATCCTCAAAGCGGATGTCCAGGGGTCCATCGAAGCTCTGAGTGAAGCTCTGGGAAGGCTGAGCACCGAGGCCGTCCGGGTAAAAATCCTGCACGCTTCGGTCGGGGCCATCAACGAATCGGACTGCATGCTGGCCTCTGCGTCCGAGGCCATCATCCTGGGTTTCAACGTAAAGTCCGAACCCAGCGCCCAGGCGGTGGCCGACAAGGAGAAGATCGATATTCGTCTCTACAACGTGATCTATGACGCCCTGGAAGATGTCCATAAGGCCATGGAAGGACTGCTGGAGCCGATTTACGAGAAGCATCTGGTGGGCAAAGCCAAGGTTATCCAGATCTTTACTATTACCCGTGTCGGAGTAGTGGCGGGCTCCATGGTCTCCGAAGGAAAGATCCTCCGGGGCTCCAAGGCCCATGTGGTCAGGGAGGGCAAGACGATCTTTGAGGGGGAGATTTCCTCCCTGAAACGGATCAAGGATGACGTCAAAGAGGTCGCCTCCGGTTTTGACTGCGGGATCACGCTGGGAGGATTTCAGAAGTTCCAGCTGAATGACGTGATCGAGTCCTACGTGGTCGAGAAAGTCACCGCCCACTTGTAGGACGGAGGAGCCAATCCGTGGTCATCGGGCTTTGTCACCTGGAACTCCTGCTGGACGGAAATTTTTCCCTCAAGGGGAAGAGACAGGTGATCAAAAGCCTCGTCACCCGCGCTCGGCAGAGGTTCAACATCTCCATCGCCGAGGTGGAGGATCAGGATCTGTGGCAGAAGGCGGTGCTGGGGATCTGCACCGTCTCCAATGACCGGCAGCGGGTCAATTCCATTCTGGACCAGGTGGTGGATTTCATCGAAAACACCAACCTGGCCCAGGTGACCGACTCGCAGATTGAAATTATGAATATTTAATCTAATCACAGAGGACACAGAGGCCCCAGAGAGAAAAAGGGAAAAATTCAGTTTGCGAATTTCAGATTTTATGCTTGCCGTAAGAATTCTCTGTGATCTCTGTGGCGAAGGTTTTTATGACTTATAAAAGATCCGAACGCGTGAGCGACATGATTCGGCAGGTGATCGGGGAGATGCTCCTGAGGGACCTGAGCGATCCCCGTCTTACTTCGGTTACCATCACGGGGGTGGAAGTCACCGAAGATTTGAAAATCGCCACCGTCTTCTTCAGCGCCATGGGCAAGCAGGCTCAGGAAGAGGCCGCGCTCCACGGGATGCAGAGCGCGGCCGGATACATCAAGAAAAGGCTGGGGAAGGAGCTGCGTCTGAGAGTTGTCCCGGACCTTCTCTTCAAAGTGGATCGCACATATGAATATGGAAAGCGGATCGACCGGCTCCTCAAGACCATCCAGGAAGAAGACAAAGGAAATCCTCCGGAAGATCGCTGAGGAAGCCCGGAGGGGGCAAACCTTTTTGATCTCCACCCACCAGAACCCGGAGGGAGATGCCATCGGCGCCACCCTGGCTCTGGCGCTGGCTTTGGAGAGTCTGGGGAAGACTGTCCGGGTTTTAACCCAGGACCCGGTTCCAGAGGTACTGGCCTTCCTTCCTGGGGCGGAGAAAATCACGCATCAGGCCCCGCCGGACGGTCGCTTCGACATCGCCTTTTCCGTGGACTGCGGAGATCGGCCCCGGCTGGGGGAAGAGTTCAACAAGGTCAAGGGGATCGCAAAGATCATCAACATCGACCACCACGTGAGCAACGATTTTTTCGGAGACCTGAACCTGGTCGATCCTGGGGCGAGCTCTGCCGCGGAGATCATCTATGACCTGATTCGAACGCTTCCGGCCCCGTTCACCAAAGAGGTGGCCGAGAATATTTACACCGGGATTCTGACCGACACCGGCTCTTTTCATTATTCCAATACCTCGGCGAAGACTTTCTCCGCCGCACGGGCATGCCTTTTGGCCGGAGTGGACCCTTGGAAGGTGGCCCAAAAGGTGTATGATACCCAGCCTCTTTCCCGGCTCCGCCTTTTGCCCCGGGTCCTGGATACGTTAGAATTTTCGGCGGACGGCCGGGTGAGTTCCGTGGCGGTAACCCAGCAGATGCTGAAGGAAGCCGGGGCGATCGTGGCCATGACCGAGGATTTCATCAACTTTCCCCGGTCCGTTCAGGGGGTTGAGGTAGCCCTGCTTTTCCGGGAAGTGACCCCGGAGAAATACCGGGTTAGCATGCGCTCCCGGGGGGCCGTGGATGTGGCCCGGATTGCGGGAAAGTTCCAGGGAGGTGGGCATCCTGCTGCTTCGGGGTGCACGCTGGAGGGAAATTTCTCCATAGTCAAGGCCAAGATCTTGGAGGCCGTAAGGGCGGTTCTTTGAACGGTGTCCTGGTCATCGACAAGCCGAAAGGCTGGACTTCTCACGATGTGGTGGCCTGGGCGAGGAAGGCGCTGCGAATCCGCAAGGTAGGCCACGGGGGGACCCTGGACCCTCTGGCCACGGGGGTTTTACCCCTCTATTTGGGGGAAGGGACCAAGCTGGCTCCCTTCAACCTGGATGGCATCAAAGATTACGTGGCCACAATGAAGCTGGGGCAGGAGACCGATACCCTGGACGCGGACGGAAAGATCACCGCGGAGAAAGAGGGGTTTCATTGCACCCGGGAGATGGTGGAGGAAAAGCTGGACCCATTCCGGGGGAAGATCCGGCAGAGGCCGCCACTCTATTCGGCGGTCAAGCAGAAAGGAGTTCCCCTGTACCAACGGGCCCGGTCGGGGGAAACCCCCGAAGTGGCGGAGCGGGAAACGGTCATCCATGCTCTTCGTTTAAAGGAGTTTTCCTTCCCTCTGGTAACCCTGGAGGTTACCTGCGGCCGGGGCGCCTACATCCGGAGCCTCTGCGCGGACCTGGGCCGGGCGCTGGGATGCGGAGCCCATGTGGTAGAACTCAGGCGTACGCGTTCTGGAAGGTTCACCTTGGGCCAGGCCATGACCCTGGAAGAAGTTTCCCGCCGGGTGGAGCAGAGGAAGGTAGAAGAAAAGATCCTCCCCCTGAGAGAGAGCGTGGACCTAACGGGCGAGATTCAGCTGGAAGAAAAAGCAGCCGTCCGGGTTCGGCAAGGTCAGCCGCTTCGCCTGAGCGACCTGCCGGGAGGGGGATCGGAGGGGTTCCGGAGGGGCCAGCGGTGGGGCCTTCTTCAGGGACCCTGCGGGCTCTTAGCCATCGCCGAGTCGCAGGTCGACGCGGGCCCCTCGCTTACCGGAAATGCCCCGGTTTTGCGCATCCTGCGGGTTTTTCATGGGTGAATCGCCTTACGCCTCCTTCCTCTTCCAGAGATGGGGAGGGAGACAGTTTTTCTTAGACTGATTGGATTCTCAATTGTAAGCCAGAAAGGAGAAAGAGGTGACACTACTGCCAGAGCGGAAGAAGGCCCTCATCGAGGGGAACAAGAGACATCCCACGGACACCGGGTCTCCCGAGGTCCAGATCGCCATCCTGAGCGAGCGGATCAATTACCTGACGGAGCATTTCAAGACCCACATGAAGGATCACCATTCCCGCAGGGGCCTCTTGAAACTCGTGGGTCAGAGGCGGCACCTCCTGGATTACCTGAAAAAAATAGAGGTGGAGCGTTACCGCTCCCTGATCCAAAAGCTGGGAATCCGCAAGTAAAAGGGGGTTCAACGTTGCCGCCGCAACGGGTCATGGATTGCGGCGGAAAGCTCTACCCGCTTAAAGGGTAGAAAAATCGAGCATCTTTCGGAAAGAGGGTGAGTTTATGTCCGTACTCGGAACACGCCTTGAGGTTCGCTGTAACCTGGAAGGCAGAGATTTTATCGTGGAAACAGGGGCTGTGGCCAAACAGGCGGATGGAGCGGTCCTGGTAACCTTTGGAGAGAGCATCGTCCTGGTCACGGCTACGGCTTCCAAAACCATCCGGGAAGGAATCGATTTTTTCCCCATGGTCGTCGACTATCAGGAGATGGCCTACGCCGCGGGGAAGATCCCCGGCGGGTTTTTCAAGCGGGAAGGACGGCCCAGTGAGAAAGAAATTCTCACTGCCCGGCTGATCGATCGACCCCTGCGCCCCCTCTTTCCCAAAGGCTTCCTGAACGAAGTCCAGATCATCGCCACGGTCCTGTCGGCCGACCAGGAGAATGACACCGATGTATTGGCCATCTGCGGAGCCTCTACGGCCCTGCAGATTTCCAATATTCCCTTCCAAGGGCCTATCGCCGGAGTCCGGGTCGGAAGGATTGGGGGCCAGTGGATCTGCAACCCTACGCGCAGCCAGCTTGCCCAGAGCGATGTGAACTTGATCGTGGCCGGAAGCCGGGAAGGGGTCGTCATGGTGGAAGGCGGGGGGCAGGAGATGTCTGAAGAGGATTTACTGGATGCCATCTTCTTCGGCCACCGGTCCCTGCAGCCCATCCTGGATATCCAGGATGAGCTGAAAAAGAAGAAAGTGGCCCTGGAGAATGAGCGGCGGAGAGCAGCCGGGGAAGCGGAAATTCCGGACATTGAAAAAAAGCAGGTCCCCGAACTCTCCCTCGACCCGGTTTTGGGCCGGCGCGTGCTGCTGGCCGATGAGTCGATCCGGGTGCGGATCCGCGCAGCGGGAGAGGAGAAGATCCTTCAAGCCCTGTCCATTTCCAATAAGAAGGCGCGCAACGACCAGCTGGAGAAGGCGCGGCAGGACACCCTGGCTCCCCTGCTGGAAGAATTCCCCAAGAAGGCTGGAGAGCTCAAAGCTTATTACGAGGCCCTGGAAAAATCCGTCGTCCGCCGGCCTATCTTTCAGGAAAACCGCCGGGTGGATGGAAGAGCCTTCAACGAAGTCCGGCCGATTCACATCCAGGTCGGGTGGCTTCCCCGGACCCACGGTTCGGCCAGGTTTACCCGGGGGGAGACCCAGGTCTCTGCCGTGGTCACCCTGGGATCGGCCGATGATGAACAGAAGATCGATGCCCTCACCGGAGAGACTTTCAAATCCTTCATGCTCCACTACAATTTTCCCCCCTACAGCGTGGGCGAAGTGCGCATGATGCGGGGACCCAGCCGTCGGGATATTGGACACGGCGCTCTGGCCGAGCGGTCCATCAGCCGCATTCTTCCATCCACCGAAAAAAACCCCTACACCATCCGCATCGTATCGGAAGTCCTGGAATCCAACGGCTCCTCCTCCATGGCTACGGTGTGCGGCGCTTCTCTGGCCCTCATGGATGCCGGCATTCAGATCAAAAGCCCGGTGGCCGGGATCGCCATGGGTTTGATCAAAGAGGGAGAGAAAGTGGCGATTCTCACGGATATCCTGGGGGATGAAGATCACCACGGGGACATGGATTTCAAGGTGGCCGGTTCCCGGACGGGGATTACCGGTTTCCAGATGGACATCAAGATTTCCGGAGTGACCCGGGATATCCTCCGCCAGGCTCTGGCCCAAGCCCGGGAAGGAAGGGAATTTATCCTGCAAAAAATGGAGGAAGCGTTACCCGGGGCGAGGACCGAGATGTCTCCCTATGCCCCCCGCTTCCTCAGCCTGCGAATCAAGCCGGATCGAATCCGGGAGATCATCGGACCCCAGGGGAAAATCATCCGGGGGATTCAGGATGAGACCGGGGTCAAGATCAACGTTGAAGACGATGGATCGGTCCATATCTTCTCCCCCGATTCCCAAGCGGCCCAGAAGGCGGCGGACATCATCCGCGAGTTGATCAAGGAAGCCGAGGTGGGAGAGTTCTACATGGGCCGGGTCAGCTCCATCGCCCGCAAGCCGGATGGGAAGGAATTCGGGGCCTTCGTGGAGATCTTCCCGGGAACCGATGGGCTGGTTCATATCTCCCAGTTGGCCAACGAGAGAGTCCGGAATGTGGAAGACGTCCTCAAAGAGGGCGATCAGGTCCTGGTTAAAGTTATCGGAATCGATGAAAGAGGCAAGATCAAGCTCAGCCGCAAGGAAGCCCTGGGCCATCCGTGGCCGCCCAAAGAATAGTTACGAGTTCCGGGTTTCGAGTTCCGGGTCTGCGAAGAAGAGCATTCAATCCGCAATCCGAAATCCGCAATTTTGAAGTGATTATGGTCATCAAAACCACACTGGAAAACGGGATTCAGGTCATCACCGAAGAGATCCCCAGCGTTCATTCCGTCTCCGTGGGAATCTGGGTTCACGCGGGCTCGCGGGATGAGAATTGGGAAGAGAACGGGATCGCTCACTTTATCGAGCACATGCTCTTCAAGGGGACGAAACGCCGGTCCGCCCGCCAGATCGCCAAGGAGATCGACTCCGTGGGGGGGGTCCTCAACGCCTTCACCAGCAAGGAGTTCTCGAGCTTTTATGCCAAAGTCCTGGCCGAGCACCTCCCCATCGCCTTGGACCTGCTCTTCGATCTCTACCTGAATTCCACTTTCTCGGCCGGAGAGTTGGAAAAAGAACGCCAGGTGATCGTCCAGGAGATCAACATGGTCGAGGATACGCCCGATGAGTACATCCACGACATGTTCAACGAATCTTTCTGGCCCCGCCATCCCCTGGGCTTTCCGATCCTGGGACGGCTGGAGACGATTGAACGGATGAACCGGACCCGCCTCAAGGAGTTTTTTGTCGAGAATTACCTGCGGGTCCAGCCGATTTTTGTCGCCGCCGGAAGATTGAAGCATGAGGATCTCTTGAGGCCCGTGCAGGAGGCCATGGAGAAGGTCCGCCTGCGCCCCAAGCAGAACCATAGCCGACCCCCCAAGGCGCATCCCCAGCTTTGCGTGAAGAACAAACCCCTGGAGCAGGTCCACCTGGTCCTGGGATCTCAAGGTTTCTCTGCCACTCATCCCCAGCGATATGCGTTTTCGGTCCTGAACACGATTTTCGGGGGAGGGATGAGCTCCCGTCTGTTTCAGGAAATCCGGGAAAACCGGGGCCTGGCCTATTCGGTCTATTCTTTTCTGTCCTCCTTCAAGGATAGCGGCATGGTGGGGGTGTACGTGGGGACCGGGGAGAATACCCTGTCTTCGGTCCTTCGGATCATCCGGCGGGAGATGAAGAAGATGGCGGGGGATTCTCTGAAATCCAAGGAACTCCGCTCCGCCAAAGAGCAGCTGAAGGGAAACCTCCTTCTGAGCCTGGAGAGCACGGACAGCCGCATGGGACGCCTGGCCAAGAGCGAAATCTACTTCAACCGTTACATCTCTACCGAGGAGATCATCGAAGGAATCGAGCTCGTGACTGCCGAGGAAGTGGCGGAACTGGCCGAACAGCTCTTTCAAAGCTCCCCCCTTTCCCTCGCCGTCCTGGGGCCCGTAACGGAAAAATCCATCCCGCGGGGGCTTCTGGAATCGTGAACGTCCCACGGGTCAAGGTAAAAGTGAAGAGGCTGCGGACGGGTTCCGGGGAACCGGTCCCTCTTCCCCGGTACATGACGGAACAATCTGCCGGAATGGATCTCTTTGCCGACGTGGAAAGCGAAGTCCTTCTGCAGCCGGGCGAGAGGAAGCTCATCCCCACCGGGATCTCCCTGGCCATCCCCCCTGGATTTGAAGGCCAAGTAAGGCCCCGGAGCGGCCTTGGGCTGCGGGAGGGGGTCACGGTCGTGAATACTCCCGGGACCATCGATGCCGATTACCGTGGGGAAGTAGGGATCCTGCTCATCAACCTGGGGCAGCGGCCTTTCCGGGTTAACCGGGGGGACCGAATCGCCCAGTTGGTGATTGCCCCGGTGTGCCGGGCGGAGCTGGAATTGACCTCTGAACTGGAGGGAACTTCGCGGAACGAAGGGGGGTTTGGACATACCGGCGCCTAAGGACAAATCCCAATCCCGCGAAGCGCAGGACCGAATCACAAATTTCAAACCAAAAGGCCGAATTGAATTCGTTTGATTTTTTGCCAATTGGAATTTATTTGGGATTTGGGATTTAATATGTTCATGAGCCTTCTCCTTGACAAATCTCAACCGAGTGATTATTTTTAAGTATGTAGATTGAATTGCCTTTTTAGGGTGGGGAGTGAATCGGAGGTTTTGGAATGCCTATCTATGAATACCGGTGCGATAAGTGCCAAAGGATAATCGAAGTCATGCAGAAATTCTCGGATAAACCTTTAACCCGGTGTCCCTCCTGTGCGGGGAGGCTNNTGGAAGGATAAGAAAGATAAAGATAAAAAAGATAAAGATAATGGGACCGAGACCCTAAAGAGCGAAACCCCCAAGAGCGAGACCAAAGAGACTAAAAAAGAGACTAAATCGGAGGCTAAGACGGCCTGAATCAGGTCTTTCTGCCCTTCAGGTGATGCCAGATATAGTAGATGACTCCGAGGGCGATCAGAATCCCGATGACAATGTCGAAGCGGTGAAAGTAAACCCCTAGAGTGTCCCAGTTTTCTCCTAACTTCATTCCAATATAGGCCAGCCCCAGACACCACGGAAACGAACCGATAAGGGTATAGGCCACAAAACGGGAGAAATTCATCCGGGCGACGCCGGCGGGAAAGGAGATGAAGGTCCGGACCACGGGCAACAACCGGCTGAAGAAGATCGCCCAGTCTCCATACCGTTCGAACCATCGGTCGGCAATATCCAGATCCCGGTGGGAGATGAGCACATATTTTCCGTAACGTTCAACCAAAGGCCTTCCCCCGTAAAGACCAAGATAGTAGGCAGGCGCCGAACCCACCACACAGCCGAAGGCCCCGGCCAAAGCCACCCGAAAGAGCTCAAAATCCCCACGAAAGACCAGGTATCCGGAGAAGGGCATGATGATCTCCGAGGGAAGGGGGATGCAGGCGCTCTCTACCCCCATGAGAGCCACGATCCCCAAGTACCCCGAAGCGGAGATCGTGTCGATGACAAACCGGGCGAGGATTTCGATAACCCAGGCGATCATTTTATGCTTTCCATAGGATCCAGAAAATTACCAGGGCGGCGAGAACCAGCCGGTAGCCCGCAAACAGGTTCAGGGTATGAACTCTCAAGTAGCGGAGGAGAAAAGCGATGGCTACATATCCCACGACCGCAGAGGAAACGAAACCTATAACAATCAGAGACCAATCATCCCCCCGGGCGGAGAATAGATGCCGGGCGTGAAGAATCGTCGCTCCGGCAATGGCCGGGGTGGAAAGGAGAAAAGAAAACCGGGTCGCCGCCTCCCGGCGGTACCCCTGAAACAGACCCGTGGTGATGGTGATCCCGGAACGAGATACTCCGGGAAGCAGAGCCACGGACTGAGCACACCCGATGACCATGGCATCTTTGAAACTCATATCTTCCAGAGAGCGGGAGAGACGGCTTCGTCTTTCGGCATAGATCATCAGGAAGCTGACAAAGATCAAAGGAAGAGTTATCAGGGCGGGATTTCGGAAGGTACTTTCTATGGTTTTTTCCAGCAGAACACCCACGATTCCCGCCGGAAGGGTGGCCAGGACAATATAAATGATCAGCCGTTCCTGAACATCCTGAACTCTCCCGCGCCGGAGAATTCGAAAAAACCCTCCTATGAGACCCAACCAATCCCGCCAGAAATACCCGAGAATAGCCAAAAGAGTTCCGGCGTGGAGGGCCACGTCAAAAGGAAGACTATCCAGTAGGGGGTTATTCCACTGAAAAAACCACGGCAGAAGGATCAGATGGGCGGAGCTGCTGATGGGCAGAAACTCAGTCAGGCCCTGCAGGATACCCAGGAGAAGGGCCTGAAGGGAAGGGGAAGATAGATCCATGATTTAGTTGTCGTCTCCCCGCGGTGGTGTATGAGATAGAACAGCGTGCCTCACCGGCCGGGTATCCTTTTTGTCCGGGTGTTCTCAGTGAATCTCTTTTATAATTGAAAGAGAGGAGCGAAAAGTCAAGGAATATTTGCCACTCCTGCCTCTCCTCTTGACAGGACCCTTGGATTTATTGAATCATCTTCCTATCGGAATCTGGGAGGCCATGAAATCAATGGAGCCAAGCTGATCAAACCATTTTAGAACTTCCAAGAAGGAGGAGACCATGGGCCCATTCGAGGGGTTGAATGAACGCGAGGCCGCCATTTTTGCCGATCCGTGGCTCCGGGCATGGACGGGAAACAACCCCGAGTATCTGGCCTCGTTCTATACAGAAGATGCTTTCTATTCGGACCCGGCCATTCCCGGAGGGGTTCGCGGCCGCGAAGCTCTTCTCGCGTATTTTCGAAAACTTTTGGGGCGCAACCCCAACTGGGTATGGACCCATCGGGGTTCCATTCCTCTGGATCAGGGGTTCCTCAACAAATGGCACGCTTCGATTCCGGTGGGTAACCGAAAGGTCGAAGTGGATGGGGTTTGTGGCGTGCAAATCCGGGAGGGCCGTATCTTCAGCAACGAGGTTTATTTCGACCGCACCGAGCTCTTGTCCGCCCTGGCGCAAAATGCTTGAAACTCCCGGGGGCAGATAGAGTTCGGCCCAGAAATCCGGGATATATGATTCCGTCCCCCTAGGGTCTGGCCGAAAGAGGGTAGGGGATTAGAAAAGGTGTGATTTATCCGCGGAATTTTGGGATAATAGGGTATAAGATTAGGATACGCAACCGAGAAATCATGGAGTGGGAAGGTCTAAAATGGCCGCTGATGGGGGCCAAAAGGATTTCCTCCGGGCAGTACTGGACGCCAACCCGAACTTTATGTTCGTTGTCGATGAAGATGTGCGCATCATCGAATTCAACCGGGCAGCGGGGCAGTTTTTATCAGCGGGACGGGATCAGGTTCTCCGCCGGCGGGGCGGGGAGGTCTTGCACTGCCTTCATTCTTACGAGACCCCGGACGGATGCGGACATGCCCCCCACTGCCAAACCTACCTCGTCCGAAATTCGGTGAAGGAGGCTTTCCGGGGCCAAGAAGTGATCCGGCGCAAGAGCAGGTTAGAGCTCCTCTCCAACGAGAAAATCAAGCAAATCTACACCTTAATTACCGCCTCCCCGTTTCGTTTTGAGGAAAGGCAACTGGCCCTGCTGGTGATTGAGGATATATCCGAACTGGAAGCAATTCGCCGCATCATCCCCATCTGCGCCAAGTGCAAGAAGATTCGGAATGATGAACAGTACTGGGGCGAAATGGAGGTCTACTTTAAGGAGCATATGGACCTGGAATTCACCCATGGATTATGCCCCCAGTGCTTCCAGGAGTTTATGGGAGAAATCCGAGAGGATGAAGCAAAGAAATCCGGCGAAGAATCCAAATAGATATTGCCTGATCGTTTGATCACTCACTAACCGAAAACATTCTGATCCTTCCCCTCTTCTTGAGAGGGGGGATTCATGAAAAAAAGGTGGGGGGGAGAAAGAGATGCCCGAGGCTCTGGAAATCGTTTGTCCCCGTTGCAGCGGCGTGAACCGGGTGCAGAGCAACCGGCTGAATGACCATCCCAAGTGCGGCAAATGCAAGGGAGATCTCTTCGCCGCCCATCCGGTGGAACTTAGCGCAGAGAATTTTGAAAAGACCATCACCCGCACCGAGATCCCGGTGGTCGT
>PMCE01000195.1:0-7100 GCA_003154025.1 Syntrophaceae bacterium
GCTGATTTGGACAAAGCCAAGTTTGAAGGGGCCAAAGCAGGTCTAGACGAGATTACCAAGACCTGGATGGATGCGGATAGCGCCTTCAAGGGCGGAAACGTAGCCGACGCCTTAGCCAAAGCCAATGAAGTGAAAGCCAAAGCCGCCGAGATCATGACCACCCTCGGCATGAAGCCTCCGGCCGGGGCCAAGAACTAAACCTGGCAGATGCGGGAGTAAGATCCTTCCGCGAGATCATTACGCCCGACTTTTTAGGGGAGCAGCGTAACCGACAGGGGGGCAGAGTCCCCCCTGCCGGATCTGTTCCCTGGGGTTATCATTCCAGCCCCCGGAGGGAGTATCCGGCCTTTTTCCAGGCCTCCACGCCTCCCGACAGAGCTTTCGAATTCTTGTATCCCTTCTGAATAAAACGGCCTGCCTGACCGGCAGAACTTCCCTCTTTGGGTCAAGCACAATAAAAGACAATTTCCTGATCTTTCGACAGGGAGGGGAGGCGGGCCTCGAATTCTTGGAAGGAGATCGCCCCCTCGAGGTGCATACTCCGGAACCTTTCTTCATCGTCATAGGCGCAGACGAGCAGGACTTCGCCGGATTTCAGCTTGCGACGAACTTCTTCTACACTGATTCGTTCGGGCTCATCCATAAAAACCTCCTCTTTGGGAAATTTTCTAGTCCTTAATCTATTTTAAACCAAATATTCGAATTTGAACCCCTGTCTGGACGTCCAAGAAAGCTTTGGGGGACAAGTCCCAAGAAGGGCTTGCGTATCGAACCAGTTATTTCATATACTTTTAGAAAAGGGCTTTTGATTTTGGGCCCCTTAGTCTATGACATCCCTCGATACCTCTTCCGAAGCGGAGTTGCTAGAGAAGTTCTTTAAAGAACTGTTGGAATAAAAAACGGCTTCGCCTCAGAAAAGTGCGTAGCCTGTGGGAGAAACGACATGCCTACCAGAATGGGAAGTGGAAAATTTGCTTATGAAGTATATCCCGAGTGGGCCAAGCTGCCCAAGGGGTGGAGGTTCCTCGAAGTCGTGGACGCGGCCGTAGACTCGCAGGACCGGGTCTATGTCTTCAGCCGGGGAGAGCACCCGCTCACGGTCTTTGACCGGGACGGGAATTTCCTAACTTCTTGGGGGGAGGGGAAATTTAAGAGACCCCACGGGATAACGCTCGGCCCGGAAGATACCCTGTATCTGGCCGACGACGGGGGCCATGCCATCTACCAGTTCACGCTGGACGGAAAGCTCATGATGACCATCGGCACCCCTGGAAAGGGGGCCGGGTTCATGAGCGGGCAGCCCTTCCAACAGCCCACCAAAGTGGCCCGCGACCCCAAGACCGGCGAACTCTATATCTCCGACGGATACGGTAATGCCCGGGTCCACAAGTTCACCGGGGAAGGAAAATATGTGTCCTCCTGGGGAGAGCCTGGAATCGACGCGGGCCAGTTCAACCTGCCGCACAGCGTGGCCTTGGACAAGGATGGACGGGTGTTCATAGCGGATCGAGAAAACCTCCGCATCCAGATATTCGACCGCCAGGGCAAGTTCCTGACCATGTGGAACAACATCCATCGTCCCTGCGGAATGCACCTCGCGGGAGAAGGGGAGCAACGGGTCTATGTCGGTGAATTGGCTCCCGCTTACCCCTTCAGCCAGAACTATCCCAACACCGGAGGCCGGATCAGCATCTACGATCTCCAGGGCCGGCTCTTGGCACGGCTGGGAGATATCCAGGCCGGCGAGGGACCTCACCAGTTTCTGGCCCCCCATGGGCTCACGGTTGATTCCCGGGGGGATATCTACGTGGGCGAAGTGAACTGGAGCTTCCGGGGGAAAAGCCTCTCCCCGCCCCGGGAGCTGCCCAGTTTCCGCAAGCTGGTGAAGGTTTGAGGCAAGGATGACCTTCCTCATGTCATGATGTGCCCGGGCTCGGGTATCTTAGAAAGAAGAACGATGGGGGACTTTCAAACCGATCATGGCAAAGAATAAATCTCTGGTTATCGCTTGCGCCATCATGAAGGAAGAGCTGCAGCATCTTCGAAACGACGGAATTTCCCTTGTCTTCCTTGAACAATCCCTGCACCGAACCCCGCAGAAGATGAAGGGGGCCATTCAAGAGGAGATCGATAAAGCCGGAAGCTGGGAGGGGGATCGGGTCATCCTGAGCTATGGCCTGTGCAGCAACGGAATCGTGGGGGTGCGGGCGAACGGCCATCCGCTCCTGATCCCCAAAGTGCATGACTGCATCGCTCTGTTCCTGGGCTCGAGTGGGAGGTATATGGAAGAGCATCAGAGAGAGCCGGGAACCTATTATTTGACCAAGGGGTGGATCGAAGAAAAGAAATCCCCCCTCGGGATTTACGAAGAATATTGCCAGCGGTATGGGAAGGATACGGCCGAATGGGCGATCCGGGAGGAGTTGAAGAACTATACCCGCATTGCTCTCGTCGAGTCGGAGCTGGGGATGGGGGAGGCCCATCGGAAGCACGCCCAAGAGAATGCCCGGTTTCTGAGTCTAAAATATGAGGAGATCAAAGGATCTTTGGATTTTTTCCGCAGGATTGTCGAGGGGCCGTGGGACAAAGATTTTGTCCGTTTGAACCCCGGGGAAGAAGCGGCCCAGGAGATGTTTTTGGAATAAAGTGATGATTTTCTGCGGGGGCGATTCATGAATCGCCTCTACGATCCTGCCGCCATAAATTCATTTATCCCTTCTTGCTGATCAGCTCTCGTAATTGCGCCGTGTTCGCTTTTCCCGAGTCCATGAGCATGCGGACGTCGTTCTGGAAGGTAAATAAACGCATGCCCTTGGCCAGCCATTCCTTGGCTTGATCGATCTCCGTCAGGTGGATGCCGGGTGCCACCCCGTGCTTATTGCAGGCGGCGATGATCTTTTCATAAGCCTCGATCATCTTCGGGTGCTTCATTTGACCCACGATGCCCAAAGAAAGAGAAAGATCGTTGGGACCGATCATGACCGCATCCACCCCGGGGACGGAGACGAGCTTCTCGATATTGTCCAGGGCCTTCTGGGTTTCCGGCTGAATCACCACTAAGGTGTTGGCGTTGGACCATTCCACATATTCCTTCTGCGTCGTGCGCCGATAGGCAAGGTGGATGGTGCTCATGGAGAGACCCCGCCGTCCCACAGGGGCATAGTAGCAGCTATCCATGATGTGCCGAACCTCCTCAGGCGTATCCACGTGGGGGCAGATCACCCCCAAAGCCCCCACATCCAGAGCACGGGCCAGGAAGGGGTAGGTGGCAACGGTTACCCGGGCCAAGGGAACGATCTCCTCGGTGCGGGCCACGGTGAAAATGTCGGCCAATCCCGAGTAATCGAAGGAGCTGTGCTCCGTGTCCATGATCAAATAGTCCCAGCCGTGGACGGCAAAGATTTGAGCGATCTGGGGAGTCCGGAAGCTGGAGACCATGCTGCCGATGCAGACCTGCCCGGCCTTGAGGGCCTTTTTCACTTTGTTCACTTTTAAATCCATCTATATCCCTCCTCGAAAAAAAATTTCTAGACCGTCCCTGCATCATATCACCATAAGTGCTTAGAATCTACCCAAGGTGGGATGCAGGACGCAGGGGAAAGCCGAAAAGAAGACGCGCGGACACGAGGAGGGAGAGACGCGGGGAAACCGGGACAAGAGGAAAGAGAGGGAAGGGAGAAAAATGTTTTTGCAGGTTAAAGGTTCAGTGTCCGTTAAAGAAACAGGGAACCAAAGAATCCAAACATGGGAGCGGGGACAACGAGCAGCCGGTGACCGGCGGGCTAGGATCGAGCCACCTCCTCTTTAATGTGCGGACTACCGATCAGCGCCGAGAGGAGACGGCGTTGAGCAGCATTTTACGACCGGCATCGGACAGTCCCAGCTGGTCCAGCTCCCCCTTCAAAGCCGCCAGGGTTCCGTAGCCGCCGACATACCCGTTCACTCGAGCGGTGGCCGTGGAGTTTAGGAAATCCCCAATCGAAGGATAGATCGCTCGGAAATCCTTGACGAAAAGAGTTTCTGCCTGCAGGAAATATTTCTGATGGTAGTCCTCGGCCAGGGTAAACTCGGAAGTCGGCAGGATCTCCGTCTGGATTTTTGCATTGATCCGGGCTGCTTCGCGGTCCCTGCTTTCCATGGCCAGTCTTTTCTGCTCCTCGTTGTGGAAAAATAGGGCTGTCCGGTACTGGCGTGACCATGAACGCCTGGTGGGATCGTGGGCTTTCCAGAAAGAATCTAGAAGCCTTTCATAGGAAATCTGGGAAGGGTCGAAGTCCATCTGGACGGTTTCGCTGTGATCCCCGAGACCATGGTAAGTCGGGTTCTTCTTAGTCCCCCCGGAATATCCAACTCGCGTGCGAATGACCCCTTTGATGGCCCCAAACTGGGCATCTGGACCCCAGAATCACCCCAGGGCAAAGGTGGCCGTCTCCGTCCGGCCCCGGGCAGCCAAATCGATAAGGGGCCGGGAGGGCTGGGGGAGCCCAGAATAACCCACGGCGCTGCTGGTTTCCATTTTCTTCTCCTTGAATTGATTTTCACCGCTCAAAAGATTACAGGCTTTCATGACCGGACTGCACGCCAGGCAAGCCAGGCTCAGCGTTTTCACAAAAGTTCGCCGACTCAGCAGGAACCACTGCCAATCTTGCTCTGAGTCCATAAAGACCCCCTTTCCCTTCTTATCCACGCGTTCTTCGTTATTCATAATTTAATCGGCGGGCGTAAGGATAGGATAAAGATCAGGTAAAGATTGGATCAAGTGGAACAAAGAGCAGCGGGACCTATTAGGAGAGGGAGACCCAAGCCAATGTCCAATCCCGGGAGATTTCGGCTTCCATATGTCAGTCGATCCGTTTGAAAGATTCGCGGTATCGCCGGGGTAGAGTTTGGTAGAGCCGGGTGCCGGCGGTCTTGGCCCGAGTCATCTCCGGAGAGACGTCGCCGACGATTTTTCCGGGAACGCCGACTACGAGTTTACCCATGGGAATCTTCCGGTTATCGGTGATCACGCAGCCGGATCCGATGATACAATCCTTTCCGATTTCCACTCCTTCATGGAGGATCGCGCCCATCCCCACGAGGACATTTTCTCCGATCTTGGACCCGTGAACGATGGCGCTGTGACCGATGTGGCTGTCCTTTGCGAGGCGGGCGGTCTGCTCGGGAAAGGTATGGATGACCACATTTTCCTGGACGTTGGAACCGTCCCCGATCTCGATGTAGCCGAAATCACCGCGCAGCACGGCCCCAGGGCCGATGTAGCAGTTCTCTCCGATGGTCACACCCCCGATCAAAACCGCGCAGGGGTGAACAAAAGAGGTTTCCCCGACCTTGGGTCGCTTGCCTTCGAATTCGTAAACCGGCATTTCAAATTTCCTTCCGGACGTTAGGTGTCAACATCAGGGGTCAAGGATTCGAGGGCTCAAGGGTTCAAGTGAAAAACCAAAGGAGATTTTTCCCCTGGGCCCCTGGAATCCTAGAACCCTGCCTTTAAAGGTTGCGGAAGCGGGGTCTGTAAGCCGAGTTCTGTCTCCCCGGAAAACCGGGGAGGGTGATCATTCCTCTTGCCCGGGCATTGCTGCCCGGGTCCAGCGGCCTACCCGGGAGCATCGAGCGGGCCACTCTACAACGCTCCCCTATTCGGCCTTGCACCGGGTGGGGTTTACCGTGCCAGCCCTGTCGCCAGGGCCGCGGTGAGCTCTTACCTCGCCTTTTCACCCTTACCCCTCGACGTGCTCGGGGCGGTATGTTTTCTGTGGCACTTTCCCTGGGGTCACCCCCGGTCGCCGTTAGCGACCACCCTGCCCTGTGGAGCTCGGACTTTCCTCCCGTCACGCGTTTCGCGAGGCGAGCGACCACCCGACCCCCTTCCGCAACCCTTAAAAGTAGGGTTCAAGGGTTCCAGGATTCTAGGGGGCAAGTGGGAAAATCAAAAAAAAATTCTTTCCTCGGCCCCTGGAATCCTCGAATCCTCGAACCCTATTTGTTTTCTATTATTTTCTGATCGATCGCCTCGTTGGCCAATTGGTCAGCCCGGCGGTTTTCTTCCCTCGGTACATACAGGATACTATATCGGGAAAACCGGTTCAAGATCTCCCTGGCCTTTTGGTGGAGGATTTTAAGGTGGGGTTCACGGACGCGGTACTCCCCGCGGAGCTGGCGAACGACCAGCTCCGAGTCCAGGGAGAGACTCACAATCTTCGCGCCGAGCTCAAAAGCTCTCTCCAGGGCTAGAATCGCCGCTTGGTACTCGGCGGCATTATTGGAAGCCATTCCCAGGTAGATCTTCAACTCCTTCACGGTCCGGCCCCGGGAGTCGGAGATGACCGCCCCGGCCCCGGCCTCGCCGGGATTCCCCCGGGAAGCTCCATCGGTGTGGATGAAGAATTCGTGGAATTCTTTCGAGGGGGTGGGGGACGGGGAGGGTTTTTGCTCTTCCCCAGGAAGGGCGGCAGCCGATGGCTTTCCCTCCTCTTGTGCGCGTTCGGCACTGTGAAGGAGAATTTCCTGGAGGTGTTTAGGAGTCAGAGAAGGAAGCCGCTTGAGGGTCTTGGTCACACTCAAGGTCTGGGCCAGATGCCGCAGCACACTCTCGTCCGCAGGAGGCGTGTTTTCCTTTCCTTCTCCGAAGAGGGGGAAAGAATCAGGAGTTTTATCTTCACTCACGCTTTTTCGGCCTTGGTGGAACCATTCTCCCAGAAGAGGATGCGGCTGCAGTTGGGGCAAATAATCAAGGATTCCTGTCTTTGAAGTTCGATATAGAGCTGGGGGCGAAGGTTCATGTGGCAGGCCTGGCATGCGCCCTGGGCCACTCGAGCCACGGCAATGCCCTGACGTTTTTCCGCGAGCATCCGGTATCGTCTCAGAAGTTCGCGGGAAATTTCCCTTTCCTTCTCCTTCCGCTGGCGTACTTCCCCGGCCATCTTCTGTTCGAAGGAGGCCTCTTTCTGCTTCAATTCGCTTACCTGCCGCAGGGTCTCTTTCCGCTTGTCCTCCAATTCTTTCTCTCCCCGGGCGGTCCGCTGTTGTGCCTCCTCGAACTTTTCCAGAATTTCGAGGATTTCTTCTTCCCTCTGCCGGTTCAGCTTTTTGGCGCTGGC
>PMCE01000195.1:7113-21576 GCA_003154025.1 Syntrophaceae bacterium
TGGAGTTTCTCCAGTTCCGCCTTTTCCGCAAGGAACTTCTCTTCTTCCTTCTTTAACTCCCCCTCCAGGAAGGTGATGGACTGGGGGATCTGGCTTTTTTCTCTCTCCATCTCCGAGACCCGCTGGTCGATAGTCTGTAAGGCGATCAATTTTTCCAATTGTTCCCGCAATTTCTTCCTCCTAAAAAGCGAAATGCACCCCGGGGGGTGCACTTCTCAAGCTCAGCCTCAAAGATTCTTGCTCGAGGCCTATCCATTTTGAACGGTTCAGATGGATCATGAAAAAACATAGTTACACAACCTGGTGGGCCCACCTGGGTTCGAACCAGGGACCTTCCGGTTATGAGCCGGTGGCTCTTCCAGCTGAGCTATGGGCCCATATTATTTAAAATACCGGTTTAACCGGTGCTTGTCAAGAACCGGTTAAACCTTAAGTCGGAAGTTGGGGGTGGGAGTCGAAAAAGCCCAGCGTTAACCGCTCCCAATTCTCGGCTCTCAACTCCCAGTCTTCAGCCCTCTACAAACGCCCTCAGTTTCTTCGACCTGGAGGGGTGGCGCAGTTTGCGCAACGCTTTGGCTTCGATCTGCCGGATCCGCTCTCGGGTGACGTCGAAATTCTGTCCCACCTCCTCGAGGGTATGATCGGCCTTCTCGTCGATGCCGAAACGCATCTTCAGAACCTTCTCCTCGCGGGGCGTCAAAGTAGCCAGCACTTTTCGGGTCTGTTCCGAGAGATTGAGCTGGACCACGGCCTCGGCAGGGGCTACAACCTTCTTGTCTTCGATGAAGTCCCCCAGGTAGCTGTCCTCTTCTTCCCCAATGGGAGTGTCCAGGGAAATGGGCTCCTTGGCGATTTTCAGAACCTTCCGGACTTTGTCCAGGGAGAAATCCATCCGCTCGGCGATCTCCTCGGGGGTGGGCTCGCGGCCGAATTCCTGGACCAGGTATCGGGACGTGCGGATCAGTTTGTTGATCGTCTCGATCATGTGCACCGGAATCCGGATGGTCCGGGCCTGGTCGGCAATGGCCCGGGTGATAGACTGCCGGATCCACCAGGTGGCATAAGTGCTGAATTTGTAACCCCGCTGGTATTCGAACTTATCCACCGCCTTCATCAGCCCGATATTTCCCTCCTGGATGAGGTCGAGGAATTGCAAGCCCCGGTTGGTGTACTTCTTGGCGATGGAAACCACCAGGCGGAGGTTGGCTTTGATCAATTCGTTCTTGGCGACCTCGGCTTTGGCCTCTCCGCTCCGCACCGCCTCCAGGGTCCTTTTGAGCTCCTCCACCGGCAGATTGGATTCGGCCTCCACCCGGCGGATCTTCCGCTGGGCGTTGCGAATCACCCGGTCATACTCCTCCAGCAGTTCTTTCTTCAGGTTGGATTTGCGCAGAAACTTGCGGAACTCCCCCGGCTTCTTCTTCATCATGCGCAGAATCCGCTGGAGTTGGTCCAGGGGCAGGGTCGCGCGGTTGAGAACCTCGTGAATCTCTCCCTCGGCTTTCTCCACCCGGTCGGCCAGCCCCTTGAGTTTCTGCACGATTTTGTCGATCTGTTTGGTTTTTAGGTTGATGTCCTTGAGCAGAAAGACGATCTTTTCCTTGTTCTCCTGCAGCTTTTTCCCCAGCTGGGTCTGGGCCGACGCCCGGGCCTTGGCCAGTTTCTCGCGAAGATGCCGGTTTTTTTCGTCGAACTTTCGGATCTGGTCGATCAGCGTCAGGATTCTCTGAACGTTGAACTCCTCTTCCCAGAAGGACTCGTCCTCGTCCTCCTGATCGGGGGCCAGCTCCTTGGGCTTCACCTTTTTGGAACGAAGCCGCTCGCCGAGCTGAATGATCTCTTTGATGGTCAGGGGAGAGTCCAGGACGGCGTTGATGACCTCTTTCTCTCCCGTTTCGATGCGCTTGGCGATCTCCACTTCCCCTTCCCGGGTCAGGAGGGAGACCGATCCCATTTCCCGGAGGTACATGTAGACCGGGTCGATGGATTTTCCGAGTCCCTCGGCCTCCAGTTCGAGCTCCTCCTCCGGAGGAAGGGGCTCAACCTCTTCCCGCTGCTTGCTCACTTTGACCTTGTGGGCGGCATCGACCACCTCGATGTCCATCTCCCCGAACATCATCATCAGGTCGTCGATCTGATCCGAGGAGATGATGTCGGGGGGAAGAAGGGTGTTGACCTCGTCATAGGTCAAGAAGCCTTTCTTCTTCCCCATGTGGATCAATGCTTTTACCTTTTCCATCTCTTCTTCTTTGGCCATAATTCTTTCACCTGTCCTTGGGCTCTCTACCCTTGCTGGTGCGGAACCGGGTCAGCGGGTCCTCCCGACCATCTTCTCTTCTCCAGGATGAGCCGCTGTTTTCTTTTCAGGAGTTCCTTCAACCCGGGAACAGTCCAGGATGCATCTTTCTCTTGTCGGCTTCGCTGACGAATTTCTTCATCCACCTGCAGGATCTCCTGCCGGATCCGGGAGAGCTTCACCTCCCGCAAACAATCCTCGAGCATGCGCTCCGGGTCGAGGAGGCTTTCTTCTCCCAGAAGGAGCTCGGAGACCAGGGCCTTCAGGTCCTCTTCCTCCTCGCCGCTGAGGAAGCGCTGGGGGTCGATCGTCTCGCCCCTTTCTTTCAAGTCCAGGAGCTTATGGACCAGCTTCTGGTGCCGAAGGTCCGAGAACCCCTCTTTCCCCACGACTTCCTGGATTCGGGCGATGGCCGAGGGATCCAGGAGCATGAGCTGCAGGAGGACCCTTTCATGCGCCGGGCCCGAACGGGCCGGCGGCGGGGACTTCTCCGGGCCCGCCGGAGCAGGCTCTTGGCCCCGCAGCTGGTCCCGGATCTGGGTTTCCTTCAGTCCCAGTCGCAGGGCGATCTTTTCGATGTAGAGGTTCCGTTCCAGGGGATCCTGCAGGCGGCTGAGCGCCGGGATCAACTCCCGGACGATCCGGACCTTTCCCTCCACCGAATCCGGGCGATGTCGGCGCAGGGCCTGGTCGAACAGGAACTCCACCAGCGGGGAGGCATCGGCCAGGATCTTTTCGAAAGGGCCGCCCTTCTCCTTGCGGATGAAGCTGTCCGGGTCGTATCCGCCGGGTAAGGAGACGATCCGGGCGGAGATCCCCTCCTGGAGGAAGAGCTCCAGGCTCCGCTGCGTGGCCTTTTGGCCGCTTTCATCGCCGTCAAAGATCAGGACGGCCTCCGGCGCGTAACGGCTCAGAAGGTTTAGCTGGTGAGAAGTCAAGGCCGTTCCCAAAGAAGCCACCACGTTCCGGAACCCGGCCTGGAAGAGGGAGAGAAGGTCCATGTACCCTTCCACGATCAGGGCGTTACCTTTTTCCCGGATGAATCCCTTGGCCGAGTTCAATCCGTAAAGGGTCTGTCCTTTGGAGTAAATGGGGGATTCGGGCGAGTTCATATATTTGGGAGGAGGAATCTCTCCCTCAGCCTTGCTTTCCTCGATGATTCGCCCCCCAAATCCCAGGATACGCCCTCCTTCGCTGATGATGGGAAAGATGACCCGGCGGCGGAACCGGTCGAAATAACCCGGACGGCCGGGGGCCATCGCTCCTTCTTTCCGCGGAAGGATGAGTCCCAGGGTCTCGGCCAGGTTCAAAGGGACCCCTTTCTTCTGAAAGTGCAGGACCAAAGAGTCCCAGGAGGCGGGGGCAAACCCCAGCCGATGTTCCCGGATCGTTTCCTCCGAGAGGCCCCGCTGGGCCAGGTACCTGCGGCCCTCTTCCCCCTCTTTCTGGGAGGTCAGGATCCGGTGGAAGTATTCGGCGGCCGCTTCGTTCACTTCATACAACTTGGACTTGAGGCCTCGGCGCCGCTTTTCCTCTTCGCTCAACTCGCGGGTGGGGAGGGCCACCTGATAGCGCTTGGCGACGGCCTGGACGGCCTCGGGAAAGGTCATCTGGCCGGTGCGCATGAGAAAGTTGAAAACATTTCCCCCTACTCCGCAGCCAAAACAGTGAAAGATCCCTTTCTCCTCGTTGACCGTGAAGGAGGGGGTCCTTTCCGAGTGGAAGGGGCAGAGCCCCAGGTAGTTCTTCCCCGACTTCTTAAGGGATACAAGGTCGGAAACCACTTCCACGATGCTGGCCCGCTGCCGCACCTCGTTGATTTTATCTTCGGGGATCAGGTCGCTCATCCTTCACCCGCGTTGGTCGCCCATCTTGGGGGCGCGACGTTGATGCGGCCGATCGGCAGGGGCGGGGCCGATCTCCACCACGGTCACCCCGTCGCCTCCCCGGCCGGGTCCTCCGGGGAAAAAAGACTTCACCGATCCGTGATCCTGCAGATGCTCCCGGATCGCCTGCCGCAGCCGGCCGGTGCCCGACCCGTGGATGACTTCCAACTCTTTCAGACCCCCCAGAAAAGCCTCGTCGATGGCCTTGTCCACCAGGGGAATGGCTTCATCTACCCGCAAGCCGATGACCTTGATCTCCTGCTTGACCGAGGGAATGTGATAGTCGAGGTGGCCGCGTTTGGCGCTTCGGCCGGCCTTCTTCGCCCTTCGTTTGGCAAAAGCCTCCTTCAACTGGGTCAGGGTGGCAGGGGGAGACTCCTGAGCCAGGGAAGGCAGGGCTCCCTCTTTGCCCGAGGCCTCTCCGTGCTTCTTCAACAACCATTGGCCGAGCTTTTGTTCCTCGGCCTCGATTTCCCGGTCGAGCCGGTGCAGATCGGTCCGTCCCTTGGCCTTGAACTCGTTGATCAGGCGGCGCAGGTCCTCCCGCGCCTGCCGGACCATTTCCCGTGCTTCCTCCCGGGTCTGAAGAAGAAGCCGCTCTTCCTCCTTCCGGGCTTGAGCCGATAGAGCCGCGGCCTGCTGGCGGAAGGAATCGGCCTGCCGCCTGGTCTCCTCCGCTTCCCTGAGCTTTCCCTCCATCTCATGCTGGGTCTGCTCCAGGGTTTGGAGGAGCTGGCTGAGCTTGTGTTCCCCCTCCCCCAGATACCCCTGGGCCTTCTGGACCAGGTCGTGGGGAAGGCCCCACTTTTCGGCCATGAGGAGGGCATGACTCTCTCCCGGGCGGCCGTAAATCAAGCGAAACGTCGGGCGCAGGGTCTCGGGGTTGAACGCGACCGAGACGTTAACCACATCGGGATGGATCGCTCCGTAAGCCTTGAGGAGGTGAAGATGGGTGGTGACCACGGTCTTTCCCCCCTGGCTGCGCAGCCTGTCGAGGAGAGCCATGGTCAAGGCCGCGCCCTCCACCGGGTCTGTTCCTCCTCCGACTTCGTCCAGCAGAACCAGCGAGGAAGAGTCCGCCTCTTGAACGATCTTGGAGATTGCCCGAACCCAGGCGGAAAAAGTGCTCAGGTTTTCCTGCAGGCTTTGTTCGTCGCCGATATCGGCGAAAATTTTCCCGAAAACCGGCATCTCGCTCCCCTCGGCGGCGGGGACGGGAACCCCGCTCTGGGCCATCAGGGTCAGGAGACCCAGGGTTTTCAACGCGGCGGTCTTCCCCCCGGTGTTGGCCCCGGTGATGATCAGGGTGCTCTGTTCCCGATCCATGAAGAGGTCAATCGGAACGGCCTTGGGCCCCAGCAGGGGATGTCGAGCCCCCCGCAGATTCCAGCGGCCGTGATCGTTCAGCGATGGGATGGTGGCGCCCCCGGCTTGCGCCCATTTGGCTTCGGCGAAGACCAGGTCCAGATGGCCGAGCACTTCCACCGCCCGAGTGATCTCCCGAGCCCGTTCCCGAATCAGGGTGGTCAGCGCGAGAAGGATCCTTCGTTCCTCTTCCTTCTCATCCTGAAGGAGCATGTTGAGGTCGTTATTCTCCTCCAGGGTGGTGAGGGGCTCGATGAAAAAGGTGGCCCGCGATTGAGACTGGTCGTGGATGATTCCGGGCAGGGAATTCTTGAACTCCGCCTTGACCGCTACCACGTACCGTTCGTTGCGCAGGGTGATGATCTGTTCCTGGAAGATCTTGCGCAGCTCTTCCTTTTCCCACAGTCTCTCCAAGGCTTGGCGGATCCGCGCCCGCACGAGAGAAGCCTCCCGCCGGAGACGGCGGAGGTCGGGGCTGGCCGAGTCCAGAATCTCTCCCCGGGGGCCGATGGCCGCCTGGAGTTCGTCGTACAGATCCCGTAAATCCGGAATCCTCTCCTCTACCTCTCTCAGGAGAGGATGGGAAGGGCCGGCCTTCCGCAGATAACCGCGGGCCTTTCCCGAAGCAGCCGCGGTGCTCTTGACCTGCAGCAGGCTTTCGGCGGGCAGACAGGTCCCTTCAGCCCGAGCCTGGTGGAGATGCGGGCGGACCTCCTGGAGCCCTCCCAGGGGGATATCCCCTTCCACTTTCAGGAGGTCGGAGGCTTCGCCGACTTCGCGCAGGCGCTTTTCGACTTCCTCTTTGCGGGGGGAGGGACGCAAGGCGAGGCAGACGGCCTGCCCCACTTCGGAAGAAGCGTAGGTCTGCAAGCCCTGCAGAAAGAGATGAAATTCCAAGACGCGGAGTGACCGTTCCTCCATGGACCTGCTTTAAGCCGCTGAAAGATTGCCTACAGCGGACCCTCCTTTTTTCAAAAAAGGTTCCCAGGTGGCTTCCCCTTGAAGGGGAGGTCCAGAATAAACGGCGAAGGTTGTTCGCGGATCGTAAGGTGAGGACTGGGAAAAGGGTATTCGCCGTCCCTGCGTTCCTCGGCCAGGATAGGATTCACCCCTTTGACCTATGGAGTTGTCCGCTCGATGCCGAGATTGAAGGATTCGCGTTTTCAGGGCCTCGGGATTATCGGCCGAAGGCCGGAAAAAGGAATCTTGCGCCTCCCGGTCTCCTTACCCGGCCCGCCCGGCGATAGGAGGATCCGGAAAAGGCCAGTTCAAGCGCAAGGCGGCCGCAGATACCTTTCCGGCAATCGGCCCAAAGGCGAGCCGGTGAAGAAAAACTTTAGCTCGCCAGTTTGGACAATTTCTGTTTGACCATCTCGCTGACCGCTTTCCCGTCCGCCCGACCCGTGACCTTGGGCATTACCGCTTTCATGACCTTTCCCTGGTCTTTGGGACCCATGGCCTGGGCTTCCTGGATCACCTGATTAATGAGCTCCTCGAGCTCCATAGGTGTCAGGGCCTGAGGGAGGTAGGCGAGCAGAACCTTGAGTTCCGCCTCCTCCTTATCCACCAGGTCTTGGCGTCCGCCCTCGGCAAAGAGGCGGATAGACTCCCTCCGCTGCTTGGCGAGGAAAGAGATAGTCTCGAGCACTTCGGCTTCCGAAAGTTCCTTCTTCTGCCCGCTGACTTCGCGCTTCTTAGCCTCGGTCCGGAGAAGGCGCAGAGCTGACAGCCTGCGCTCATCCCGAGCCTTCAACGCATCAGTGTAATCGTGAGCGATTTTTTCTTTGAGCGTCATGCTGGTTTACTCGTCGTAGATGCGCATGCGCTTCATGGCCCGCTTCCGTGCGGCCAGGGCCTTCTTCTTCCTCTTCACGCTGGGTTTCTCGTAATGCTCCCGTTTGCGAATCTCGGAAAGAATCCCGGCCTTTTCGCACTGCTTTTTGAAGCGTTTTAAAGCGTTTTCGAAGGATTCACCTTCTTTAATTCTTACCCCCGGCATTCATTTTCGCCCCCCCTCCAGACTGCCGGAATTTTTAAATATTCGAAAAGACTCCAGAAATGAAGAAAAAATGTTCACTGATCATGCCCCAAAGAAGCCGAGGAGTCCCGGCTTGGAATAGGAATTACCAGGAATCTTTTTAGCTTGCTTTGGCCAAGAGCAGTAAATAATAAATTCTAGTGGAAAATATTGAAAAAGTCAAAGGAATTCTTTCTGGCGGTGCTTTATGGGCGGTGAAATCCGGCGAGACAGATATCTACTTGAAATAATTTCATTCTGGTAAACCCCCGGCTCTGCCGGGGGACTCATAGAGTTTGANNCAGGAGGCTTTCCGTGGACGACCGACAGAGTTTAAGCCATACAAAGTGGGAATGCAAGTATCATTTGGTGTGGATTCCCAAATATCGGAGAAAAGACCTGTATACGGAATTACGAAGATACCTTGGGCCATGGTTCAAGGACCTTGCCATTCAGAAGGAGAGTCAGATTTTAGAAGGGCATCTCAAGCCCGACCATGTACACATGCTGGTCTCGATTCCTCCCAAGTATTCGGTTGCGCAAGTGGTAGGGTTTCTCAAGGGAAAGAGTGCCATCCAAATTGCGCGAGTATACCTGGGAAAGAGAAAGAACTTTAGCGGGCAGCATTTCTGGGCCAGGGGGTATTTTGTTTCCACCGTTGGCATGGATGAGCAGGCGATCCGAGAGTATATAAGGGCTCAGGAAAAAGAGGATCGTCGGCTCGATCAGATGAATCTGTTCCAAGAGTGACACCACCTTTAGGTGGTGCCCAATTCAAACCGCTTTGAGCGGTTCACTGTTTTTCATACCTCCACCTCTGGTGGAGGTCATGATTATCTTTATCGAACCGGGACGCCTTTCCCCTGCAAATAGGCCTTTACTTCCTGGACAGTATGCTGCCGGAAATGAAAGATGGAGGCCGCCAGGACGGCATCGGCCCGCCCCTGGGTCAGGCCCTCCAGCAGATGCTCCATCGTCCCGACTCCACCCGAGGCGATGACGGGAATCGACAGAATATCGGAGAAGATTCGGGTCAGGGGGATATCGTACCCTTCCTTGGTCCCATCCCGGTCCATGCTGGTTAGAAGGATCTCGCCGGCTCCCCATTCCTCCACCTTCCGGGCCCACTCCAGGGCATCGATCCGCGTCGGGGTTCGTCCCCCGTGAATGTAAACTTCCCAGGAGAGGTTTTTCCTCAGGGCGATTAACTCCTCCCCCCTTCCTTCTCTGGCCATTTTGTCAGCCAGTCCCCACAGCCCGTCTCCCGCGGGGTTCCTCTTGGCATCGACCGCGACTACGATGCACTGGCTTCCGAACTTTTCCGAGGCCTCGCGGACGAAGTCCGGTTTCTGCACGGCCGCGGTGTTCAAAGAAACCTTGTCGGCTCCAGCCTGCAGGAGTTCCCGGATATCTTCCAGGGTCCGGATTCCTCCCCCCACGGTCAGGGGCATGAAGACCTCTTCGGCGGTCCGCCGGACCACATCCAGAAGGATTTTCCTTCGTTCATGGGAAGCGGTGATGTCCAGAAAGGTCAGCTCGTCGGCTCCCTGCCCGTCGTAGACCCGGGCATTCTCCACCGGGTCGCCCGCATCCCGCAGGTGGATGAAGTTCGTTCCCTTTACCACGCGCCCGTCTTTTACGTCGAGGCAGGGGATGATCCGTTTGGCCAGCATCTCAACTCCTCTTCTTTTTCGCAATCCGGATCGCGTCGGGAAGCTTCAGGGTTCCCGCATACAGGGCTCTTCCCACGATCACGCCCATGACCCCGTCCTTCTCCAAGGGAAGGAGCGCCTGAATGTCTTCGAGGGTGGAGACTCCACCGGAGGCGATGACCGGGATCTTCAGCGACCGGGCTACCTCCCGGGTATCCCGCAGGTTGATCCCTTTCTGGGCTCCGTCCCGCTGGATATCGGTGTAGATGATGACCGAGGCTCCCAGTTTTTCGCATTTCCCGGCCAGCTCTGCCGCCGAGATGGGGGTTTCTTCGGTCCAGCCGGCGATGGCCGCCTTCCCCAGCTTCGCGGCGATGTCGACGGCGATCCGCCCCGGCCATCGGTTGCAGGCCGCCTTCAGGAATTCGGGATTGGCGTAAGCGGCGGTCCCCAGAATCACCCGCTCGATACCCGCGGACAGATAATCTTCGACGGCCGGGAGATCCCGGATCCCCCCCCCCACTTCCACCGGCACGGAAGATTTCCTGACGACGGTTTGGATGATGGACCGGTTGCGGGGAAGCCCTTCCCGCGCGCCGTCCAGGTCCACCAAGTGGAGAAAACGGGCGCCCTGGGAAACCCATTTTTCCGCCATGGCCACCGGGTCTTCTCCGTACACGGTCTCTTTGCCGTAATCTCCCTGCAGGAGGCGGACGCATTTTCCGCCCCGAATATCGATGGCTGGGATAATTAACATAAAATCAAATGCCTAAAGTGCCTAGAATGCCTAAAATGAATCGAAAGCCTCGAGTGCCCAAGCTCACCGCTGCCATCTCCGATACCGGTCTTTCGAAAATGAAATTTTAGGCACTTTAGGCATTTCAAATTTTAGGCATTTTCCCTTTTGTTCGGGTTCAAAGGTACTGCCTCCATCCCTTTTCCTTCAGTGCCTCTAGGACCCAACGGACGTCCTGGGACCGGTGGCGGGGGCACACCAGGATGGCCTCTCCGGCTTCCGCCACGACGATATCCTTCAAGCCGAGGACCGCGATGAGGTTTTTCTCCCCGCGGATTACGCAGCCCGAGCTGTCTATGGCGAGGATCTTGTTCGTGCGGCTTTTTTCCCCCTGGAGGTGGACATTTCCTTTCTGATCCTTAGGCCAGAGATTCCAGAGGACGGACCAGCTTCCCACATCGCTCCAGCCGAACCGGGATTCGATGAGAGCAACATTCTTGGCCTTTTCCATGATTCCATAGTCGACGGAAATGGACGGGCACTGAGAATAAACCTTCTCCAGGACCTTCTTCTCCCCCTGCATTCCGAAGGAGGTTTTCAGCCGTTTCATGGGGTGATGAACCTGGGGAAGAAACGTCTCCACCGCTTTCAGGAATGCTTCCACTCTCCAGACGAACATACCGCTGTTCCAGAGGTAATCGCCACGGCGAAGATATCCCTTGGCCTTACGCAACGTGGGTTTTTCCCGGAAAGCTTTGGCTTTGAATATCTTGGTTCCCCTGACCCGGCTGAGAATTTCCCCCTTCCGGATATATCCGTACCCCGTCTCCGGGCCGGTAGGCGTGATTCCCAGGGTTATGAGGTAATTTTCACGGGAGGCGAATTCGACCGCCCTCCGCAGAGTGCCCAGGAACTCTTTTGGCTTTCCGATATGATGATCGGCGGGAAGGGCGATCATGACCGCTTCCGGATTCACCCTCTCGACGTACATCGCCGCCAGGCAGAGACAGGGGGCCGTGTTTTTCCCCGACGGCTCGAGGAGGAGATTCCGTCGGGGGATTTGGGGAACTTCCTTATGAAGCTTCCCGGCCTGAGAACGGGAGGTGACGATGAGGATTTTCTCCCGGGGAACCAGAGGCCGAATCCGCTCCACCGTCTCCCGGATCATGGTCTGGGAAGATAGAATGGGAAGGACCTGCTTGGGCTGCGTCTCCCGGCTCCAGGGCCAGAAGCGGGTCCCCCCCCCTCCGGCCATGATGACCGCATAAACATCTGGTTTTTTTTTCATTTCGAGTGGTTTCTTCAGCAAATATGAGATTCGAATAGCGAATCGAGAAGACAGTGATTAGTGTCAGTGTGAGTGGAAGGATAAAAAGGAATTTATTTTTGACTTACACTCACACTGACACTTTCGTTTCCCCGTTTTCAAGCTCCGGATTTATTTAGATAGTTCATCCACTCTCTTTTCCGTCAGGGTGCGAATCTCCCGCAGGCGTTCCGGCGACCGGGCTTCGAAGCGCAGGACCAGGACGGGCTGCGTGTTGGAGGCCCGGACCAAGCCCCACCCATCAGGAAAAAGCACTCGGACTCCGTCCACATCCACGATAGGATATTCCTTGCGGAAAGACTCCTTAACCTTCTCGACGATGGAAAATTTTTTATCGTCCGGACAGTCCACGCGGATCTCGGGGGTATGGTAGGTTTTGGGAACGTCGCTGAGAAGGTCGGGGATCCTCCGGCCCGTTTGGGAGATGATCTCCAGCAGGCGGCAGGAGGCGTAGATGGCATCGTCGTAACCGAAATAGCGGTCCGCAAAAACCATGTGCCCGCTCATCTCTCCCCCGAGCAGCGCCTTTTCCTCCTTCATCTGCTTCTTCAGGAGAGAATGGCCCACCCGTCCCATGATACCCCGTCCGCCGTTCTTGGCAATGTCGTCGTAGAGGTTCTGGGAGCATTTCACCTCGGAGACGATCGTCGCCCCGGGATGACGCCTCAAGATTTCTCGGGAGAAAAGGATCATCAGCTGATCCCCCCAGATGATGTTTCCCTGATGGTCCACGGCCCCGATCCGGTCTGCATCTCCGTCGTACCCGATTCCGACTTCGGCCCCGGTCTCCTTCACCTTGGCGATCAGGTCCTGCATGTATTCCGGGATGGTGGGGTCGGGATGATGGTTGGGAAAACGGCCATCGACCTCGGAATAAAGATCGATGACCTCACAGCCCAGGTCCCTTAAAATCGGGGGGGCCACAAGCCCCGCCGTGCCGTTGCCGCTGTCGATCACCACCTTGATCTTGCGGTCAAGACGGATGTTCCCCAGCAAGAACCTATGGTATGCGGGAAGGATGGGCAGGGGCGAAACCGATCCTGGGCCTTCGCTGAAATCCCGCGATTCGATGATGCGCCGGATTTCCTGGATCTGCTCTCCGTAAAGCGTGTCCTTGCCGGAGCAGACTTTGAACCCGTTGAATTCGGGGGGGTTATGGCTGCCGGTGATCATGGCCCCCCCCTCCCGGTCCAGGTGGAAAAGGGAGAAATAAAAGACCGGCGTGGGGCAAAGTCCCACGTCTATGATCTCCATCCCTCCAGCCATCATCCCCCGGACCAGAGGTTCAAGGAACCGGGGAGAACTCAGCCGTCCATCCCGCCCCACGACCACTTTGCGCTTTTCCTGGCGGGACAGGTAGGTTGCCAAACCCCGGCCGATCAGCCAAACCGTTTCATCGGTTAAATCCTGATCGACCAGACCGCGAATGTCGTATTCCCTAAAGATTCTCGGATTCATCACCCGGAAGGATTACTCTCCTGATTTTCATAAAAATTTCAATCCGTTGAAAAGACCTTTTCAAATTAACATACGCCCAGGTACCCGTCAAACAGATTGTCCCGCCCAAAAAGTTTCGGGTTTCGAGTTTCAGGTTTCGGGTTAACAGATAAGGAGGGCCGTTGGGCTTTGTATCTGCTGCCTCTAACCCGCACCTTCTCAGATTTCTTTACAGGCCTCCTCCAGAATGTCCAGGGCCAGGTCGATCTCCCGCTTGCGGACGTCGAGGGGCGGCAGGAAGCGGATGACCTTGTACCCGCACCCCAGGAGCAGGAGGCCTTGGTCCAACGCCCGGCGGATGATCCGGTCTCTTCTTTCCCGGGAGTCGATCTCCACCGCATCCATGAGCCCGATTCCGCGCACGTCGTGGATGAAGGAGTATTTACTCTGGAGCTTTCTCAGCTGATCCAGAAAGTAATTTCCCATGCGGCTGGCATTATCCAGGAGGTTTCCCTTCTGGATGATCTCGATGACCGTGTAACCGACGGCTGAACTCAGGGCATTCCCCTCACCCCATGTGCTGGAGATCCGGTATTCCTGCTGCGGAAAGAGGGCTGTCCTCCCCACGGTGGCACCCACCCGGAGGGGCTTGGCTGCGGTGATGATATCCGGCTGGATCCCGAAATGTTCAACGGCCCACCATTTGCCGGTGCGGCCCATTCCAGCCTGAATCTCGTCGGATATGAGAGGAATCGAGTATTTCTTTGCCAGGCGGTCGATCTCTTTCATGAATTCCATGCTGGGAACGTTGTACCCTCCTTCCCCCTGGAGGGGTTCGATAATGATGAAGGCAACCTCTTCCGGGTCAACGAGGCCAATGTCCGGGTCGAGGAAATGGTCCAGACGGCTGCGCATCCCTTCTTTTCCCGTACAGCAGACCATCCAGCCGCATCGGCAGGGGTGGTCCTGGCAGGTGCAATAGGGGAAATCTACGATGTTGGGGATCTGGGGGAACCAGTCGCGCTGAATTTTCTTACTCCGGTTCAGGGAAAGTGCGCCCAGGGTTCGCCCATGGAAGGCGCCATAAAAGCAGACTCCGTAGCCATTGTTCTTTTTATGGTCATAGCAGATCTTGATGGCGTTCTCCACGGCCTCGGCGCCGGAGTTGGAGAAGAAGGCCGACCCGAACCCGAATTGAGAGGTGATTTCCATGAGCTTATAATGGAGATGCGAAGGGGTAGGGATCTGGCTCCTCTCCGGGTCCTCTCCCCAGGCGCCGATGAAGTCGCACCCCGCGTAGCGGTCGGGGTCGATCGATTGAAGCCTGGCGGCCAAGCGCACCAGCTCGGGATGGTTGTACCCGAGAGCCGAGCTGGCCACATGGGAGACGAAATCTAGGATCACATTGCCGTCCACATCGGTGCAGAAGGGGCCGATGGCAGGTTTGGACCGGTCCCAGATGAACCCCTCATGGTAGGTGGACCGGGCCGCATAGCGGCGGTGAAACTCGGACCACTTCCGGGCATTCGGCCCGGGGGGCGGGGTCTTGATGCTGTTCATAGCCGTATCCCGATTCATAAGCCCTCCCATAGAGCGGCGCAGCCGCTACCCCAACGATTAACTCTTAACTCGTAATCGTAACTGGGGGCTTTATTCTTAAGGCACTTGAGCGCACTTAAGACACTTGAGGATAGTTGGAAACCTCGATCAGATTCAAATCCGGGTCGCGGAAATAGACGGAAACGAT
>PMCE01000195.1:21667-23189 GCA_003154025.1 Syntrophaceae bacterium
AAAAGCGAGGGCCTTCCGGTCGTTCCTGAAAGTGACCACTTTCATGCCCATCACCCGGGAGTAAAAGTCGCACGTGGCGGGGATACTCCTGACGGTCAGCACCAGATGATCCAGACGTTCGATTTTCATCTTTTTTTCCTACCTCCCGGGAACGATTCCTTCCACTTTAGGGGCGGATGGCGGGGGATTCGACCGCTCCTCGGCGAGGGATTGGATTTCATCCATGTACCGGCGCAGCTTGGGGAGGGAATCGGCCGTCAGGTCGAAATAATTCACATTGGCGCCGAAGAAGCCGACGCCGGACCATTTGAAGACGATCTTCAGCTTCCCCCTTCGCTCCACCAGGAGAAGGCTTTTTTTCATCTTTCCGATGAAAAAGGATTTTTCCTCCAGAGGGCCGAAGTCTTTGATCACCCGGCCCATAAAGACCCGATCCCAGACGCTCATCGAAACCTCCCATCGACTNNAAATATTTTATAACCATAATAACATAAAGTCATTCCACCTGCCCGCTCGAGAATATGGTCCTGACCAGGCAATACCGGTAAGCCAACGAGGGTTGGCTTTTTTTTATTCCAGGAGGGGAGAAAGGTATGGGAGTGAAAATCACTGATACGACGATGAGGGACGGCCACCAGTCTCTGTTGGCCACCCGGTTGCGCACGGCGGACCTTTTGCCCATCGCCGAAGCGATGGACCGTGTGGGTTTTTTCTCCCTGGAAACCTGGGGCGGGGCGACATTCGATGCCTGCATCCGCTTTCTCAATGAAGACCCGTGGGAGCGGCTGCGGACCTTGAAAGCCCACATGCCCAAGACGCCCCTACAGATGCTCCTTCGCGGGCAAAACCTGGTCGGGTACCGCCACTACGCCGACGATGTGGTGGAAGAGTTCATCCGCCTGGCCATCAAGAACGGGGTCGAGGTCTTTCGCATCTTCGATGCCCTGAATGATCTCCGCAATATGAGCGCCGCCATCGGCGCGGCCAAAAAAGGGAGGGCCCACGTGCAGGGGACGATCTCCTACACGGTCAGCCCGGTCCATACCGTCGACACTTTCGTGCAAATGGGGAGCGACTTGGAACGGGCGGGCTGCGACTCGGTCTGCATCAAAGACATGGCCGGCTTGATCACTCCCAAGGCGATTACCGATCTGACCCGCGCCCTGAAAAAGGCGGTGAAGGTACCCCTCAGCCTTCACAGTCACTGCACCAGCGGCGTCGCCCCCTTCAGCTACCAGACGGCCGCTGAAGCGGGGGTGGACATTCTGGACACAGCCCTGGGCCCTTTCAGCGGGGGGACCTCTCAGCCCTCCACCGAGGCCATGGTGGCCGCTCTTCAGGGCACGGCCTTTGACACCGGATTAGACCTTGTTCTTCTGGCCGAGATCAGCGGGCGCCTCGCCCCCTTGCGGGAAAAGTATAAGGGTCTTTTCGACCCCATCGCGGAGCGACCGGATATCAATGTGTTTTTGCACCAGATTCCCGGAGGAATGCTCTCCAACCTCCTCTCCCAGCTCAAGGA
>PMCE01000195.1:23247-24077 GCA_003154025.1 Syntrophaceae bacterium
TACTGCCTGGGATACTACGGGCGGACCCCAGCCCCCATCGACCCAGAAATTCGGAAGAGGATTATCGGAAACGAACAGCCCATCGAATGCCGTCCCGCCGACTTGATCAAGCCACAGCTGGAATCCTTGAGGGAGGAAGCCGAGAAGATGGGCATTCTGAAGAAGGAAGAAGACCTGATCACCTACGCCCTCTACCCCAACGTGGCCCCCAAGTTCCTCCGGGGAGAAATGAAAGAGGAAGCCATACCGGGGGCCTAAACGAAAGAGGATCAAGGGGAAAGGTACAAAGGGAAAGGTACAAGGTACAAGGCGCAAGGCTCAAGGAACGGCAGGAAGGATGTTCACGCTGAGGAGTTCTTATGGAGAAGCTGATTATTGATTTTGCCAAGGAGGGGGGTCTCATCCCGGCCATTGTCCAGGACTGGAAGACCGGGGAGGTCCTGATGGTGGCCTACATGAACGCCGAAAGCTGGGCCAAGACGCAGGAGAAGGGAATGGCCTGTTTCTGGTCCCGCGCCCGCAAAAAGCTCTGGCTCAAGGGCGAAACTTCGGGACATGTGCAAATCGTGAAAGAAGCTTACCTGGATTGCGACCACGATGCCCTCCTTTTAAAGGTCGAGCAGGTGGGCGGAGCGGCTTGCCACACGGGGTTCCGGTCCTGCTTTTACCGCCGCATCGAGGGGGATGGATTGACAACCGTTGGGGAAAGGGTCTTCGACCCCAAGGAGGTTTACGGTGAATAAGCTGAAGTTTGGGATACCCAAGGGAAGCCTGGAAAAGGCCACCACCGATCTTTTCGCCAAGGCGGGATGGATGATCAAGACCAGCTC
>PMCE01000446.1 GCA_003154025.1 Syntrophaceae bacterium
GCCGCGATTTTGGGTTTTTCCGCGACCACCGAAACATCCACATTCTCCACTCCAAAAAGCTTTTGGGTCAGCTTGGAAGCGACCGCTTCCAGCAGCCGGAGGCTGGAAATCCCCCTGAACCGGGGATCGGTGTTGGGGAAGTGCTTCCCGATATCCCCTTCGCCGATGGCTCCCAGGAGCGCATCGCAGACGGCGTGGAGGAGTACGTCGGCATCCGAATGACCTTCCAGGCCCTTCTCGAAGGGAATCTCCACCCCTCCCAGGATCAACTTCCGCCCCGCCACCAGGGGATGAACGTCGTAACCGAAACCGATGCGCATAAGAAAGTGCCTAGGGTGCCTAAAGTTAAAAAACGTGCTGCCGTGCAAAAGTGCTGCCGTGCTGCGGTTACCGAAAGATTGGCGCGGCAGAACGGCAACACCGCAGAATTGCAGCACCCCTTCAACCCGAAACTCGAAACTCGGAACTCGAATCTCGATTGAGCCTTTCAAGAAGCGCCTCGGCCAGCACCAAATCCTCAGGGGTGGTGATTTTCATGTTGAACCTGGAGCCTTGTAGGATCCGCACCGGAATCCCCTGGCGTTCGACCAGAGAGGCGTCGTCCGTTCCCCGAAACCCCGCTTTGCGGGCTTCTTCGTGGGCCCGAAGGATCATGGGGAACTCGAAGGATTGAGGGGTCTGGGTCATCCAGAGGCGACGGCGGTCCACAGTCCTCACCACCGCCATCTCCGCGGACACTTCTTTGATGGTTTCGTTGGCGGGAAGGGCCACCACGACCGCTTTCCATTGAAAGGTCTCGGATAGCGCTTGCTGGATCAGCGCTTGGGGGACAAAAGGCCGGACCCCGTCGTGGATGAGGACCCAGTCGGCCTTTCCCTGAACGGCTTGCAGACCCCGGTAAACCGACTCCTGCCGCTCCTGTCCTCCCGGCACGATCCGGAGGACCTTCTTCAGGCCGGACCGGAGGACGATTTCTTCCGCCCAACCCAAGGTCTCCCCCGGGGGGACGAGCGGCAGAACCTCGTCCACCAGGGGGCAATCTTCGAATTTTTGGAGCGTATGGGCCAGGATGGGAAGCCCGCCGAGAGGGAGGAAAGCCTTGGGTTTCTCCGCCCCCATTCTCCTTCCCTGACCGGCTGCCGGAATCAAGGCCACGACCCTCAATTTTCCGTCTCCCCGCCCCCGCGGTTTCTCCAGCTTCGGGCCAGGGAAAGGAGCCGGTCGCCTTCATGGCATAAAGAGAACCCAGGATGAAAGTTCACCCTGGGTTCTCCCGGTTCCGTTTTCGCAGAGTCCGGTTCAGTGACTGAAGCTCGAGTAAAAGTTCTCGGGAGCGTCTTCCTTCAAAATGGTGAAGATCATCCGGCCGGCCGTGGTCTGCAGAACGCTGGTTACGGTCACATCCACGGTCTTGCCCATGTGACGACGGGCGTTGTCTACGACCACCATGGTTCCATCATCCAGATAGGCGACTCCCTGCCCGGGCTCTTTCCCTTCCTTCAGGATCTTCACGTTCATCACTTCGCCGGGCAGAACCACGGGTTTGAGGGCATTGAAGAGTTGATTGATGTTGAGCACGGGGATGCCCTGAAGTTCGGCGACTTTGTTCAGGTTGAAGTCGTTGGTCACGATCTTGGCCTGAATGTCCTTGGCCAGGGCGATCAGTTTGGCGTCGACCTCCTGGATCTTGGGGTAGTCCTGGTCGACGATCTTGACCTCCAGGTTGGATTGCTTCTGAATTCTATTGAGAACATCCAGACCCCTTCGGCCCCTTCCGCGCTTCAAAGGGTCGGAGGAATCGGCGATGTGCTGCAACTCTTGGAGTATGAATTGAGGGATGATGAAGGTTCCTTCGATGAATCCCGTATCACAGATGTCGGCGATNNGGTCGAATTCTTTTCCCTTCTTGAGCCCCAAAATCAGGCCCAGGTAGCCGAGGGCGCTGTTGATCAGGAAATATCCGGAGAATTGGATGCCCAGCCCTTCCAGAATCCCGGAGAAGAAAGAGTTGATGAGGACGTTGGCCAGCATGAGCCCCAGGACTAAACCGATAGCCCCGCCGATGGTAATTTTGAGAGGAACCCGCCGGATACCCTTTTCCAGAAAGATGACCAGCATTCCCAAGGCCAGTCCCACGGCCATTCCCCAAAGCGCGGCCTCAGGGAGGGAGATCATCTGCTGGGCCAGAAAGTATCCGCTGACCCCGGTGGCAGCCAAAAGCATGATCCGGAGAATAAGCAACCCCATCGCTTTTCACCTCCTTTCTTTGGGAAATGTATAAAAATGAGTGAAACTTCAGACGTTGAAGATGCTCAGCAGACGGATTCGCATCTTGTCTTCGGATATGTTTTTGGCGATGGCGAGTTCCCTGACGAGGAGGTTTTGAGCTAAGTCCAGCATTTGCCTCTCCCCGAAGGAAAGGTCTTTGTCGCATTTCAGGTGGAAGAGGTCGCGGAGGACCTCGGCGACTTCAAAGACGGAACCGGATTTGATCTTTTCCATGTACTCCCGGTAGCGACGGTTCCAGGTCTGACAATCCACCTTTCCGTTCTTTTCCGACAAAATGCGGATGACCTTGGGGACATCCTTTTTGTTGATGATTTCGCGCAAACCTACAGTCTGGACGTTGTCCTTCGGGATCATAATGGTCATGTCCTTCTCCAGGATCCTCAGGACATAGAAAACCCGCTTGCTGCCGCCGATGACCTTACATTGAATATCTTCGACGACACCCACACCATGAGCAGGATAGACCGCCTTATCGCCTACCTTAAACATCGCCCCGCCTCCCTGCAACTAAACTTACTTGAGTATTCTAACACCCAGTGACGCGATGGGTCAACACATTTCTAATTCCCTTCACTCGCCTCGTCGCTGCCCCGCTTTACTCCGGTATCTTTGTTAACCAGTTAATATAATTAAAAAAATAAAACTCGACCGGCTTATTGCGGTGGGATATAATTCGCCCTCTTTTTCGCAGGCCCGCATTTAAAGAAAGATCCCGTTTTTGCCGATGAATTGATGGAAAATCCACATTACGCGGAAAATAACAGGAATTAGACAGTTTTTGTGATGCCCCTTCTAGAAAGAAAAGGGGGCCACAGTGCCGGACTAACCGCCTTCCCCCAGGGAGGTTCAGGGCCGTGCAGGGTGGGGCATCTATTAAGGCCTTGAAATTAGTCCTGAATTTAAATTAAATTCCATCCCTGCTGGTATGCTGACGGTGGAGAAGACCTGAAAAAGAGATCAAGAACTCGCCTTCTGGCGGATTCCTGGGAAAAGCCGCACCCATTCAAGGAATCGGGTCGAAAGGGCGGGGGCCGAGCATCTGAAGACAGCAAATTCATCCCCCGGGAAGATCGTAAAAGGATTTTGGGTCCTTGGGAAAGCGGCATCGACTAAGAGAGGGAATTTCAGGGAAATAGAATGCTGGTTATTGCCGGATTTTTGGTGGTTATCCTTTCGGTCTTGGGCGGCTACCTGCTTGAGGGGGGGTCTTTTCTCGTCCTCATGCAGTGGGTGGAATTCATCATCATCGGGGGAGCGGCTGGCGGCGCCCTTCTCATCTCCGCCCCCCCGAAGCTGCTGAAGAAGATTCTGAACCGGACCCTGTTGGTCTTCAAGAAAAATGGGACGACCAAGGAGACTTACCTCGGTCTGCTGAAGATGATGTATGAACTCTTCGTCCTCAGCCAGAAGGAGGGGGTCTTGGCCCTGGAATCCCACATCGAGCACCCCGCGGACAGCGCCCTCTTCAAGAAATATCCGGAGTTTCTTTTGCAGCATCATTTGCTTGCTTTCTTTACCGATACGGTGCGGCTCGTGCTGATGGGCAGCGTGTCTCCCCACGAGATTGAAGCGCTCATGGACACGGATATCGAGACCCAGCAACAGGAGGGGAGCAAACCGGGAATGATTCTGCAGAAAATCGGGGACTCCATGCCTGGATTGGGGATCGTAGCGGCCGTCCTCGGGATCGTCATCACCATGCAGGCGATCGGCGGCCCCGCTGAAGAGGTCGGCAAAAAAGTCGCGGCGGCCCTGGTGGGAACCTTCCTGGGCATTCTCCTCTCGTATGGATTCATCCAGCCGCTGGCGACGAACCTGGATCTCATGCACGAGGATGAGGCCCGGATGCTGGAGGTGATGAAGGCCGCCCTGGTGGCTTTCTCCAAAGGCTTCAACCCCATGGTGGCGGTGGAGTTCGGCAGAAGGTCCATTTTCGAGGATTCCCGTCCCACCTTTCAGGAGATGGAGCAGGGGCTCAAAGGACCGAAGACATGAGCGGGAACAAGGAACAAACCGCTCCCATCATCATCAAGAAAAAGAAGGGCGGCCATGGGGGGGCCCACGGGGGGGCCTGGAAAGTGGCCTA
Organism: Syntrophaceae bacterium; assembly: GCA_003154025.1. The sequence goes on from PMCE01000446.1 coordinate 4,376, forward strand.
CGCCGACTTCGTGACCGCCATGATGGCCCTCTTCATCGTCCTGTGGATCGTGGGGCAGAACCAATCGGTGAAGGATTCGATTTCCGAATACTTCAAAGACCCGGTGGCTTTTAACGAGAAGGTCAAGGCCAACGGGGGAAGCGGAATCCTGCCTGATTTTTCGCCGCCCGGAACCAAGGGGGACCAACCCCCGGCGGTCTATGTGAGTCAGGACAAGACCAACGACCTGAAGCAACTCGAGGAACAGAAGAAGAAGATCGAAGAGATCATCAAAAACACGCCGGCCTTCGACAAATTCAAGGGGCAGGTGGAGGTCACGGTCACGAACGAAGGGTTGCGGATCGAGCTGGTGGACAACTCTTCGGGCCTCTTCTTCGACGTGGGGAGCGCCCATCTGAAAAAAGAGACCATCCAGCTGCTCACCAATATCGCGACGGAGATCGGCAAGCTGCCCAACCGGGTGATCGTCGAAGGCTATACCGACGCCCGCCCTTATGTCACCCCCAATTACTCCAACTGGGAACTGAGCGTGGACCGGGCCAACGCCGCCCGCAAAATCATGTCGGAGAACGGCCTGCAGAAAAACCAGGTTCACGCCGTCCGGGGTTTCGCCGACCAGCGATTGAGACGCCCGGATAACCCCATGGATTTCTCCAACCGGCGGGTCTCCATCCTGGTACCCCCCTGCCTGCCCCTGGCGCCGCCTCCCCCGATCCTGCCGGGGGGAAGGTGAGAGTCGGAGGATAGGGGTCAGAATTCGTCGGAGACGAAGTTGCGAATCTCCTCCAGGCTGAAGACCGGCCCGTCCTTGCAGACGTAAAGGGGGCCGATGTTGCACCGCCCGCATTTCCCCACCCCGCACTTCATCTTCATCTCCAGCGTGGTCCAGATCTGAGGGGGAGTAAAGCCGAGCTTCTCCAAGGCCCGTAACGTGTAGCGGATCATGATGGGAGGGCCGCAGGTCACGGCCACGGTCTTTTGGGGGGAGGGGGCCATCTCCTGGAGCACTACGGGGACCAACCCCACCTTGCCCTTCCAACCCTCGTCGCCGGCATCCACGGTGGTGATCATCTTCACGGTGGGATTCGCCCCCCACGATTCCAGGTCATGCTTGAAGCAGAGGTCCCGGGGAGTCCGGGCTCCATAGAGGATGGTGATCTCTCCGTAATCGAGACGCCGGTCCAAAACGTTCTGGATCAGGGAGCGCAGCGGAGCCAGGCCGATTCCTCCGCCGATGAAAACCAGGTTCTTCCCTTTCATGCGGTCCAGGGGAAAGGAATTCCCGTAGGGGCCCCGGAACCCGATGATGTCTCCCGGGTTCAATTGATGGAGGGCTTCAGTGACCCGTCCCACCCGTTTCACGCTGAATTCCAGATGATCGGGGCGGGTGGGACTGGAGGCGATACAGAAGGTGGCTTCTCCTTCCCCGAATACGGAGTACTCTCCGAATTGTCCGGAGAGGAAGGAGAAGCGCTCCTTGACGGAGGAGTCCAGGAATTGCAGATGGAAGGATTTCGTATCCCCGGTCTCGGGGATGATCTTGATGACTTCCATCCGATGAGGCAGGTAGAGATTGCTTTCCGAAAATCCCTGGCCGCCGGGATTCATCGGCTCACCTCCCGCAGGACCTCGCGCAGGTCCAACTGGACCGGGCAGTGAGCCACACACCGCCCGCACCCGACGCAGGCCACGGTCCGGTAGTTCTGGGGGAAGAAGGAAAACTTGTGGCCCACCCGCTGGCGGTACCGGCGCCATTTCTCCTCCCGGGGATTATGGGCGGCCATCTGGGTGAAGCCCGGAAAGGCGCAGCTGTCCCAAGAGCGGAAGCGGACCCCCCGACTGGCCGCCTGGAGGTCGGAGATATCGAAGCAGTGACAGGTGGGGCAGAGGTAGGTGCAGATCCCGCAGTTGATGCATGGGGCGGAAACCCGCCGCCAGAGCTCTTCCTCGGGGAATCGCCGGGCGATTTTCTCTTTCACTTGCTCCAGTTCGAAAAGGGGACTCTCCAACCTGCCCCTAACTTCCTTCCGGGCGGATTCCCATTCCTCGGGGGAACTGTCGAGGAAAAAGTCCCTTCCTTCCGTCCGCGCTTTTCCTCCTTCCGTGTTGATCCGGACGATCTTCCCGGGGGGAACCTCCCGGAAGAAGAGGTCGCAATCCGCCGAGTCCTGCGGGTCGATCCCCATCTCTTTGCAGAAAGAGCCGCGGCACCACATCGCACAGGCGTGCCCCACCAGGAGGGTACGCTGGAGATTCCCCCCGTATAGACCGTCGGCTCCGTTTCCGGCGAAAACCGGCTCCAGAATCCGTATGGCCCGGGCGTCACAGGCGCGGATGCCGTAGATTATCCGGGGCCGGTCTTGGCTCGGCGGAGGGATGACCTGAAGCGGGCTCTGGGAGGGTGAGCTCCAGCCGAAGAGGGGCTTCAGCGCTTCCAGGAACAATCCCTTGGCCGACAGGCGGGAGTTGCGGAAGTTCTCGGGGAGGTCCGGGTCTTTCCGCCCGTCAAAGGTCCAGCCTCCGTTCCCCTCCGTGGGGGCAAAGAGTTCGGCTTGGCTTTTCAGCTGGGCCAGCCATTGGGGAATCTTTTCTCTGGCTATCTTCTTGAACATTTTTCAACCCACAATAGAAAAAGTACCCAAAATTCTCAAAACGTTCTGCCGTCCTGCGGTCTTGCCGTGCTGCGGTTAAGGAAATCGAACGGCACCCCGGCACAGCACAACTGCAGCACTGCAGGACTTAAATTTTTCATTCCGCACTATCTTATGAAGTCGTTCGGGTCCTCCTGCCGGTACGTCCGGAGGGGTAAAGGTTTTTCCAGGTCGACTCCGGCGGCAAAGTCAAAGAGCTCTTTCAGGTCCTCGGCCATCTTCCGGTTGAGCTTCATCAGGGGAATTTCCATGGGGCAGACTCTTTCGCACTCCCCGCAGGAAGTGCAGGTCCCGGTCACGTGCATGAGGCGCATGAGATGGAAGACGAAATTGTCCCCCCGGGTCGGCAGGGGGGAGACCCACTGGGGCAGGTTCTCCTCCACGATGCACCGGGGGCAGAAGCAGGCGGGACAGACGTTCCGGCAGGCATAGCACCGGATGCAGCGCTCGAAATGCTCCGCCCAGAAGGCCCATCTCTCCGCCGCAGTTTTCTCGCGAAGCGGATCATCGGAGAGGGTGCCGGAGGCACCGGACGACTCCACCGCAACCGGGGCCGCATAATCGCCCGGAAGGAGATGGTCGAAGATCAGAGGCTTTGGGTAGCGGCACTGGAGACATTTGTCCAGCAAGACCTGCGGCGACGGGAGCCTCTTTTCTTGACCCTTCACCCGGCACCGGAATTCGCTTGCGCCCCGTCGGATCTCTTCAACCTCCTCCAGGGGAGACCCCGCCGCCCGGATCAACTTTCGGAGGTCGATCTGGCCCGGGCAGGAAATCCCCACCACATAAATCTCATCCCTTTTGATCTGCCCTTCTCGTAGGAGGGAAACCAGGGAGCGGCTGTCGCATCCCTTGACCAGAATTCCGAGGCGCCCCCGAACCTCCTTCAGGTAAACCGCCAGGTTGGGGAGAAAATAATCTTCCACCGAGATTCTCTGAAGATCCTCCTTCTTCCTGGCGATCAAAGGAGTGGTCTGGAAGGGCAGGCTGCCTTTTCCATACCCCAGGAACGCCTCTATCATTCCTTCCTCGAAAAGCCGGCCGGTGAGGGAAAGAAGTTCTTCGCGGATCTGCTCGGGGTTTGATTCGGCCATGCTTCTGCCTTTCTTCCTCAGGGGTTCACGCCAGGATCTGAAGTTTGGGGAAAGAGGTCCACGGCATCGAGGCGGAACATCGTATTCGGCCCCAGGGCCTTGACCCCCGAGACGACCTGGGTTACCACCTTGGCGAATTTATCTCCCTCCGAAGCCGAAACCCAGGAGAACTGAACCCGCCGGGGGTCGATCCCCACGAATTCCAGGAGCCGGGAGAGGATGACGAATTTTCTCCGGGCGTTGTAATTGCCCGCGGTGTAATGGCAGTCTCCGGGGTGGCAGCCGGAGACCAAAACCCCGTCCAGCCCGGAACGCAAGGCCCTCAGGATGAAGAGAGGATCCACCCTTCCGGAACAGGGCACCCGGAGAACGCGAATGTTGGGGGGATAGCTGATCCGGGAGGAACCGGTCAAATCCGCCCCGGCGTAGCTGCACCAGCGGCAGAGTACGGCCAGGATTCTGGGCTCCCAACCCTTCCCCTTCTGACTCGCTTCTGTTTTTGGGTCCATAGTAGCCTCATTCATAAGTAGGGCAAAAAGCCGTAAGTCGCAAGGCGTAAGCATTGAGGATAAGAACGCCCGGTCATCTGTTCCTGATCCCTGATTTCTGAGTCTTGCCTCTTTCCCCTTGCGCCTCACGCCTTGCGCCTTGCGATTAGAGGTTTGCCGCCAGCGTTTCGATGGCCGAAAAGACCTGCTGGTCCGTGCATCCCTTCAGGCTGATCGCGCCCGGGCGGCAGGAGGCCACGCAGGCCCCGCAGCCGTGGCAGATCCCCTCGATGACCCGCATCTGCTTGGTCATCTTGCCCCCTAGCCCCTTGACCTCTTCCTCGATGACCGCGCTGAAAGGGCAGATATCCTGACAGGTCTTGCAGAGCGAGCAGAGACGGGGGTTGATCTGGGCGGTCATGGGGTCGGAGATCAGCTCCACGTTGGCGAAGAGAGCGCATACTTTCACCGAAGCCCCGCTGGCCGAAGCGACGGAGTCGGGGATGTCTTTGGGGGCCTGGCAGGCCCCGGTGAGATAGATACCCGAAGTCACGTTCTCCACCGGCGCCAGCTTAGGGTGCATTTCGGTGAAGAATTGGTTTTGGTCGTAAGGGATTCCCAGCATATGGGCCACTTTGACCGCGTCCTCCCGGGCCACCAGAGCGGTGGCCAGGACGACCAAGTCCGCTTCGATCTCCACCTGGCTGCGGGAAAGGGTATCGGCGCCGCGAACGACGAGCTTGCCGTTCTTGTCGAAAATCCGGGACACCCGCCCGCGCAGGTACATCGCGCCATACTGTTCGATGGCCCGGCGGACGAACTCTTCATAATTCTTCCCCGCCGCCCGGATGTCGATGTAGAAGATGTAGACCTTGGCGTCGGGGATGTGCTCCTTGGTCAGGATGGCGTGCTTCGCCGTGTACATGCAGCACATCTTCGAGCAGTAAGGACGTCCCAGGTTTTCATCCCTCGATCCCACGCACTGGATAAACACGATGGTCTTGGGTTCTTTTCCGTCCGAGGGGCGCTTCAGGTGGCCTTCGGTCGGGCCGGAGGAGTTGATCATCCGTTCGAATTGGAGGCCGTTGATCACGTCGGGATAGCGCCCGCCGCCGTATTCGCTGTAATCATCGGGGTCGGAGAGGTCGAAGCCCGTGGCCGCCACGATGGCCCCCACTTTTTCGGTGAGGATTTCATCCTCTTGATCATAGTTGATAGCCTCGGCCGGGCAGACTTTCTGGCAGAGTTTGCATTTCCCCTGGGTGAAGTAGCGGCAATGCTCCCGGTCGATGACCGGGACGTTGGGCACGGCCTGGGGGAAGGGAATGTAGATGGCCTTGCGTTTGGCCAGGCCCAGGTCGAACTCGCTTTCCACCCGGGAAGGGCATTTGGAGATGCACTCTCCGCACCCCGTGCACTTGGACATATCGACCGAACGGGCCCGCCGGCGGATCCGGACGGTGAAATTCCCCACGTATCCCTCGACACTCTCCACCTCCGAATGGGTCAGGATCTTGATGTTGGAGTTGCTCCGCACATCCACCATCTTGGGGGTCAGGATGCAGGCGGCGCAGTCCAGGGTGGGGAAGGTCTTGTCGAACTGGGCCATGCGCCCCCCGATGGAGGGAGACCGCTCCACCAGGATGACGGGATGGCCGACGAGGGCAATGTCCAGGGCGGCCTGCATCCCCGAGATCCCCCCGCCGATGACCAGGGCCTTCCTTTCGATGGGGAGCCGTTTGGGGTAGAGGGGTTCATCCATCCTGGCCCGGGCCACGGACATGCGGATCACCTCGATGGCTTTGGCCGTGGCCTCGGCCTTGTCCTTGTGGACCCAGGAGCACTGCTCGCGGATGTTGGCCATTTCCATGAGATAGGGATTCATCCCCTCTTCTTTCACCGTATTCTGAAAGGTCCGCTCATGGAGGAGGGGAGAGCAAGAGGCGACCACCACCCGGTCGAGGTTGTACAGGCGGATGTACTCCTTGATGATGTTCTGGCCCGGGTCGGAGCACATGTACTTGTAGTCCCGGGAGATGACGACCCCCTTCTCGCCGGCCAGCTCTTCGGCCACGTACTTCACATCCACCGTCCCGGCGATATTCGTCCCGCAGTGACAGACAAAGACTCCGACTCGCGCCATCGTTTATTCCCCTAAAACATTAATGAGTCTATGGCCGTAGGTTTTTGCTCTCCAGCAACGGGAACGGGTCCACGTTGAGTTTCTTCAAACCCAAAGCCTCCTCCCCCAGCCCCAGGCAAAGCCCCAGGAGCTGGGTGAAGTAGAAGACGGGGATCCGGAAGCGGACTCCGAATTTTTTTTCCACCTCGTCCTGCCGGAAATCCAGGTTGAACTGGCAGAGAGGGCAATCCACCACCACCGCCTCGGCGCCCAGGCCTTTGGCCATGTCCAGAAGGTCCTGGGTCAGTTTCAGGACGACGTCTTTCTTGGAGACGGAGAAGGAGCCTCCGCAGCATTCGGTCTTGAAAGGCCACTCGACAGGCTCTCCTCCCAGAGTCCGGATCAACCGGTCCAGATAAGCAGGGTAGACCGGGTCATCGAAGGCCACGATCTTCTGGGGACGGGCCGAAAGGCAGCCGTAGTAGCAGACCACCTTCATGCCCTTCAGGTTCTTCTCCAGGAGTTTCCCTATGGCCTCCAGTCCGTACTCGTTCACCACCACGTCGGAGATGTGGCGGACCCGGGCCGTGGCCTGAAAATCCACCCGCAGGATCTCTTGTACTTTTTTCTTCAGGTCCGGGTTCTCCCGAACCTTGTGGGCCGCAGTCCGCAGCCGGTTGTAGCAGGCGGCGCAGGGGCCCAGCACTTCCATGCCCATCTTTTCCGCTTTGGCCAGGTCTTTGGCCGGCAGGACGATGGGGAGCAGGAGGTCGGTAGCATGCGCCGCCGATGCCCCGCAGCAGGTCCAGTCGTCGATTTCGGCCAGCTCGATGGACAGCTTCCGGAAGACCGAGTCGATGGACTGCTGATAATCGGAAGCCGTGGAGTGGAGGGAACAGCCCGGGTAGTAGGCGAACCTCATTCTTTCTCCCCTTGAAGAGCCTGGGCTTGTCGAAAGATCTCCTGGAACTCCGCCTGGTTCTTGACCCGCGGAGAAGTCATTTTCAATTTCCCCTTGGAGAAGAGCTTCCGCCCCACCCGCCAGTCCCGCAGGGGATTCAGGGTCAGAAGGTTATACTTGCCCATGAGGTAGAGGTCGTTCACCCGTCCGAAACGCCGCACCGCTTCGAGAAAGAGCCGGTGAAAGAGAGTGATCTCTTTCTCGGCTTGGGTTTGATCCTGTCGGGAAGCAAGGATTCGCAGGGCGTCCATGAGGGCGGCCACCTCGATGTTCTTGGGGCAGCGGGAGGTGCAGGTTTCACACGAAGCGCAGAGCCAGATGGTGTGGGAGGAGAGGACTTCTTCCTGCCGCCCCAACTGGACGAGACGGACGACTTCATGAGGAGGGAGGTCCATGGCATAGGCTACGGGGCAACCGGCCGTGCATTTGCCGCACTGGTAACACCGGTCCACGTTCTGCCCGATCATTTCGCCTACCCGGAGGGCGAAGGACCGGGACGAGTCATCCAAAATCATTTTCATCGGTGTCTCCCCTGAGACTGGCAGGAATCCTGAGCTATTTTATCGGGATTAGATTTCCTTTTTCTATGATTCACCTCATAAAAACAGTGAGGGGTGAGGAGTGAGGGGTGAGGGGTAAAAAAGGCTTTCTCCTCACTCCTCACTTCTCACTGTCGTTCACTTTTCTTTGGGGAGGGTCACCTCGATTTTTGTCCCCTCGTTGATTCTACTCTCCACTTCGATCTTGCCCCGGTAGCGGTCTACGATATGCTTGACCAGGGACAGACCCAGGCCGGTCCCTTCCTTCCCCATCTCCTTGGCATTCTTGGCTCGGTAGAATTCCTCGAAGATGCGGGGCAGGGCATCGGGAGGAATCCCGATGCCGGTGTCGGATACGGTGAGGTGAATCCCTTTCTCGTTCGAGCCCAGGACCAGATGGACCTTGCCTGCCGGGGGGGTGTACTTCACCGCGTTTTCCAGCAGGTTTCCCAGTAGGCGTTCCAGGTCCTCTTCGTTGGCCTTGAAGGTGATCAGCGTTTCCGGGACGTTCACCCGGAGTCCGATCTTCTTCTCCTCCACTTCCGGTTGGACCGCGTCCACGACCCGGTTGACCACCCCATTCAGGATGACCTCGGTCTTCTTCGTCTCCGGCAGCTCTCCTTTGAGAGCGCCCAGGGCGAGGAGGTCCCGGATCAAGCTGAGGAGGGCAACCAGCCTCCGTTCCGCCCGTTCGATCAAATCTTTCTGTTTCTGGAAGATCTCCCCGGCGTACCCTTCCAGAAGGACCCGCAGGATGGACTGGATGGCCGCCACGGGCGCCTTGAGCTCGTGGGCCACGGTGAAGACGAAGTCGGATTTAGCCTGCTCCAACTCCTCCAGGCGCTGATAGGTGCGGGCGTTTTCAATGGCCACGGCTGCCTGGGCGGCCAGGGTGGAGAGGAAATCGATTTCTTCGTCGCTGAAACGATGGATTTCTCCCGTGTAGAGGCGGAGAACCCCGAGGGATTTTTCGCGCACACTCAGGGGAACGCACAGGACCGACCGGATTCCCTCCTTGACCGCCTCTTCGGGATACTGAAATCCCGGGTCTTTGGCGACATCGAGGACCGCCACAGGTTTGCCCCGCAAAGCCCCGCGATCCACCAGCGATCTCTCCAGGTCCACGGGCCCCTTGGACAGGTATTCCTCACTCAGCCCATAGGCGGCCCCGATGCGGAGCTGTTGTTTTTCCTCGTCCACCAGGCGGATGGAGCAGGCTTTGGCCTTCATGGCCTTGGTGGCCAGATGGACGATGGTGTTGAGGACTTCGGTCAAGTTGAGGCTGGAGTTGACCGCTTTGGCGATGTCGTAAAGGGATTGGGTCTGGTTGTAGGCATTCTCCAGTCTCTGCTTCAGTTGGACCAGCTGCCGGGTCCGGGACCAGAGGCGGCCGGTGATGGACGTGGCCAGGTAGATGGAGACGTAGATGGCGCTGGCGAAGAAGAAGAAAACCCCCATCATGAAAAAGGGCTGGTTGAAATGCGGCTGGAGGAATCCGGGAATGGCCACGTGAGGAAGGGTGCCGTAGAACTCGAGGAAGGCCATGGTTCCAACCAGGAGGACGCCGATGGTGGCTTGGAGGTAACAGATCCGGGGAGGAAGGAGAATGCTGGCGATGATGGCGTGAAAGATGAAGTAGAAGATAACCGGGCTTTCGATTCCCCCGGAATAGTGGACCAGGAGCGTCAGGGCCAGCCAGTCCATGAAAAACTGGACGCCGGCAAAACGGCTGAAACGGTCGATTCCCGCCGCAGGGTCTTTCCGCAGGGACTTCAGCCGGAGGTAGAAAATCAGATTGTAGACGGCGATGGCGGACCCGACGAGGAACAACTCCTCCTGGCGGATGAGGAGGCCGAGGAAGGAGCGGATGACCCAGGTGGTGATCACTACGCCCGAGGCGGCATACCACCTCAAGCGGATGAACCAGGATACCCGCTCGATGAGCTCCTCTTCAACCGGCAGGCGGAAGGGAACACCTCCCCCTCTCTGTTGGGGTCCTTCCAATTGATTCTCCGTCAGATAGGCTGGGTTTGGCAACGAAACGAGCGAAATGATTGGGAAGTATTATCATTCCGGGGAAGAACGAATGTCAATAAGATTTTGCTTAAGTGTGTTACCCAAGGGATTATGTCCCCTTTGGTTTGGTAGGTAGTTGGCATTCATAAAGGAAAGGTGGCTGTTCCGACGAGTCTTGGACGGACCCATTTTCGCAGCCGCCGCTTTGATTTATCATACAAATGGTTAGTCATAAATGGGTTGAGCGGAAGCTTGATAGACCCAGTTATGAGATTGAGTTTCTGTAGAGATAGCAGGTGATCGATTTTTGCGCAGAGCACGGATGGGCTCCTGGAGGGTCGTGGAAGGATGTTTGGCAATGAGGCGGTCTTGATAATACACCTTCCAAGAGCCATTCAGGAGCTGCCTGACTTCTACGCGAGCTTTCGCATAGGATCGGCCCAAAGGTCCGGGGGAATATCCAGCAGCAGGTCTCCCAGGCGTACGGTATTATCCAGTCCCACTTTGGTGGGGTAGCGGAAACTGATGGCCCGGTCTACCTCGAACGTTTTGGGTACGGAGCGCCAAGCTTTCTCGGACTGGCAGGGGGCGATCGCAAAACGGTGGCTAAATCGCCGTATAAAGGCTGGCAGGAGGTCATTGCCCTGCTGAAGGGAGGTAACCCTTGGCCAGACCCAGTTCGGCCCCCAGAAGGTCCTGGAGGGTTCCAAAGAGCCTCTCGATCCGCCCTTTGGCCTGGGGCGATAGAGCAAAGATCGGCTGGATCCCCAATGTCCTGAGCGCCTGTCCCACCTGGGTTGGCTCTTTTCGACCGGCCAACTCTTCCTCCAAGGTCCAGTGGTCATCATTGTGCTTGAGGGATCCATGGCGATCCTGGTAGATGGAGATGGGAATCCCATATCGGGTTACGATCTGCCGCAGTACCCAGAGATAGCCTTCAGTCCCTTCGAAGACAAAAAAGCGCGCCGCAAGGATGGCCCCCGTTGCGTCTTCGATGGCCGCCATCAAACAGCAGGGAGGAAGATTCTGCCCGAACCAGGGGTGGGGGCTGACGTCCCAAAGGACCATCCAGCCCTCCTGGGATTTGCGTTCCCGACGCTTCCGATGTTTCTTGCCCCTCCGGTTCCGCTTCGGCCCCATCCCTGCCGCCCGCCGGATCTTCCGCACCGTCTCCCGACTTACCTCGATCCCTTCCTCTTCGGCCAACTTCTCGGTAAAATGCTGACCATTAAACTCCCCGTACACCTTCTGGGATAACTTTAAGACCTTCGCTTTAATCCCCTCCTTCATCCGATGGTTCGACGGATTTCCCGTATTCCCGTGGATTAGCCCTTTCCCTCCTTTCTCTTGAACCCTCTTTCGAACCCGTTTGGCCTGCCAGTAAGACATTCCAATCTTTTCCGCTCCCTCCTTCAGCGTTATCTTCCCGGCCTCAACCAAACCCATCACCTCTAGCCTCTGTAACTGCCTCTGACTCATCAATATTTTTTCCCCTTCCATGGGGACATTTCTATTTTGCTAACACACTCCTTGCGATTTGCCTTGCGATTTGCAGTTGACAGGATTTTGGAATTATTATAAGTTCCGACCAGAAATAGAGTGAATCGATAAGCCGTCCTCTGGGTGACCGGGGGGCGGAAAGCCACTGGTCCAAGAAGAAACAAAGTTTCTTACCATTAGCCATCAGCCGCCGGCTTTTAGCTTAAGAATCGAAATCTTTCTTCCTCTCGGTTGATAGCTGAAGGTTGTTAGCTAATAGTAATTTGCGGATGCAAATTTATGGATAGCCGGGCTGGCAAAAAAGATTTGGATAACCGGGTTTCATGCCATTTTTCAGGCATGGAACCCGGTTCTTTTTTGTGGGTCGGGCGGGGGAAAGGTCAAGTATTTCAAAAGAATCATTTTGGGGCTAGCATTTGGGGAGAGGGCAAAGAAAGAGGAGCGCGGGGAAAGGGTTTGAATGGTTTGAATAAGAGGCTGGAAGTCATAAGTTCATTCAGAAAGAACGTCCGCCCTCACACTTCCGGGAATCGGGAAACTGGTCCTGGTGAAGAGGAAAGCCCGTATGGGTCGCAATCCCGCTACCGGTGATGCGATAAAGATTCCTGCTAAGACCGTGGTGAAGAGGCGGGTGGCAAAAGAAGCCAAAGAGGCGATTGTACCTGGGAGGAAATTGAAAGGAAAGTATTGAATCGAGCCAGGTCCCGGGGCGAGTGAGTCTCGATGCATGGCTTCATGACCAGGAGATGACCTGTTGACCAGAATAGTCGATCTATCCCATGTGANNATCAGCATGGTCTCCCATATCGGCACCCACATTGAGGCTCCCTATCACCTCTTCGAGTCCAAGGCGGACCTTGCCGGGCTCCCCCTCGAACAACTCATGGGAGAGGCGGTGCTCCTCGACCTCCGGCACTGTCCGCGAAAGAGCGCCGTCACCGTGCAGCATGTGCAGGACGCCTCGGCAAAGGCGGGGGGCATCCGCTCCGGCGATATCGTTTTCTGCAACCTCGGCTCGGCAGCCTTTTACGGGACCGAGGAGTACGGGATGAGCCCCTACTTTTCCACGGAGGGAATCCAGTGGCTCGTAGACCGGGGGATGAAGCTGATGGGCGTGGACGCCTCGGGGGTCGAGGTGCCCGGGAACGAAAATCATGTCAATCATTCTGCCTTATTTACCAAAGGCATCCCGTTGATCGAGAACCTGGCGAACCTTGACCGACTGTCCAGGACCCGCTTCCTGGTCTACGCGTTTCCCGTCGCGGTCTCCGGGCTCGAAGCCTTTCCCTTGCGGGTCATCGCGGTGGAGTCCGACTGAGCCGGACGCAGGGCCAGGGGAGAATCCCGGCCTGAAATCCCGGGCCTGCGGGCGACGGAATGACGGCCGGGTGAGGCGGTGATCTTCGGCCGCGCCGAAAGGAGTGGAAGAATCGGGAGAAACATTAACTCAACTGGTGAAGGGGGACGCAATGCAACACCCATGTCGATTCAATATCCTTATACTTCTTTCCGCTTTCATTACCCTCATGCTGGTGTTTGGAGCCGACCTCAGCGAAAGCGCCCAGGCAAAGACCTACCCGGACAAGTCCCGGTCAGTCAATGTCATCGTAGCCTACCCGGCAGGGGGAGGAACGGATGTCGCTGCGCGGGTTATGACGCCACTGCTCGAGAAAGAGATGGGCGTCCCCGTCGTGGTCCTGAATAAGGGCGGGGCCGGGGGCCAAATCGGGTTTACGGAAATCGCCCGGTCAAAACCGGACGGCTACACCATCGGATTTCTAATCATTCCGACGGTGATTACCACCTACCTTGACCCTGACCGCAAGGCCGTCTTCTCGCGCAAGAGCTTTGAACTCCTGGCGGTGCAAGACCGCGATCCCGGGGTTTTGGCGGTGAAGGCAGATAGCCCCTACAAGACCATGAAGGACCTCATGGATGCGGCCAAGGCCAAGCCGGGGTCGATTCGAGCTTGCACCGCAGGGATCCTGAGTGACGACCATATGGCGGTCATGATGGCCGAGCAGCTCGGCGGGGTGAAGTTCGCCGTCGTCCACTTTGACGGAGTCGTTCCGGGTCGGATCGCGGTGCTTGGAGGCCACGTGGAGGCGTTTTTTGGAAACGCGAGCGAACTCCGCTCGCAGGTCAGCGGCGGGGTGATGAGGATCCTGTCCGTATTCGACAAGAAGCGAAGTCGGTATTACCCGGACGTCCCAACGGCGGAGGAACAGGGCTATCCCATGTTCTCCGGCGTTTATCATGGAATCGGCATGCCGGCAGGAGCTCCCAGGGAAGTTCGCGACTTCCTGGTTCAAGCGCTGAAGCGGGTCATTACCGGCGACGAGTTCCCGAAGCGGATGGAGAAGATGTCTTACGAACCGGTGTACATGGACACGGAACAGTACTCAGCCTTTTGGGCGGAGTACGAAGCCGGGGCCAAGAAGTGGGTCGAAATGGGCAAATAGAAGACGCAGGCGGCCCAACCTCATGATCATGCCGGGGAAGAGATGGGGTTTAAGGAGGGAGAAGAATCGGGGGTCCGAATTCAGTGGAAAGGACCAACCAGTCGGATCAAATCCCGGGAGGCCCCGGATAAATGCAGCATTCCCCCAAAAACTCATCCGTGTCCGGGGGACGTGACCTGGAGTGGGGACGATCCTCTTGGTTCATAAGAAACCTCCTGCTTTAGAGTTTGAATTTGGTGGAACTTGCTCTTATCTCTTTACAGGAGGTTTTTTTTTCTGAATGCTGGGTAACATACCCAATAAATTTTTTCTCTGTCATCCTTTATAGTTTGTCCTGCTTCTGCTTTGTTATATAACGTTCTTACTGAAAATGCTTTGAGCCAATGATATTATCTGTGCACGCTCTGCGCGAACGTCCTCCTACAAATATCCAGCTCCTCAAATTCTGCGTTCTTTTCCCTTAATTCTGAATCTCCCGGGAGCGGTTGGACGCGGCTCCTTCCTCTGCGGGACCACCCATCTAGCGGCCCTTGATCTCGCCGATGGGGAGAACCCTTCTTCCGAAGGATTCATTGAGTACCTCTGCCATAGCCAGATAGATGGCCGACGCTCCGCACACGATGCCTTCATAGCCTGCAAACGTACCGATAGCGGTGTTACCGGTCCAGTCCCGTATTGCAAGAAGCCAGAAAAGAATGAAAAGACTGAAAAAAATGAACTGTATAGCCCTNNCCCCACACAAAAAGATACCATCCCATGAAGGCGGGCGAACTCCCTGGAAGATCCTTAAACACGATGATAAAAACCAGGGTCAGCCAGAACGAGCCGTAAGAAGTGAAAGCGGTGAGTCCGAACGTATTGCCCTTCTTATATTCGAGAATACCGGCGATGATCTGAGCGATTCCGCCGTAGAATATGCCCATTGCCAATATCAACGAACTGATCGGAAAAAATCCTGCATTGTGAAGGTTGAGCAGTACAGTTGTCGTTCCGAAGCCCATCAGGCCCAGTGGGGCAGGGTTCGCAAGTTTGTCTCCCTCCATAATCAAAAGCCTCCTCTCAATTGGGTTAATGTCAGTGAGATAATGTAAGAGCGCATACACCAACGATACAATACAACAGGCACGAAGGGCTCTGTAGGCAGCGACTCCATCTGCTAGCCGTTCGTCGCATTAAAACACAACAGTTCCGATTGTGTCAAGTAATATAGGGAAACGTCAGGAATCCCGCATTCGGTCGCCGGATGGGAGGTAAGAATAGCGTTGGGGCCAGGTTTTAAAGGATTATGAGTAAGAAAGGGGTTCAGAGCCTGGTGGAAAGCATTTTCGAGGTAGCTTTTTGAAAAGGCTGGGGGTCAAACCTAGACTATTGACTTAAAGCCTTCTATTCTGGATTCCAGGGTCATGGCTCGATCGCTTCGCATAGAATATCCAGAAGCTTGGTATCACGTCACCTGCCGGGGGAATGAGAAAAGGAACATCTTTCGGGATGAAGCCGACCGGAAGAAATTTCTAAAAATCTTCTCAGACAACCTCAAGCTTTATGGGATAGATCTGCATTGTTATGTCCTGATGCGGAATCATTTTCACCTCCTTCTGATGACCCCGGGAGCCAATCTCAGAAAATTTATGCAGCGGTTCAATACCACCTACACGGTTTATTTCAATCACCGCCACCATAGAATAGGTCACCTGTTTCAAGGGCGTTACAAGGCTATCTTGATCGAAAAGGATGAATATCTTGTGGAACTCAGCCGGTGCATTCATTTGAATCCGGTTCGGATTAAGGAATATTCCCAGTTGGAAATAGAAGAGAAACGGAGGATTCTGAAGGGGTATCCCTGGAGCAGCTATGGTGGATTTACCCAGCTGAGAAAGCGCCGCCCATTTGTGAATTATTCCGTCATTCTGGGTATGGCGGGTGGGGGAGACAGTTTTGGCGGTCGGAGGAAATACGAGCAGTTTATGATGGATGGAGTCAAAAAAGACATGAATATGGCCTTCTGGAAGAGGGTTCGGGGGTAGGCCGTATTGGGTTCTGATGATTTTGTAGATTGGATTTACGAACGTTTTCTATCCAGGAAGAAGGCAGACCGAAGGGAATTAACCGGGATCAAGGATTTAGAAACGGGGCCCGGCAGTGTGGAGGAGATAGCCAGGGCAGTTTCGCAGGAGTTTGCGGTTAAGGAAGAGGGATTATACCGGCCTCGTGGGGTTTTTCAGGCTCGATCGATATTGATGGAGCTTTGTAGGGTGCATTTATCCAGGAGGATGAGTGTGGCCGAAATTGGGCGGAGGCTTGGTGGGATTAGTGTCTCGGCGATCAGCCGAAATAAGAAACGGCTGGAAGCATCGCTGGCGAGGGATCCCCGTCTGGGCCAGACCCTTCAAAAGCTGTCAAAGGAGCTGGATCGAATTTTAGTCAATAGTCAAGGTTTGACCCCATTGACTATTTATTCTGGATTCCGGCCTTTCTCTTTTTCCAGATCGACTCCCTTTAGGTTCTTTTCACCCGGTCGCAAAAA
>PMCE01000485.1 GCA_003154025.1 Syntrophaceae bacterium
TTGGAGGTAGCGGTGGTTAGCCCTTGACATTTCTACCATCTTCGGAGGATCATTCGAGGTTTAGAAATCCTTTTCCAAGTTCAAAAAGCACCATATTTGCAACCTATTGCCTCGCAATATCAAACTCTTATCAAGGTCCGACCCGAGTCACCAGGCGGGTCACCACGTCGGAACCGCCCAAAGTGAAGCCGGGAACATCTTTACCAAGGGTCAACCCTCCGCGNNAAATCCGCCTCCGGCGATTCTAACCCCTCCACCTTTCCTGGGGGAATCTTCTGGAAAAATTCGACATCAGAAAAAATAAGTGTAAGATTTGTGTACAAGAAAAGGCAATGCATCAATGAAGGTTTGTGGGTATGGCGGGTGTATTGGAAAAAGATCACAAGGAGGGAGAAAAATGAAAAAATCAACGTATGCCTTGTCTGCCGGTGTTTATCTTGTGTTCCTCGGTTTGTTCGCGGCATATGCGGGAGAGGCCCCCAACCTCCCGTATTCCGGTTCCAAAGAATTTGAACGCATGAAAGGACTCGTGGGCGTTTGGGAGGGTACCTCCGACATGCCCAAAGAAGGGCCAAAAGTGAGGGTTGAATATCGCCTCAGTTCGGGCGGCAGTGCCATTGTTGAAACGCTTTTTCCAGGGACGGCCGAGGAGATGATCTCAGTCTATTACGACAACAAAGGCCAGCTAACCATGACTCACTATTGTGCGCTCCGAAATCAGCCGAGGATGAAGCTCCANNCGCACATATGCACTCCCTGTCAATTTCTTTTGTCGATAAGAATCATATAATCCAAAAATGGACTTTGTTTGTGGATGGCAAAGAAAAGGAGAAATCGGTATTTGAGCTATCTCGGGTGCTTTAGGGCAGGGGTTTCCCGCGTCTCACCCGGGCGACAGAAACTCTCTTATGTAGATTATGTGGCGAGCATATGAAATACCCAGACAAACTATTTTTGTCTCCTGTTCTGAGGGGCACCACGGGAACGACTGGGGATCTCAGGCCCGGATGGGGTAGGCCTCGTACTTTAAAACCGTTGCGAACATCCTCAGGATGTTCTCCGGGGGGGCCTGGGGCTGGATGTTGTGGATCTGGTTGAAGGCGAAACCTCCCCCGGGGCGAATTCCGCCTTTCAAATCCGGAACTCGAAACTGTTTTCCCAAGGCTTTTTCGCTTGACAGCCCCAATTAGGGCTTCATACAATCTCTCTTATCGGGACACCGATGAACACAGATTTCGACAGCGTGGCGAAGCCGCAACAAAGATGATAGGTTTTGCCTGGGAATACTCGCTGCCCAGAAATCCCCCCTTCGCCCTCCTTTTCTAAAGCGGGGGGTGGGGGGATTTCAGAGACCGGTTTCTATCCCGAAAAATATTTACATCATTCAGAGATTCTGCACATGAGTAGTACAGATAAAAAAGGAAAGAATGCGAAAAATAATGGAGGTGGTTAGAGTTTTGGAATTTAATTCATCGNNAGGAGGCCGGTCATGAGAGGAGCATCCATTGTCGCCCGTATTCTGAAGCAGGAGGGGGTCGACCACCTCTTCTGTTTTCCCACCAACCCCCTGATCGATGCCGCGGCGGAAGTCGGCATACGACCCGTCATGCCCTGCACGGAACGGACCGTTGTGGGAATGGCCGATGGCTATTCGCGGGTGAATAACGGGAAGCGGATCGGAGTATGCGCGGTGCAGCTGGGCCCGGGCATCGAAAATACTTTCGGCGGGGTGGCCCAAACATATGCTGACTCCTCTCCGGTCCTGGTCTTTCCCAGCGGGCCCCCGCAATCCCGCCAGTCCAGTCTTCCCAACTTTGATCCGGTTCCGAATTACCAGCATGTGACCAAATGGGTCGCCCGGATCAACCAACCCAATCGAATCCCGGAATTCTTGAGAAGGGCCTTCACATACCTTCGGATGGGCAGGCCCGGGCCGGTGGTTTTGGAGATGCCGCAGGATGTGGCCCTGGCCGATTTGGAGGACCCGACCAAAAGCTATAAATTGATTCAGGGGTCGAGGGCCATGGCCAATCCTCAAAATATGAAAGCGGCCGTAAAAGCCATCGTGGCGGCGAAGAAACCCCTCGTCCATGCGGGGTTGGGGGTTCTATATTCCGAGGCCTGGGAGGAACTCAAGGAATTTGCCGAGCTTCTGCAGATTCCGGTCATGACCACTCTCCCCGGCAAGAGCTCTTTTCCCGAGAACCATCCCCTGTCCCTGGGGTGCGGCGGCCTCTCCGGGTCAAAGATGGTCGCCCAATATCTTTCGGAGTGCGACCTCATCTTTGCCGTGGGGAGCAGCATGTCCATATCCGCTTTCGCCGCCCCCATTCCCGCGGGGAAAATAGCGGTCCAACTGACCATCGACGAGCGGGACCTGAATAAGGATTATCCGGTCGAATTTCCTCTGATGGGCGACGTGAAGTGGACTTTGATGGAGATGGTGGAGGAAGCGAAGAGGCTGGCGGGAAAAGAGGGGAAAAAAGGGGAGGGTGCGGTTGCCGGCAGGATTAAGGCGTCCAAAGAAGAATGGATGAAAGAATGGATGCCCCTATTGACCTCCGATGAGGTCCCGATAAATCCCTACCGGGTCATCTGGGACGCCCAGAAGGCCCTCGAAGGCAGGGAAACGATCGCCACTCACGATGCGGGCAATCCCAGGGATCAAACGGCCCCCTTCTGGCTCTCCGTGAAACCCAACAGCTACATAGGGTGGGGGAAATCCACCCACCTGGGATACAGCCTTCCCCTTGCCCTGGGCGCCAAGGTGGCGAAACCGGAGAAGACGGTCCTTCATATCATGGGAGACGCGGCCTTCGGGATGAGCGGCATGGAGATTGCGACCGCGGCGCGGAATCAGATCGGCCTGCTGACGATACTCTTCAATAACTCCTGCCTGGGCGGATACGAGAAACATATTCCCATCGCCAGCAAGTTGTACGGTACGAGGTTCATCTGGGGTGATTACTGCAAAGTGGCTGAAGGGCTGGGGGCTCACGCGGAGCGGATCGATCAGCCGAAGGAGATCATCCCGGCCATTCAACGGGCGGTGGAAAAGACCGGTACGGGCAAGCCGGTGGTGCTGGAAGTGATCACCAAAGAGGAAAATCGGCTTTCCAGGTATTGGTGATCCTTTGACCCGGGATGACCGAAGCCGGTCAGGATGACGATCAGATTCGAAATCCGCAAGGAAGGAATGGGGTAAGAGCCAGTGATTAGCTTTTCAGGGGAACGAGGTCCCGCGAAACGCGGGATGCCCCGACGGCTACAGGTTTTCCTTCCACGCCCGGGGCCGGGTGTTTTCGTCGCAGATCTTGTGGCGGGCGAAATAATGCTGGCGGAGATTGAGGGGCAGGTAGGCGAGGTAAGGATAAAGAGCCGGCCAGAAATCCATCCTCTTCCAGATGGAGGAAAAAGAATAGAACTCCTTCCAGGCCCACTTCCAGCCTTCCCGCAGCTGCTCCGGTTCCATGAGCTTAGGGCGGTAGTGGGGGGCCAGGACCTCCTGATTGGGCACTAGCCACCACTGATCCCGCAGAAGCCGTCCCTCTTCCCGGAGTCGGCTGTGGATGCGGGTTCCGGGGTAGGGGGTCAACATGCCAAACTGGGCCATGATGATCTTGTTGGCGACGGCAAACTCCACGGTGCGCTCGAAGACCGAGGGGTCGTCGAAGTCGAACCCGAACATGAAAGCGGCATAGGTGATGATGCCGTGATCATGCAGTTTTCGGATCACTTCCCCGTATCGCTCCGGGTGGTTCTGGGGTTTTCCGATGGTCTTCAACTGGGGGCTCAGGGACTCGAAGCCGACGAACAGGCCCTTACAGCCGCTCTTACGCAAAATCTTGAGATTCTCCTCGTCATCCAGCCCGGCCAGGGAAGCCTCACCAATCCATTTCAATTTCAAGGGTTCCAGGGCGGTAAATAGCTTGCGGAAATAAGGGACATTGCCGATCACGTTGTCGTCAGCGAAGAGAACCCCCCACCGGGTCAGTCCCTGGATCTCGGCCACAACTTTTTCCATTTCCCGCATCCGGAAACGGTTCCCGAAAGTCGAGTGAACGGTGCAGAACTCGCAAAGGAAGGGGCAGCCCCGGGTGGTCTGCACCACATCCATGGGGATGTAGCTCCGGGAATAGGATTTGAAGATCCCCCGCCGGGGAATGGGAGAAGAGTTCATATCCACTACGCTGTCCTGGCGGTAAAACTTCTGCGGGTGGCCTGCCTGAAAATCTGCCAGGACCCGGGGCCAGAGCGCTTCAGCTTCCCCCAGGACCACGGCGTCCCCATGGGCGGCGGCTTCCTCCGGCAGAACGGTGGGATGAATCCCCCCCAGGACCACCTTCATCCCCCTTTTCCGGCAGGAGTCGGCGATCTCGTAGGACCGGTGGGCGGTTTTGGACATCACCGAAATGGCGACCAGGTCCGCCTTCCGAAAACCTTCGCGAAGGTCGATGGGATGGATCTGGTCATCGGAGAATCCCACTTCAATATCCGGAGGAGTCAAGGCGGCGAGCGTGGCCAGAGCCAAAGGGGTCAGCCGGGCGCTGTCCTCCGCGGCTGGCGAAATGAGTTCAATTCTCATAAGTTCATCTTATATCCAAAAAACAAAAAGCTCAACATCTCCTTCCGGCGATGTTGAGCTGGGGGCCTTTCCTCCGGTGCTTCCCCTCAATCTTCGACGCGGTATTTAAAAGAAATATTCACCCGGGACCGGTAGGCAGTGACTTTTCCCTTGTCAATGGTCATGTCCAGCTTGACGATTTCGGCGACCCGCAGATCTTCCAGGCTTTTCCCGGCTGTCTCCACGGCGTTCTTGGCGGCTTCCTCCCAGGAGTTCTTGCTCGTCCCCACCACTTCGATGATTTTGTAAATGCTCCCGTCCATAACCAAACCCTCCTTTCCCGCGATTTAGGTTGGCATGGCAACCAGGATCATTTTAGCACTTTGGCAGCGATGTGGCGGCTTGAATAATCCCTGCCGTTTGTGAGGCACGAGGCTGCTTACAATACCGCAAGTCGCAAGTCGTAGGCGCAAGAGCGTAAAATTCCTCTTACCCTTTCCGCTCTCGCGACTTGCGCCTTGCGGTCCTTTTATTAATTTAAGGCCGATCGGGGTGGTCGTGGCGGTGGGTGAAGGAATGGAAATGGCCATGACGGTGGACAAACCCTTCGTGCTCATGGGCGTGTTCATGAATCAGGTTCACCCGCAGGAGGAGGTCCAAATCATCCAGGATCTCTCCCGCGGGGCCATCGGCGACGATGGCGTGGTCTTCGGCCATGACGTAGGCCCGGTCGGCGATTTCTTCCAGGATGGAGAGGTCATGCGTCGCGGTGATGATCGTTTTCCCCAGAGAGTGCAATTCGTCCAGAACTTCCACCAGCCATACCTGGGTCCGCGGGTCCAAGCCGGCCGTGGGTTCATCCAGGAGAAGGACGTCGGGGTTCAACGCCAACACTGAGGCCAAGGCCACTTTCTTCTTCTCCCCGCCGCTCAACTGGTGGGGGGAACGGTGGGCGATCTTTTCCAGGTTGAGCATCCGGATCATCTCCTGGCACTGGCGCAAGACCTCTTCCCGGGGGAGGTCCAACTGGAGAGGCCCGAAGGCAATCTCATCGACGACCGTGGGGCAGAAGAGCTGGACGTCGGGGTTCTGGAAGAGCAAACCCACGCGCTCCCGGAAGAAAGCGGTAAAGGAGGCCTTTTGAAACATCTCTTCGGTGAGCTTCTGGCCGAAGGCATAAGCCTCCCCCGCGGTGGGAAAGAGAAGACCATCCAGGATCTGCAAGAGGGTCGATTTCCCGCACCCGTTGGAGCCGAGGATGGCGACACGCTCCCCCGGCTTCACCCGCAGGTCGATGGACTGCAGCGCCCGGTGGGGTTCCCCGTAAACGAATTCGACGCGGCGCAGGTCGTAGATCCAAGAGTCGATGGGGGGGGCGGGAGTCATGGCGCGATTTTTACCTTCCTCCCCAGACGAAGAAAACTATGAGGGCGGCGCAGACCCCGGCAAAGACTCCGTCGACGGGGCGCAGCTGAAATGGAAAAAGAAGCCGTACTTCTCCCTGGTACCCGCGGGCGACCATAGCCCGATGGACCTCGGTGCTCAGGTGCAGGGACCGCTGGAAAAGCATTCCCATCTGCCCGGCGACCCAGCGTTGTTCGGCCCTGGTCTTCTGGGACCGAAGGGTCCTGCTTTTTCTGGCCAAATGCATATCCTGGACGATTTGACCGAGGAGCAGGAGATAGCGCAGAGTCATACCGAGGGTTTGAACATAGATCGCCGGGACCCGCAGGGAGCGGAGCGCTTTGAGAAGGTTCGCCCAGGGGGTGGTCAGGGTGAGGAGCAGGATGAAAGACATGGCCGTGCCCACCCGGGTCATCAGCAGCAGGGCCACCTGAATTCCCGGCCAAGTCAGGGTGATGGCGGAAGGGATCCGGTAGGGGCCCCATCGATATTCTTTGCCTACCTGAAAAAGAACGACCGCCGCCTCTCCCGGGGTGAATAGATTCAACATAGCCGGGAGGGCGATGACCCCGGCGAAGAGGGGGAGGACCAGCCAGACCCTGCGGAGGAAGAAGGAGAGGGGGATGCGCGAGAGGAGAGCCAGTCCCAGGCTGACTCCATACAAACCCAAAATCCAGGGAAGAGAATGCAGGAGGCTGACGAGAACCACCCAAGCTAGAAGCGTTAACAATTTCACCCGGGGGTCGAGCTTCTGGAGTACTCCATCTCTCTGGGAGTGGATTTCGGCAAAAAGGAACTGCCCCATCAGACCGGTCACGGCCCGCAGGGAGCGGTCGAGGAAACGAAGGCGGATTTTCCGGTTGGCCAAAGCCGGGTCCGGGTCATACACCGTGCTTCCGTTGCGCTGAAACCGTGTGGGTAACATGATCATTCCCGCCCGCGAGCGTCTTTTTTCCCCAGGAACTTTCCCAGAAGAAGGGTAACCCCGACCACCGTGCCTGCTCCCAAGAGCCCGGAGAGGATGTACCCCAGGCTCGAATGGAGCAGGCCTATTTTTCCCCGGGTTCCCGCGCTGTACTCGGGAAAAGGGGCAGACCAGAGGTTGGTCCATTTCTTCAGGCCTTCGGGGATGAACCCGATCATCTTTTCGAGTTCCTTCAGGTTCCATTCTCCCCAGGCGGGCCCGGACCGGAAGACCTCGGGAAGAATCAGCCCCAGGGGGGAGAGAAACACCAGCAGAACAAGTCCCCACCACAATCGTTTGTTCTTGCTCATGGTCCCTTTCCCGCCCCTTCCAGCAGGGAAGGATCGGTGCGCTGGAAATATACGACCAGCAGCGCGGTGATCACCGCCTCGATCACTCCGAAAACCAGAAGGTGCTGGAGGGCCATCACCGGGACAGCGACTTCCAGGGGATAAGGAAAATATAACGGATGCCCATCGGGAGCCCTGGCCAGCAGGGGCTGGAGCCCGAACATGATGCCCGTGGTGAGCGCAGCCAGGTTCAAACCGATGTATCCGCCCACGGCGGCGGCAATCCACCTCCGGGGGGAAGTGACCGAGGCCCCCCGGCTGAGCAGGCGGTAGGTCCAGTACCCGGTCATGGGCATCACGAAGGCCATGTTGAAGCAGTTGGCGGCGATGGCCGTCACTCCCCCGTCTCCGAAGAGAAGAGACTGAATGACCAGGGCGATGGAAACGGCGATCAGCGCCGCCCAGGGGCCGACGAGGATGGCCAGGAGCACTCCCCCCACCGCATGCCCCGTGGAGCCTCCGGGAATGGGGATGTTAAACATCATGAGCACGAAAGTAAAGGCCGCTCCCAAGGCCAGGAAGGGGACGTGGCGCTGCCGAAGGGTCCGGCGGACGATGCGGGAGGCCAAAGCCCAAAGAGGGATCATTATGCCATACAGCACGCCGTAGGTTTGAGGGCCCAGATAACCATCGGGAATATGCATTCCCCTTGCCTCGTCCGTGTCTTTCAGGAATGGGGGAGCGAATCTCCGGTTTCCGAAGAGGGAAAAAACCCGAAGAAAGAATCATGACTATCATATCCCAAAGGTGTTACGAAATCAAGAAAGGTGCAACCTAATGGGTGAGGAAAAAGGTTTCCGGTTGCCCGTTGCCGGATCAAAACCGTTGCTCGCTACGTGTTGCTGGTTGCTCGTTAAAGGGTTAACAGGCGAACCGGCTGACGGGCGAACGGGCCAGCCGGCCCGCGAAAGCCCAGTTGAAAAGTCTTAGAATTTATAGTATTGGTTTAGGCGATGGCCTGAAGCAAAATAGGAGATAAGCCGATGCCCGGAAAAGAGGAGAGTAAACCCGTCAGGGTCCTCTTGATCGAGGATGATCCTGATGACGCCGAACTTACCATGGCTGCGCTGGGAGAGATCCAAAGCTTTCGGTGCCTGGGGGAGCGGGCTGGGACCCTGCATCGAGGGCTCGACCGTCTTTCCCGGGGAGCCTTCGATCTCATCCTTCTGGACTTGGGGCTTCCCGATTCTCTGGGGTTGAATACTTTCGAACTGACCTACGGGCAGTATCCGGATATCCCCATGATTATCCTGAGCGGCCTGGCGGATGAAGAACTCGCGGCCAAGATCGTAAAGGAGGGGGCGCAGGACTACCTGGTGAAGGGAAGATTCGACAGCCACCTTCTGGCCCGGGCTATCCGATACGCCATCGAACGACACAAGACCGGGGCCGAACTCAAGTCGCTATCGCTCAAGGATGAACTTACCGGCCTCTACAACCGGCGGGGATTTGTGACCCTGGCGGAGCAGCAGGTAAAGATCGCCAGCCGCCTGCGGAAGCGCATTCTGCTCATCTATGCGGACATGGATAACCTGAAATGGATCAACGACACCCTGGGGCACAAGGAAGGGGATCGGGCCCTGAAGGATCTGGGCGATCTTCTGAATCAAACCTTCCGCGCCTCTGACCTGATCGCCCGCATGGGGGGAGATGAGTTCGCTGTTTTAGGGTTGGAGGAGTCGGAGGCCGATTTTAAGAAAATCAGGGTCCGCCTGCAGCAAAAAACGGGTTCCCGCAAAGAGACCCGGAAAACGCCCTATCGGTTATCCTTCAGCATGGGTTTTGTCCAGTATGACCCGGAAAAACCGGAAGGCATCGATGAGCTCCTGGCCAGAGCGGACAGACTCATGTATGAGGAAAAAACGCTGAAGAAGGCCAAAGAGAAGGGGAGGGGATGAACTCTCACACGGAGGAATAAAATTCTATTGTTCCAGGTGCCATGGAAAAGGCTCTATTGACCGCATGTGTAAAAAAGGGCAGGAAAAGATTCCTTCCTGAAATGCTGTTTTTCAACTTTTCTCCACCCATTCAACAGTTCACTCCCTAATTTGAAATAAAAATAATTGACAAGAGGTTTTCTCTCTGGAACAGAAAAAGCCTGGGGAAAGCGGGTGTACCGGTGGGGTCTTTTTTTGTAAAAAATAAGCAATTTTGCCCATTTTCCCACCAGCGAATATCTTTTATTATAACGCTGNNAATAGATGAATCCCCCTCGATTCGGGAACTCTTGGCAGAGGAATTGACCGAAGAAGGCAATGTGGTTGTATCAACCGGGGACCCAAATCTAATTCCCGAGATGCTTCGGACCTTCGAGCCGGACCTGATGATCCTAGACCCCTATGTGCGTGGGGAAATGCGGAAGGAAGTGCTGGAAAGAATTAAGAACCAGAAACCTCACCTCCCGATATTGATTTTTGCCGCCTCTTACAAGGGAGATCCTCATCAATTTCAGGCGGACGGTTGGGTCGCTAAGAGCTTCCTCTTCGATGATCTTAAACAGAAAATCATTAAGATCCTGGAGAAACCGCCTTGGAAGCCAGAACAACCGTAAATTTTGAATCATCTTTTTTGGAGTCTGAAAAACCAGGGCCGGTGCCCCGGCGTATGNNGTAAACGCGAATTGATGTTTTGATATACTTTCAGTGAAAGAGGGTTTCGCAACGAGGAGGCAGTCATGAAAGCACTCCTCAAGGAGGAACGGTCCTGAACCTGCAAAGGCGATATCCGATCGGCGCCGAGGTGCAGCCGAATGGAGGTACGCATTTTCGAGTCTGGGCGCCTCGCCCGAAGAAAGTGGAAGTGGTGCTGGAGGTTGGTCCCGGGGCACCGGCGACCGTGGAACTAGAACCACAGGCAGACGGATACTTTGCGGGCCTGGCCCCGCAGGCGGCTGAGGGCACTCGTTATCGCTTTCGGCTGGATGACACCGGTTGCTTTCCGGACCCGATGTCTCGGTATCAGCCGGATGGCCCTCACGGAGCCTCCCAGGTGGTGAATCCTACGGGTTTCGGGTGGAACGACAGTCAATGGCAGGGTGTTGGCCTCGAAGGCCAGGTCCTTTACGAAATACACATCGGAACCTTCACCCGGGAAGGTTCCTGGAAGGCTGCGCAGCGGGAACTGACGGAATTGGCCGACTGCGGAATCTCCGTGCTCGAAGTGATGCCGGTGGCCGATTTTCCCGGCCGCTTCGGGTGGGGCTACGACGGAGTTGGTCTGTTCGCGCCGGTCTGGCTCTATGGCGAGCCGGACGATTTCCGCCGCTTCGTGGACGAGGCTCATCGTGTCGGCCTGGGGGTGATTCTCGACGTGGTGTACAACCATGTCGGCCCGGACGGGAATTACCTGAGCCAGTTCTCGCCCGATTATTTCACCAGCAAGTACGATAACGATTGGGGTCAGGCCATCAACTTCGATGGCCGGAACGCTGGTCCGGTGCGCGAATTCTTCCTGACGAACGCAGCATACTGGGTCGAGGAGTTCCACATCGACGGACTTCGGCTGGACGCCACACAACAGATATTCGACGGGTCGCCGCGCAATATCGTGGCGGAGATCGGCGAACGCGTGCGGGAAGCGGCGCGCGGGCGAAAGACGATCCTCGTTGCGGAGAATGAGCCGCAACATACGAAGCTGGTGTGTTCGCTCGAGAGCGGCGGCTTCGGGCTGGACGCTCTTGTCAATGACGATTTCCATCACAGCGGCATGGTCGCGATNNCAGGGGCAGCGGTACAAGTGGCAGAAACAGCGCCGCGGCACCCCAGACCTCAGGCTGCCGCCGGCGAAATTCGTAACCTATATCCAGAGCCACGACCAGATCGCCAACTCCGGCCGTGGCGAACGTGTGCAGTTCATGACCAGCCCCGGGCGGCTGAAGGCCATGACCGCGCTCCTGCTGCTTGCGCCTGGAACTCCCATGCTCTTTCAAGGCCAGGAGTTTGCATCNNCAATTCCGCAGTCTGGCCACGAGCAAGATGCAGCCCTGCCTGGTCGATCCCGGGAGCCCCTTTACCTTCGAGCGGTGCAAGCTTGATTTCCGCGAGCGCGAACGCAACCGGCGGTATTACGATCTGCATAGGGACCTGTTGCGGCTACGCCGTGAAGATCCCGTCTTCAGTGCCCAAAGGCCGGGCGGTGTGGATGGGGCCGTGCTCGCCGCAGAGTGCCTTATGCTGCGTTTTTTCGGCGAGGATGGGGACGACCGCCTGCTGCTGGTTAACTTCGGAGTGGATCTGCATCTGGACCCCGCGCCGGAGCCGCTCCTCGCGCCGCCGGACGGAAGGACGTGGCAGACCTTGTGGTCGAGCGAGGATCCTCGGTACGGCGGCGCCGGGACACCCCGGCTCGATTCCGAAGACAACTGGCGCATCCCGGGACATGGCGCGGTAGCATTGCGGGCAACATCAACGGGGCAAAAAAAACATGGCTGACCTCATTAGAGTTCTTCGCAAGCCTGAGGTGCGGGATCCGGAATCTGATCCCCACTTGAGGGAAGAGTGGCTGGTCACCAACGGGCTCGGCGGATACGCTTCAGGAACCGTGACCGGCGCCATCACCCGCCGCTATCACGGGCTGTTGATCGCGGCTCTGCCCAATCCGCTGGGCCGGGTCATGATGCTGAACGGACTCTCCGAACGCCTGCGCCTGCCGGACCGCCGCGTGGTGTACACTGGGGCGGAGGAACTCTCGGGCATCACGCCGGAGGCAACACTTGCGCTCAGTGAGTTTCGGCTGGAAAACGGACTTCCGGTGTGGCGCTACGAGGTGGATGGGTTCGTTTTCGAAAAACGCCTGATTCTTCCGTACCGGCAGAACACGGTGCACGTGACGTATCATCTGCTCTCCGGAAAAGGCACGCTACGTTTAGGACTTCGGCCGGCGATTCATTTCCGCCCGCACGATGCGCCGGTCAGCCAGCCGCACTCGACTCGCTACAGACTAACCGTGAGCGAGGACCAGTTGGAGATTGCGGGCGCTCCGGACCTGCCGATGCTGCGGCTTATCCTACATGGTCCTTCGACGGCATTCACGTTCGACCGCAAGGAAACCTCATTGATTCCCTATCGCACCGAGCGCGACCGCGGATACGAGTGGCAGGGGTCATTATGGAGTCCGGGATACTTTCGGGCCGATCTGGGCGAAGGGGAACAGACAACGCTCGTGGCATCGACCGAAGGATGGGACACGATTCGCGCCCTATCGCCCGAGGGAGCTCTTCGGGCAGAGCTGGATCGTCGCAAGCTGCTGCTGGCCGCCGCTCTGCCTCAGGCGCAGACGGGACCGGCCGCGGAACTGGTGCTCGCGGCCGACCAGTTCTTGATCACGCCCGTCGGCCGCGTGGAAGACGTAGCGCGCATGCGAGCCTCAGGCGATGAGGTTCGGACCGTTATCGCGGGGTACCACTGGTTCACGGACTGGGGCCGCGATACCATGATCAGCCTGGAAGGCCTCACGCTGATGACCGGCCGT
>PMCE01000464.1:0-3931 GCA_003154025.1 Syntrophaceae bacterium
ATATCTTTCGATGAGTCTTTCGACGCGTTCAACCCGCTTTAGCCAGTGAGGATAAATGGACAGGATGGATTGAACCAGGGCGCTGTGGCGGCGGCCCAGGTAAAAAAACACCTGATCGCCGGTCAGGGTCCCGATAAAGGCCGCCAGAATCACCCAGGGAATGTCGAGGTAGCCTTGGTGAGCGGCAAACCCGGCCAAAACCAGAAAAGTCTCTCCTTCAAAAAAGGTCCCCACCAGGAGAGCAGGATACCCATAAGTCTCGATGAAAGTTTCTACGCTCACCGGTACTTACTGCCCTCTGAAGCCGGAAGAAGCCTATTCAATATCGGCCATTTTCTGGTTGGCCACGACGACGAGAATGCAGGTTTCCGGATGCAGGTATTTCCGGGCCACCCGGAGCACCTCTTCCCGGCTGATGGACTGGATGAGCTGCGGGTATTTTCCCGGATAGTCCAGGCCGAGCTTAAAGAACTCCACCTGCAGGAGAAAATTGACCAGTTTTCCCTGGGTGTCCATGCGCATGGGAAAACTTCCGATCAGATACTTCTTGGCCCCCTCGATTTCCTTCTCCGAAACTGGCTCTTTCTGGATTCTTTTCATCTGTTCCCGGGCAATCGAGATCGCGTCCCGGGCGGAGACGTTCTTGGTCTGGAGGGCGACCTGAAATGAGCCGGGAAGTTTTCCCGGGTCAAAAAAGCTGTACACCGAGTAGGCCAGCCCTCTCTTGTTGCGGATTTCTTCCATGAGGCGGGAAGAAAACCCGCCTCCCCCGAGAATGTAATTCATGACCGTGAGGGCATAGTAGTCCGCGTTTTCCCGGCTGACTCCGGACTGGCCCAAAATGATGCTGGCCTGGGTCAACATGCGGTCGATCTTCACCGTTCTGGGTTCTTTGGCAAAAACGTTGGCCAGCGGCGCATCGGAGATTTGGCCCTTCGGCCATTTCTCCAGCCGGGGAATGAACTTGCTTCTGATCTCCCCCGGGGTGATATCTCCAACGATCGCCAAAATGGAATGGTTGGGAAGGTAATGCGCCCGGTAGAAGCGGGCTAGAGTCTCCGGGGTCATGGAGGGGAGAGATTTTTTGGTCCCTTCAACCGGATGCCGGTAGGGGCCGCTGAGAAAGAGGTTCTCCTGGAACGCCTTCTGCGCTACCTCTTCCGGCTGGTCTTCCGCCGCTTGGATGGCCGCCAGGGTCTTTTGTATCTCCCTTTTCACCTCCTCCGGAGGGAAGGCGGGTTGGGTGAGGACCTCCAGGAAGAGATCCAGCCCTCTTTCCAGGTCCTTCTTCAACACCCGAAGGGAGAGGGTGGCATAATCTCTTCCCCCCGAGGGACTTAGCAATGCCCCCATGAAATCCAGCTCTTCGTTGATAGCTTTTTCCGCCCGCTTGGCCGTTCCCAAGAGAAGGCCCTGGGCGGTCAAATGGGCCGCTCCTTCTTCGCCCGAAGGGTCTCTTCGCGACCCCGCATCCAGGAGAATTTGAAGGGTGACAAAAGGCAAGGAATGCTCCTCGGAGAAGAGAAGGACCATCTGGTTGGATAGCTCCATCCGCTGAACGGGAGGCATTGCCTGCAGATGGCCTTCGAATAACCACGGCCCGCCCAGAAGGCAAAAGATAAGGACCTTAACTCTTAGGATCTTCGTCATGGTGAAACCTCCCTAACGGACTACCTGCTCCCTGCCGGTGGGGCCAACCGGGGGCGCCTGTCCCTCTTTGGACGGCAAGGGAATGAGGGTCCCCACGGTCCGGTTGTCCGGGTTCAAGTATTGACGGACCACCCGCTGGATGTCTTCCGGAGTGGTTCTCTGGATGGCGGGCAAATATTGGTCGAGGGCCTTCCAGCTCTGAGAAATTTCATACCGGGCCAGAAGCATGGCCTGAAAATAGAGAGAATCCTGACTGTAGATGAAGGAGGACTCCACCTGGTTCTTCACCTTCTCCAGCTCCCGTGTTCCTACCGGCTCTTTTTGCAGGCGCTCAATCTCTTCTGCTAAGGCTTTCTCCACTTCCGCCACTTGTTTTCCCGGCAGGGGGGTAGCATAGACGTAGAACAAGGAGGGATCCCGCGAGAGGAGGGAGTTTTCCGCATCCGCATCGAGGACCAATTGCTTTTCCTGGACCAGCTTCTGATAAAACCTGGAACTCTTCCCCCCGGAGAGGAGGCCATTGATCACTTCGAGCACGTAAGCATCCGGCTGGCCCAGGTTGGGCACATGATACCCCATGACCACAAAGGGGAGCTGGGCCTCTTTCTTCACCGAGATCCTGCGTTCTCCGCTCTGTGGAGGATCGGCAGGCCGGTTGGGATTGGGAACCTCCCTCCTGAGAATGCTGCCAAAGGTTTTCTCGACCCGGGGCAACAACTCCTCCTTCTTGAAATCCCCCACTACGACCAGGAAAGCGTTGGCCGGATTGTAGTAGGTACGGTAATAGGCCTTCAGGTCCTCCAGGGTGAAGCGCTGGATGTCATCCATCCACCCGATGATGGGCCAGTGGTAGGGCTGAAGCTGGT
Source organism: Syntrophaceae bacterium (assembly GCA_003154025.1). Next base: position 2,517 of record PMCE01000464.1, read on the forward strand.
AGGCCGTGGCTTCCAGCTGTTCCAGGAGATAGGCTTGGGGGTCATCGTCGGTGCGCATTCTCCGTTCTTCCATCACCACCATACGCTCGGTCGCGAAATCTTCTTCCCGGAGGTTCAGGTTCTGCATGCGGTCCGCCTCCAGGTCCATGACCACCTGGACCCGGTCGGACCTCAGGGTGGCAAAGTAGCCGGTATAGTCTCGGGTGGTGAAGGCGTTCGTTTCCCCCCCATTCTCCTGGATGATGCGGGAATATTCCTCGGGCCCGTACTTCTTCGTGCCCTTGAACATCATGTGTTCCAGCATGTGGGACAGCCCGGTTTTGCCCCACTCTTCATTGCGGGACCCGACCCGGTACCAGACGTGGAAGGTGATCAGGGGAGCCTTGTGGTTTTCCAGCAGGATCACCCTCAGGCCGTTTGGAAGGGTGGTTTCAAAGACCCGGTCCTTGAGTTCGGTCTGCCCGGTCGAGACCCAGGAAAAAAAGGCGAAAAGGAGCAGCCCGACTCGAACCCAAAATCTCACCAAATTAGGCGATTCGACCATCTCTCGTTTCCTTTCTGATCCCTGCGGCTGGGCGTCTGCGATTGGCATCCCGTCCATCCTACCCCTTGGGATTATTGTACTCCCAAACCGTCCTATTTTCCCCAACAGAGTTCTGCCGACCGAGGGCCGGGGGAAACGCTTCGCGGTTTTTTTGCCCGTCCCGCCGGAAGAAGTGTGTTTTTCCTTTCAGCCTTGAGCCAACTGGATCAGCAGTTGGATATTCAAAAAGATCACCGCCGAAGCAACGCCCCAGAGCAGAACCTTGTCGCGAAGGGAGTTGGCGTATTTCCCCATCACTTTGGAGGAGGAGGTCAGGAGGATGAGCGGAAGAACCGTGAAGGGGAGTTGGATACTCAGGAGGATCTGGCTCCATAGNNCCCCCCGCCATTCCCGCGGTAATGGAAGAGGAAAAACCGGAGAAGAGCAGCGCCAGGGCAAAAATGACCGCGGCCGCGTTACCCAGGAGAGGTCTGAGGGTCGCCTGGGCCTGGGGCAGTTCCGTGACCGCTACCCCGTGGGAATGAAAGACAGAGGCCGCCACCAGAATCATGGCGCTGTTGATGGCCCATCCCACAATCATGGCCGAAAGCGTGTCCACAAATTCGAACTTCAACTGTTTCTGAATGACCTCTTCCCCCTGAACATTCCACTGACGGCTCTGGATGACTTCGGAATGCAAGAAGATATTGTGGGGCATCACCACGGCGCCCAGAACGCTCATCACGATGGGGATGGAACCGACGGGGACGGAAGGAACCACCCAGTCATGGACCGCTACGGCCCAGGGGACCTTGACCATGCTCAACTCCAGCAGGAAGGCCAATCCGATGAGGGATACAAACCCCAGGATCCACTTTTCCAGCCGGAGATA
>PMCE01000464.1:3998-5820 GCA_003154025.1 Syntrophaceae bacterium
AGGCCGGTGACGATCCCCAGATGGGCGGCATTGTGCTGCAAAAGGATGAGCATAAGCGTAGAAAGGGTCACCATCCAAAGGAGGGAATATCCGTAGTTGGAACCTGCCGCCATATTGGCCGCCCAGTTGCCCGGGTCGATGAAGCCTACCGTGACCAGAAACGCCGGCCCGATGTACTTGAAGATCTCCAAACCGCCTAACCGGGTGGCATGTTTTCCGAATTCCTTCATTTCAACCCTTCCTGCGTCCTTCTTCATTGCCCCTCGGCCGTAATTCCGCCTCTGCTGCCCGCCCCGCGCCTTTCTACCGGACCCGTCCCCTGGCCAGGGAGGCGAAGATCCCGGCGGTACAGAGGACCGCGAATATCCCGAAGGCGATGCGCACGGTCTTCAAAAAAGCCGGGTAGAATTCCGGGGTGATCTGCACCCGCCCGATGTAAAGGGCGAAGAGGAGAGTGGCCAGCCCCATACTGAGCATCTGGCCCACCAACCTCATGGTAGCCACGGTCCCCGAGGAAACCCCATAGAACTTCTTGTCCACCGAACTCATCACCGCATTGGTGTTCGGGGAAGAGAAGAGCCCGAAGCCGAAGCCCAGGAGAACCAGGCAGGCGATAATGTAGATCACGGCGGTCCGGTCCCCCAAGAATACCAGGAGGAAGAGACCCATCACCGAAAATCCCATTCCCAGGGAAGAGACGATACGGGGTTCGATCCGGTCGGAGAGGCGGCCGGCAAAAGGGGAAAAGAGGGCCTGCATGACCGGCTGGCACAACAGGATGGAACCGGCATGGGAGGGGCTGAACCCTTTTATGTATTGCAGGTACAGGCTCAGGAGGAAGCCGACCCCGAAGGTGGCGCTGTAATGGATCAGAGCGGCCAGGTTGGAGAGAGCAAAGACCCGGTTGTTCCGGAAGAGATTGATGTTCAACACCGGACTCTGGATTTTCATCTCCCATTTGACGAAAGCCCCCAAGCCTACGAGCCCCCCCAGAATGAGCTCCTCCCCCAACCACTGGGGCAGGCGGGAAAACCCTACCATGACCGCCACCAGGGATAAACCGTAAAGGGAGGACCCCAGATAATCGAACCTCTCTCCCCGGGCCTCCGCCCATTCCCCATCCAATCTCCAATAGATAAGGCCCAGGACCGACAGCCCGAGGGGGACCATGACCAGAAAGATGCTCCTCCATCCCCAATGCTCGGTCAGGAATCCTCCCAGGAAAGGCCCGAGAGACAGCCCCAGATAAACAGCGGTCACGTTGAACCCCAGAGCTTTCCCCCTTTCGCTCGCGGGAAAAACAGAGGTGAGGATGGCGACCCCGGTGCCGAAGGTCATCGCCCCCCCGATTCCCTGCAATACGCGCAGGACGAGAACCGTATGAGCGGAGGTTGATAATCCCAGAAAGAGGGCACAAAGGGTAAAGACCAGAATGCCGGCGGAAAAGATCTTCTTCCTCCCGTGGATGTCCGCAATTCTCCCGAAAGGGACCAGAAACATGGCTGCGGCGAGGAGGTACCCGGTGGACACCCAGCTGAGCAGGATGGCATCCATGGAAAATTCCCTTCCGATGGAAGGAAGGGCCACGTTGACCGAGGAACCCATGAAGGGTGTCAGGAAAGAACCCGCAGCCGTAATCAGAAGCACAGAAGTCTGGTCAAATCCGTTTTTCATGCTTTTATCGGACGCAGATTAACAAGGGTGAAAGCGGGTAAAGACAGCTTTTCATCAGGAGGCTTGCCTTGGTAGTTTTCAATCTTACCCTAAACGTTGCACAAAACAAGCAGTCTCAACAGCTTCATTCCCGGGAAAGCGGGAATCC
>PMCE01000421.1 GCA_003154025.1 Syntrophaceae bacterium
AAATGCCTAAAATCACACGAAGGATTCTTTGCCTTTATATCTTCTTAATCGGCGTAATCTGCGAAATCTGCGGATAAAATGGGACGCGGATGAACGCCGATAAGAAAAATAAAATTCAAGAATAAAAAAGCGCCCCCACCCACAGAACCAATCCAAGGGCCGCGCCGCCGATTTCCAGGGGCAAGGCCCAGCGCATCTCCTTTTTCACGCCCGAGAGAGAGGTGTAAGTGGAGGCCCCGGTGAAATTCATCGCCAGGTAGGCGGTGAGGGCCGGGACCAGAAGGGCCCAGGCTGATCTCTCCAGGACGCCTGCCCGACTCATCCCTCCACCGCCGAAGACCACCAGGAGGAAGACAACTCCCAAGATACTCAAGAAAAAACCCTTCAGGGCGAAGGCCCGCCCGGGCAGAAAGGGCAGGAGCAGGGGTGTCAGGACCGCGCCCATGATCAGGGAAAGGATGAGGGCAGCCACCGCAAAGAGCCCATGGGTCATGGCATTCTGCCAGAAGCTCCCTCCTCCCCCCAGGCCTCCCAGTAAAAAGAAAGCCGGGAGGAGGAAAACCATCGGCTTCAGGACGTGGACCAGCTCGATCGGAATGAGGACCGTTCTCTCCCCGGCGGGAAAGTTCATGCGCCTCATCTCGGGAGCAGCTTTCTTCCCGTTGTCGAGAAACGCGGGCAGATCCCGGGCCTGGATCGGCCCGTAGATGACTTTGAACCCGGAAAGCTTCTTCACCAGGTGGGCCGCCACCCCCGGGCCGGCCAGCTGCGGCAGGATCAGCTCCCGGTGGTCCACCACTTTCTCCACCCCGCTCACCCGGACCCGTTCCACCAGTTCCTCCGTGCCGAAGGTCCCCTTCCCTGCCGCGCACCAGACGTTGACCCCCTTGGTATCCAGGGCCAGGATCCAGAAATTCTTGTTCGGCAAAGCCTGGCGGAGGCGGTCGAAAGTGAGCTTGTAGTTTGCGGTGACTAATACCGGAGAAGAACGGTCAGGATTGCCCAGGGCGTAAAGGCCCGGGTCGATGCTATAACGCATCCGCCCGATTCCCCATCGAACCTTCCAGGCCCCGGTCCGGTCTTCCCATGCCAGCAAAGACGAAACCCGGGGGACTTTGCCGACCGGGGTCTCGACGGAATCCGTTACAAACCCCTGCTCCAACCGAGGCGGGCCCAACTGGGCCTGGGGCCTGGTGGGTCAGCAACTTCCCGGGGCCGGAGCCAGGGGGATCGATTCAAACACCGGGATTTGAGTTTTTGCTTGGTCGTCGGCAACAGCCATGGTTTACTCCCTTCAACTTTCTCTTGCCCGCGGGACGAAGTTTACAGGCATCCTGCAGGGCCTTCAAAAAAACTTGCGTCCCCTCGAAGACTCTCTTTCTCTCCGCCCGGGGAATCTGGTCCTGAATCGTATCGATGAACTCCGCCAGGCAGCCCCATACGGTCTGGTACACTTCTTCCCCCCGGACGGTCAACTTCAGATTCAGGGCCCGAGAATCGTGCTCCGCCCTTTCCTGGACGACCAGTCCCCTCCGGATCAGCGGGCTGACCATCCGGGTGGTCGTGCTCTTCTCCACCGAAAGCAGGCCGTGCAATTCCGCCAGCTGGATTTTTCCCCTCCCGGCGATGCTGTGAAGGATGAAGAACTGGGAAAGTGTCAGGTCCAGGCAGAAGGCTTCCTCCTGCTGGCAGCAGCGCAGGGCCCGGGATAACTCCCCGATGAGCGTGAAGACTTCCTGGGAAACCGGCGGGAGGATCAGCTTCATGGTTGTATAATACAACTATTTCCCTGCCCGGTCAAGCTTTTTTTCATTGTAAATCCTCCTCAAATAGTTCTAAATGGATGGGAAAAACTTCGCATTACGATCCAGGAGGTGGGCCGTGGGAATCCGCACCACCTTCCACCGCTTTACGGCCGTCAGTTACAAAGTTCCGGCGGTGGAGGTCATGGCCGGAATCGCCGCCGCCATGGCCGAATACAACGGCCTGGATAAGGTGGGACACATCCGGGATAAACTCGCGGAGATCGCCGGCTACGTGGAAACCCTGCGGGCCTTGGCCAACGCTTCGGCCAAAGACCCCGTCATGTACGGAGACATCGCCGTTCCCAACCCGCTCATCACCAACATGGCCAAGCTCCACTTTGCCGGTAAATACCACGAGTTCGTGAAACCCATCCAGGACATCTGCGGTGGGATCATCGCCACGACACCCGATAAAAAGGACTGGGACAACCCGGATATCCACGAATATCTGGAGCATTACCTGGGCGGCTCATCGAAGTTCTCCACCGAGGACCGTCTGCGCATGATCCATCTGGCCCAGCGGGCGCTTTGCTCCCACGAGGCGGCCTTCCACGAAGTGACCACGGTCCACGCCGAGGGGTCCATGGCGACGCAGATGATGATGATCATGGCCGAGGCCCCCTTCAAGAAGTATAAGCTGATGGCCAGGGCGGCGGCGGGGATCATTTGAATTGCACATTGGGTATTGGGAATTGCCAATTGCGGATTGCGGATTTCTGGTTCTCGCTTGTTCAGTCGCCTGTTTCCGGAGTTGAAGGCCGGGAAAGAAAAGGAGAGCCTTGACAAGACGGTTCTCCCTGCTAAAATGGTATTCATTCTTGTCTCGTTGGTACAGGGGCTGGGGAATTCTTCGAAGATGAACTGGAGAGGGATTCGCCTCGCTCTAAAATCCCGAAAGGAGAAGTTTCTATGAAGAAGACTCTAATCTGTTTGGCTGTGGGAATTCTTGTAGTAGCTTTTTTCTCCGCGGGCGCCTTCGCCCAGCAGAAAATGGTCATGAAGAAGTATCCGGAGATCAAGCTCGGGTTTACCACCACAAACTTCCTCAAGCCCCTGCCGGTTTCCCTGGATAATAAGAAAAAGCTTCTGGATCTCGCCAGCGAACTGGGCTGTTCCTGGGTCGAGATTCGGGACCCCAGCGGCTCCCTGTCCCCGGAGGATTGCAAACAGCTCATGGCCTATGCCAAATCCAAGAACCTCGAGCTCGGCTACGCCTTGCAGGTCGGCCTCCTGGACCGCTCCTATGGGGAGATTTTCAGCCGGGGATTGGCCAATGCGCCCCTCTTTCAGGGCCCCGGGACGATCCGCACCCTGGCCGCCGGGCCGGAGTTCGACAACGACCCGAAGAAGACAACCTGGACTCTTTCCGAGTTGTTCAAAGCCGTCAAGGTGGCCAACGGGGCGGCCAACCTGGCCCGGGCAGCGGGCCTGAAATATGTGGTGGAGAATTCCGCCCAAGCCCTTAAAGGGGACGGCGTTACGGGGTTCGGGATGACGGAGTTTGCCGCCAACGTGAACTCCAACCTATTCTTCCAGTGTGACGTGGCGAATTTCTTTGCCGTCTCCAGGGTCGTGCCGAAGCCGGAAGAAGCGAAGGCCTTCATGGAAAAATATGCCGGCCGGATGCCCTACATCCACATAAAAACCTCGACCAGCGAACACAAGGTTCTGCCGGTCCTGGCGGCCAATGAACTGGATTTCGACACCGTCTTTGCGCTCATGACGAAGAATAAAATCCGTTACGCCGCCGTCGAGCTGACCCAGCCGGAAACCTATGAGGAGTGCGCGGGGAATCTGAAGAAGAGCTTCGACTATCTGGTGAAGAATTACTGATCCCTCAAGAAGGATCAAACCCGACTTCGACCGAGAACAAAGAGGATTCAGGATTCAGGTTTGTTTTTTTCTCCTGACTCCTGAATCCTGACTCTTGGATCCTGTCCTTTTTTACCGCAGAATCAGCTGTTTGAAAGCCTCGGCGTATCTCAGTCCCTGCGAGGCCCCAGCATCCTGCGCTCTCCTGCGCATCCACTCCTCCCACCGGGGCCACTGGATCACCTGGCTCTGGTGATGCCCGAGGGCGGCGATCTTCTTCTCGACCGTCCCCCCGATGTCCACCCAGAAATCGGGCTGGTCAGAGGCGAAAAGGAGGGCTCGCTTGACCCGGCACGGCTTCAATCCATCTTTCATGTGTTCCGGGAAATAGAGAAGGTCCCGGGCCGAAATGACCGCATCCAAAGCCAGCGTCCCCGATGCGCGGTGGTCGGGATGGAGCTGATACCGCATCCATGGGTCGTGGGTGATCAGGACCTCGGGCTGATGCTCCCGGATGATACGGGTCAATATCTTCCTCCGCTCCAGGTTGACTTCCAGTTCACCATCGTGGTTCTGAAGAAAGACGACTTTTTCGACCCCCAGCTCGCTGGCGGCTTTCAACTGCTCCTCCTGCCGGATCTGGACCAGCCTGTCTCCGGCCATGGAGGGGTCCTGCGTCCCCTTGTCTCCTCGGGTCAGAACCACGTAGGTAATTTTTTTCCCGGCCCCCACCCATAGAGCCATGGTCCCCGCGCATTGCACTTCGGCGTCATCCGGATGGGCAAAGATGACCATGACCCGCTCGAAATCCAGATCTTTCACCGCACCCCCCCTTTAAAGAAGGGTTCAAGGTTAAAGGACCAAGGTGCAAGGAGAATCCTTCCCCACCCTCCGACCTTGTTTCTTGAACCTCTACCCTGTTTTATATCCTAATTTTTTGTAACTCATTTTAAGGCTAATTACAACGGGCTTTTGGCCGCCGAAAATAGAGGCTCGGGACGAGAGCCCTGAGTTGAAGAATTTTCGCTCGGGGAAGGCTGCCCTTCCGGGTGATCATTCCAATCACGCGAGCGATGAAGGGCTTAGGAGGGTCAAAATCAAAGGACCAGCCATCTTCTCCAGGAACAAATTGACTGCCTCCCGGTTCTATGTTAGATAAAAATCAGGCTGCGGCAGTTTTCGCAGCCATGGACCGGAGAAAAGGAGCAGCCATGACAGCCCTGGAAAGAAGATTTGCCGATGTTTTTTATGAATCCCTGGTTCGGGGGGTCACGGGGATCTCCGCCGACATCCTTCAATTATTGAAGGACGCCCGGAATGACGAGTCCCCTCAGGGAAGGTCCATGTTGGATGCCTTGATCCAGAATGTGGAGCTGGCCCAGAGAATGAAAAGGGGAGTCTGCCAGTCCCCCGGGATTCCATGCATCTACATACGTTCCAACCCCGAGCTGGCCGGGATCAACATCCGCAAGATCGCCGGCGAATCCATCGTGCGGGCAACGAAGGAGGGGTACCTGCGCCCCAGCATCGTTCACCCTCTGACCCGGAAGAATTCGGGCGACAACTCCGGGCCCGGAATCCCCAATTTCGAAACGGAGGTGGACGCCGGCCGGGACCACCTGGAAGTCATCGTCAGCTTCAAGGGCTGCGGGCCGGAGCTGTTCAATGCCTTCAAGACCTTCACCCCGGAATCCCTGGGGAAGAACCTGGAAGGGCTGAAACGGTTCCTCCTGGAGACGGTTATCAATGCCGGGGGGAAGCCCTGCCCGCCCATCGGATTGGGCGTGGGCATCGGGGGGCAGATGGACGGGGCGGCGAAGCTCAGCCGCATGGCCATCAGCACGAGAAAATGGGACGACCGGAACCCCGACCCCGAGCTGGACCGGATGGAACGCGAGTTGAAGGACCGGATCAACCAGCTGGGAATCGGTCCCGGAGGGGTCGGAGGGAAGACGACCGCCCTGGCGGTCAAAATCGGCCTCGCTTATACCCACACGGCCATCTGCCCGGTGGCGGTCAATTTTCACTGCTGGGTCGGGCGCCGGTTCGGTTTCCGGTTTTTTGCCGACGGGAGAATGGAGGAGATCCTATGAGTCAGCCCATTCATCTGACCACGCCGCTTTCCGCGGATCGCATTCGCCAGCTGAAGGTCAACGACATCGTTACCCTGACGGGGACCATTTACACCGCCAGGGATATGGCCCACCTGAGACTCAGGGAGCTCCAGGAGAGCGGAAAGCCTCTGCCGGAAGCGCTGGAGGGATCGGTCATTTTTCATGCCGGTCCGGTGGTTAAAAAAGTGGACGATGGTTTTGACCTGCTGAACATCGGCCCCACCACCAGCATCCGCATGGAGCCCCATTCCGATTTTCTGGGCCGTCTGGGCGTCAAAGCCATCGTAGGCAAAGGAGGTCTGGGGGAAGGCAGCGTTCAAGCCTTCAAGAAGTATGGAATGGTGTACCTCCTGGCCGCGCCCGGATGCGGCGTTCTCCATGCCCTGGCGGTGAAGAAGGTGAAGCGGGTCCACTGGCTGGAAGAGATGGGGATGCCCGAAGCCATCTGGGTACTGGAAGTGAAGGAATGGGGTCCTTTGATGGTGGGAATGGACAGCCAGGGGAATAGTATCTTCCAGGCTATCAAGGAGGAAGGTCTGAGGAAGCTGGACTCCCTGGTGAGAGACTGGAAGTAGCTCAAAGCGATTAGCTCATAGCTGATGGCTCATAGCTGATAGCCCATGGTTCATGAAGGATCGTTCAAAGATTCTTCGTTTCAGTCTTTTCCCATGAGCTATGAGCTATCAGCTACTTGCTTTTCTGCTTTTGCCCATGAGCTATAAGCTATCAGCTATTTATTTATGGCTTGATCAATCTTTGAAAATACACCTTGACCCCGTAGAGAGCGGCGACGGGGTTGTGGCCGAGCACCCGGTCCTTGGCCACCAGGACCGTGCTCAACGCCTTGGCGTGCTTGAAGAAGAGTGAATCGTGTCCCACGCAGAGACCGACGAGAACGTTGAAATCGGTCTTGGCCGCATTGCAGACCTCGGCCTGGGTGATGGGATTGCACATGGTCTCGTAGCTCCCGATCCTCACCTTCTCCCGGTCCTTCAACCCCAAAAACTCCTTGGGTACTCCCCCCACCTTGCAGCAGACCGACAGGGCCTCGAACCCGTGCTTCTCCAGGATCCGAACGAAGGTGTTCGCTTCGGAGAACAGCCC
>PMCE01000366.1:0-11270 GCA_003154025.1 Syntrophaceae bacterium
CGAATCTCGTGGCTCATGTTGGCCAAAAAATCGCTCTTGGCCTTATTGGCCGCATCGGCTGCCTCCTTGGCCAGCAGCAGCTCATTCTCCGCCCATTTGCGCCCGGTGATGTCTTTGATTTGGACCAAAATGAAGTTCTTTCCGGCCACCGTCATCAACGCCGGACTAAGATCCGCAAAAAATATGCTTCCGTCTTTTCGCCTGAACCTGATGTCGTTGCGAACGCATTCTTCGCCCTTTACAAGCTTGGCGATTTGTTCAAAGATAAACGGCAAGTCCTCCGGCGGATGGAAGGCAGGGAACTCCAGGTTCAAGAACTCCTTTTGCGAATAGCCCAGCATTTTCAAACACATTTCATTGCACATGACGAATTTCTTGCATTCCAAATCGCGGAGAAATATCCCGTCACTCGAACTTTCGAAAATTGTCCTGAATTTTATTTCGGATTCTTTTAACACCTGCTCTGCTTGTTTTCGCTCGGTGATGTCGCGAATAATCGCGGTAAAGAAGATCTCTTCATTCTTTTTCCAGGCAGCCAGCGAGAGCTCTATGGGAAATTCGCCGCCGTCTTTTCTCAGACCCGCTAGCTCAACGGTTTTTCCAATTACCTTGAATTCTCCGGTTGAACCTGCGTGCTTCATTCTTTCAATCTGGGCCTCACGGAACCGCTCAGGTATGATCAAGGCAAGCGTCTGCCCGACCATCTCGTCGGGCGAAAAACCAAAGATTTCTTCGGCTGCCTTGTTCCATAAAATGACCTTCCCGCCGCTGTCAATATTGATGATGGCATCGTTGGCGGTTTGCACGATCGAACGGAAGCTTTCCTCACTGGCTCGCAGGGCTTCCTCGGCCTGCTGACGGGCGCTCATGAGCTGGACATTGGCGATCGCCCCGGCAATCTGGGTGCCCACTTTCAAAGCCAGCCGCAAGTTCCCCTGCGTATATGCATTCGGCTGAATCGCCATAAGCTGCAGAGCCGCGACCGTTTCACCTTTCGAGACCAGCGGAACAATCATCACGGACCGCAGGCCGGACCGAAAAACCGGTAGAAGCCCCGGAAACCTCTCCGCGACCTCGTTTTCACTCTGCGGGTGATAGATCATTCCCTCCTCGGTTCGAATTCCCCTATCAGTGAACGAGCCGGCCAGGGGGAAGGAATCTCTGGGGCCCCGATCCAGAACCGACATTCCGGAAACATACGCCAGCGTGACCGTATTCTGATCTTGATTTACTAAATTGATCGACATCTTGTCGAAGGAAAGCACTTTACCCACTTCCTCGGCGAAGAGCTGGTAGATCTCATCGGTATCCAGGGTGGAGCCGACGATCCGCCCTATCCGCGCCATGGTCTCATTCTCTTTGGCCAGGCGATTCGCTTCCTCCTCGCTTTTCCGCAAGCTCTCCTCCGCACCCTTGCGCTCGGAAATTTCTTCGTTCAACTTTTGGTTCCTGACTTCAAGCTCAGCGGTGCGTTCACGCACCCTTCCTTCAAGTTCTTCATTTACCTTTTCTAAGCTTCTGATCTGTCTCTGTCTTACCCTAAAATAAACCAAGGAAAAAGCAACAACCGCATATATCAGAAACGAGATGACGGCGATCAGAGCAAAATTCGAATACTCCGATTTAAACACTTCGCCTTTCGCCTTCTCGACGATGATTGACCACCCAATCCCTTCAATGGGCGCAAAGGAGACATATTTGACTTTATTCCCGTCAGAAAGGTCCTGAATCTCAACTTCACCCTTCTCCTCCTTCATGGCCCTTCTGACTAAATCAAAGGATGGGTAATCGATTAATTCGTTTGTGTAAGGAAGCCTATTGCTATAGATGATATGACCTTTCTGGTCGATCAGAGCCATATGTACATTGGAATCTGAAATAACCCCATCAATAATCGTCTTGAAAAAGGCTGCGCTCTGGGCGGTAGCGAGGATTCCTATCACTTTCCCCTTTTCATCAAAAACCGGAGCACTGACCGTGACGGCAAGGTCCTCTTCTCCCACAAACTTCTCGAAAACACTGGAGATGTATGGCATCCATTCTCTGCTCACCCCTTTATACCAATCCCGACCGGACAGGTCGTTATTAAAAACCCGCTTATCAACAGGATAACTGATCCAAACCGAGCCATCCGGATCTGCGATATAAAGCCATTCCACCTCCGGGTTGTTCCTTGCCAGATCATAGAGATGTCTGATGGCTCCTTGAAGATCCTTTCTCTTGACCGAATCCATTAATAGCGGTTGTCTGCCGTATGATTGAAGAACACCCATGGTCGCTTTTTGGTGTTGCAGAACCACCCTGCCTAAAAGAGTTGCCCAGGTTCTGTTTGAGCGCTGGGCAGCATCCGTCGCTTTCGTGAAAGAATTGTACCCGAGGATGCAGGCCACTCCAAAGATGATACAAAATGATAAAAAGAGGCTAGACACAAATAGCGAACGCTTCTCCAATGAATAGATTCTCTGCCCTTTTGATGACATGGCTGTTATCATTCCAGTCCCGGCCTTTGCCGCCACATTGGAATAAACCCCCTGCCCGGCCAGGTTGACATCAACTATCGGGTTAGGGTTCAATTCCGGAAAAGATGAAATGTGGCGGATTTCTTCCTTTGACCGCTTGGGATCGGCTCCCAATTTATTAAGTCCAACTATTGCCGGGCGAAATTCTGACAATTCACCGAATAACAACCTTCAAACATAATGATTCCAAACAGGAATTATTCCATGGGTTATTTAACATACAACCCCATATTGGTTAGCGGCAGTTTCAAATTAATCTTTAAGGCTCTTTTGAAGGACTGGCGCTGAAATCCACACCTGATAGGCAATTATTCCTTGGAAGACCTGTCAAGGATATTCAGCCCAATTATCTTTAGTATAGATGCGGCAGGACATTTTGGGGGGCGGTTCGAACCTCGGTCAAGGAAGACCCACTTCGATTATCTATATTCGAAGGGAATGGGCCTCCCTAAACTTCTAATGGGGGAATTTTCCCCTGAATCCAAACTCCTTGCGGGAGAATCTAAACAAAAAGGGGGGAGAGCCTGCAGTGACCGAAGTTCTCGTTGGAGTCAAACAAAAGAAATAACCTCCTTTTCGCTTGATGCACAACGAAAATCGGGGCTGCGGAGCAGCCCCCCCCTTTCACTATGCGGCCCGGGGATAAGAAGAGGAAAGAGCGTCGGGTCGTAACCGCAGCCAAAGAGAAAGCATGTCCGGGTAAGAAGGGCAACTCCAGACGTGATTTCGTTTGTAAATTCAACCCGGCCCGTAGAAATTCCACTGACCTGAATTAACCGGCTTTTCCGAAATCGAAGCACGAAATGAAGGTAGGAAAGATTCGTGCCTTTTAGTGCCTTTGGAAGTCGAAAGATGCGGCCCCGCCTCCAGCCATTTTTGAAGAGGCTCCCTCATTCGGCCGGGGGCGGCCCCATTTCCCCATCGGCCTCCCGCAGGAGTTGCTCCCATTTGGCCGGCAGTTGGATCCTTGCGCTCACGGTCTTCTGCCCCTGGGCGCCCTGCATCCAATAGGCCTGGGTTGGGTGTCTTCCCCCCGCCACTACAATCATCAGGTTCCTGGCCTGGCGGGTGATCGGCCAGGGGTCCGGCAGGGTCTGGATATCGATTCCTCTCTCCTCAAGGTAGTAAAGCATCCCCATCCTCTTCAGCTTCGCCACCGGGATTTTGGAATTCTCCCAGAGGAACTCTTTGATCTTTTCCTTGGTCCAGCCCAGGTTTGACATTTGCCGGGCGGCTATCGAAGAAAGAAGCAGGACCCCCGGTGCCCCCTCATCATATCCTTTCAGGCCGTTTACATTCGGGGCCTCCATGTAGGCTGCGATGCGGAAGAGGCTTCCCAGCGCCTCTTCCTCCGGCGTCTCCTTCCCCGTCCCCCGGCGGGTGATATTCGTGGCGCTCGAAACGGTATAGAAAGCCAGGGAGTTCGCCCCCCGGGGAGCGCCGAAATACTCTACGCTCAGCGGCTCCCAGCCGGGAGGAAGCCCTTCCTCATCTTCAGCGAAGACGGCGTTCGTGTAGCGCATGCCCCCGAACTGGGACATGGTTCCCACCCCGGGAACGGCTCCGCCCACGTTCTGCAGCACAAGTCGCAGGGCCCGACCGATCAGTCCACCGGCGGGATGGAGCGCATCCGGCCCCAGCAGTCCGAAGCCCGAGTTCAGGCGGATCTGCCTGGCCACGGGCCCGTTGACAATCACCACCGGATAGATGCTGGAAGAGGTCGCCTGCCAGGACTGGTGGGCAAGGCCGGGATCGACCAGGGCCTCCACGGCCGCGATCAGCACGGGCAAATACTCTGGCCGCCCCCCGGCCATAGCGAGGGAAAGGGCCAACGTCTTGAGCGTCGCGATGCGTCCCTGGGGCAGAATCTTCCCGACCTGGGTATCAGGAGGAAGGTCCGTCCCCCGCAAGATCCACTTCACCCGCTCCTCCGTCGGGGGGAGGAGGGGAAGCCCGTCCCCCCAACGTTTTGCCAGGAATAGACGATTCATCCTGGCAAAGTTGTCCTCATAATTTTTCCCCCTGATTTCGATCGCGGGGGGGGCAATCCTTCTGGCCCCTTGGACTGCCGGCTTCCACCGGGTCAGCCCCTGGATGAAAAGATCGATATTCTGTGCGATGGGGGTCAGATCGCTGCCTGCCAGGAACAAACCCACGGGAAAGATCACCATCGCCACTTCGGGGGCGAAACCGAACCCGGCGATGGCGTTCTTCGTGGCCCCCACGAACTCCCGGCGCTGGACGATGACCGTCGGGATGCCTTTTTTCTCCATCCTTGCAGCCGACCGGCCGCAGGCCGTGCAGCAGGCCCCTCAGCTGGCGTTGCCGATGATGACCGCTTGAGCCCCCGATCGGGCCACGAGGTCGGCGGCTTTCTCCGTGTCGATCCCCTCGTTTCCCTTCGGAAACTCCGTGTAGGGGATGAATTTTGCGGTAGGGAAGCGCTCCTGGAGGAGCCGGCGGATCTCCGGCATGACCCGATGGGCTTGCCAGGAGTCGTTCGACAGCTCGGCGATCGTCTTGCCCGCCAGTGTGTCCAGCCGGGGAGCGTGGGCCTCGGTGATCTCCATGGCCCCGGTAGGATCATATACCTCCAGGATGGAGCGGTCAGCGGGCAGCGCTTCGGTTGCGGAAAATTGAACAAACTCGTCAACGCCCATGAGGCCTTTCCTCCTATCTGGAAGCCCCTTCGTCTAAAAGGGCTTCATTTCTCCCGGCCGCTTCCGGCTTCCTCCATTTTGGAAAAAAATTCTTTTTTCCTGAAAATGAATGTACTAAATTTCCATACCCCTTTCAAGGGATAGATGAACAACCCGAGAGAATCATTTGCGGGTGTCAGGGTTGGATTCCAGTTTGCAGGATAAGACTCGTTGACCGTGTCGGCGCAAGATAAGTGAAAGGGATTCAGGGACGGGCAGGCAGGGAGGCTTGGGCGGCAGATTTGGCGGTTCAGTTCATGATTTCCCTCGAATGGCCGCAAGGATAGCCCACCCGCCGCCAATACCACCGTCCCATGACGATCTCTCCGAGGGTGACCAGGAGGCCCGCCTTCTCTCCGAGGAAACCCTTTTCCATGCATTTGGGGCATCGCTTGTTGAGCCACCCGACATCCAACCGAGGCTTTTTTGTCCTGGATTTCCCGTTGGGTTTGATCCTGATTTTGTTATCCTTCACCCACCTCTTTACCGTGTAGAGGTCGAAAATCCATTGGGATAGAAATTTTTCGGCCGGGCACCCCCGGAGGAGCCAGTCATCCACATCCCAGGGCTCAACATTCAATTGTTCGGCGATTTCTTTTCGAGTCATAATCCGATCTTATCCCTCCAACCGACGATATCCTCTGATCCTAGCGTAAAGGGCGCCCAGAATTACCGCTGTTCGGTGTCAAGCTCCCATGGTTTTGATTCCCTGGAAATTACTCCATATGATCCTCCACGGGCCCCAATATGATTTTACTCCTCTGTTCATTTTTTGGCACAAAATCTCATAAAAAACTATCCGCTTAATCTTTTCCAAAATTAATTCTACTTAAAAATTCAATAGCTTATTTATTAGCCTTGACCGACCGTCACCCCCTCCCTTTTGAGGCCCGGAATATCCTCCATGCCAGGCTAGGCCCATTTGTTGCAAACCCCGCGCCAACCGGAAATCAGGAATGATCGAAAAGGCGGGCCTTCCATTCATATTGACTTTTCGGGAAGAATGAATTATTCCCTTGGAAGCCCGGAGAGAAGGAAAAAATCGAAAGGGAGGAGAGGAAAATGAAGGTGGTGGCGTTCAACGGGAGTCCGAGGAAAGACGGCAATACCTGCATTCTCATCCAGCAGGTTCTTAAAGAACTCCAGAAACAGGGGATTGAGACCGAGTTGCTGCAGCTCTCGGAAAAGGAGCTCCATGGCTGCATTGCCTGTCACCAGTGTATTAAGAATAAGGACCAGCGGTGCGGGGTGAAGAGTGACGCCGCCAACGAGTACATCGAGAAGATGCTGGCGGCCGATGGGATTCTCCTGGGATCTCCGGTTTATTTTAATGACGTGACTCCGGAAATGAAGGCCCTCATCGATCGGACCGGTTATGTGTCCAGGGCCAACGGCAGGATGTTTCGGAACAAGGCGGGAGCTGCCGTCGCTGCCGTTCGTCGATCCGGGGCGGTTCACACGATTGACACCATGGACCATTTTTTCCTTAGCCAAGAGATGATCATCGTCGGCCGGGGCATCGGTTTTGGCCGGGAAAAAGGGGAAGTGGAAAAGGACGAGGAGGGGATGGGCCTGGTCAAATCGCTTGGGCAGAGGATGGGCTGGTTACTGAGAAAGATACATGGATGAAGGCCGGTGTCGGCCGAAATAAACTGAGCTCCTGCCCAGAATCCCCCCCCCGGGAGCGCGGGAGGGCCGATATTACCCGGCCAGATCCAGGTGTGCGGAACGGCTCCATCGGGCTCTTGCCTCGGGGACCGAGGCCAGGCTCGGCTTGCGGGTCGGGACGGCAGATCCCTGGAGTGGTAAAAAGTGGGTATCCTTATTTTTTGTTCAACCCCATCTTTCGGACTAGCTTTCCAATCTCATCAGATCTTTCTACCACGTATTTTCCATAATCTTCTGAATTAAGGTATAAATGGTCCATATCCAACTTTTTCATCACCGCTTTAAATTCCTGATCATTCGTCGCTTCTCGAAAAGCATCATGAAGTTTCCTGACGATGGGCTGGGGCATTCCTTTCGGGCCGCAAATGCCCAAAGAGGCTAAAAAGCTAAAACCATAAATCTCTTTGGTCGTAGGTACCCGGGGATAATGATCCGCCCGTTGAATCCCATAAGTTGCCAAAAGCCGCAGTTTCCCGGCATCAACCAGGGGAATAAAACTCGAATCGCAGGAGATCATATCCACATGCCCCCCCAGAAGCGCGGTACAGGATTCCGGAGCGCTCTTATAGGGGATGTGCCCTAATTCGATACCCGCGGAAGAACAAAACATTTCCATCGCTATATGAACAGGAGTTCCTACCCCCGCTGATCCATAAAAGAGCTTCTGGGGGCTCTTTTTTATCTGTTCCACTAATTCCTGGATACTCTTTGCCTGCGAGTCAGCACGGACAACAATCCCGAATAAGAACCCCCCCCAACGTATGATTCGAGTAGGCTCAGCCACAGGGTCGAAATTCAATTCCCCCATATGAAAATTAATAATCGGGCTATCGGTTATGACCCCAATGGTATAGCCATCCGGCTTGCTTCTAAGCACCAAATTGGGCCCGATCGTCCCTCCTCCTCCAGGTTTGTTCTCGCAGATAACCGGCTGCCCCAGGTATTTCCCGGCACCTTTGGCGAGAACTCTCGTCGACAGATCCGTTCCTCCCCCCGCTCCATAGGGGATCATTAAGTTTATGAATTTTGACGGGTATTCCGATGCCCAAGCGGAGAATTCTCCGGAATAAATAATACTGGTTAGGAATGATACTAAGATAATCAGCCCTTTATAAAAACCCATGATGCTTCTCCTTTGCCATCTATTCTTTTGATGAGAATTTTTTGTTAACCAAGTCGTAACCTCCGGTAGAGCCGGAGGCTTGAAAATATGTGAACCGCTCAAAGCGGAATAAGTTTGGAGCCACCTAAAGTTGGCCTTCGCTTGGGTGCCAGGCTAGGGCGCAAGGTTCGGGAACTGTCAAACTCTTTGATTACCCCAGCAAATCCGGGGATTTATCCAAGGCAAAATTAAACCGATAAGATTATTTCTGCTGCCTTACCCCGCAGGTCTGCCGGCTGCGGAAACATTTTCCCCATTACGCCTGCAGGATATGAACCGTGCAGGCATTGGCTTCCAGGCCCGCAATCGCACCCCCCCGGTTCATGGCCAATCCGGTCCGGGCATGGGGGATCTGCCTTTTCCCAGCCTGCCCCCGCAGCTGCTTGCAGAGCTCATAGATCTGCGCGATGCCCGTAGCCCCGATCGGATGCCCCTTGGCCAGCAGCCCTCCGCTGGGATTGATGGGCTTTTTCCCGGTGAGCTCAATCGTGCCGTCCTCGATCCATTGAATCATGCCTCCGCGCGGGCAGAGCCCCAAACCTTCGACCCTTAGAATTTCGGCGATGGTGAAACAGTCGTGGACCTCGGCAAAGTCAATATCCTCGGGCCCGCATCCCGCCTGCTCGTAAGCATCCTGGGCGGTCCGCCAGGTTACATCCTCGAAGGTCATATCGATAAACCGTTCCGCCAGCTTACCGGATTTCAGGGAAGCAGCGACGATCCGGACCGGCTTCCCCCCGATACGCTTGGCCACTTTTTCATTCACGATGACCGCCGCGGCGGCTCCGTTTGAATTGGTGTTGCTGTCATAGAGATGCAGCGGGTCTGCAATCATGGGGGAGTTCAATACGGTATCGATATCGATGAGTTCGCCGTAGGAGGCTTTCTCATTAAGATAGCCGTTTCGTTTGTTGATCACCGCGATTTTGGCCAATTGTTCCGGCCGCAGCCCGTAAGTCCACATGTACCGCCGAGCTCTCTGGGCATAAATGGCCGGGAAGTTATTCCCCAAGGTTCCTTCCAAATCATCTTCGTCAACAATCGGGCCCTTGAGTACCGCGGTCAGGTTTTCCACCCCCACGGCAAGGCCGATATCAATCCGCCCCAGGGCCACCGCCCAATACACTTCACGGAAAGCATTGGAGGCGCTGGAACAGCAATTCTCGATGTTGGTCACCGGAAGCCCGGTCACCCCGATTTCGGCCATTACCTTCTGGCCCACACCCGCTCCCCCGTATACGTTGCCGCAGTAGACCTCCTGAATGTCTCGCAGATCGATTCCGGCTTCCGCGACCGCTTCCCGAGTGGCGGCAGAAGCCATTTTTTCGACGCGAACCGTGGGGTCGCGGTGGAATTTCGTCATGGAGATGCCCAAAACGTACGCCTTGCCCATATTCGGCTCCTTCTCTTTTGAAACGCTTCAGTCCTTCTTTTCCCCTCCGGGAAGAACCGGCATGAATTTATAAACCATTCTCTTTTTGCCCGGATCGCGCATTGCCGTACCCTCGAAAACGAGTTTCATCTCCATGCCTATTCTCAGTTCTTCCGGTTTGCATCCGGTGATTTGTGAAAAGACACGGACTCCTTCTCTTTCAAAATCGACGCACCCGACCACATAGGGAACGGAAAAATCGGGGCTGCCCCGGTGGACAATCGTAAAAGTGTATAATTTCCCTCCC
This sequence comes from Syntrophaceae bacterium, assembly GCA_003154025.1. The sequence goes on from PMCE01000366.1 coordinate 9,728, forward strand.
TCTTTAAGCGTCTCGTCTTTAAGCGAGGTCTCCTGCAAGCACTTAATGCAGAGTTCTCGGCGGGGAAAAAAGCTGAGGCCGCATTGACTGCAGGTATTGATCAACAGATAACCTGATCCATCCTCCGTCAACTCAAACAATCCCTCCCTTACCGGGTCCATCCAGTCTCCTTTCTTACCGGGAAGGTGATCTTCACGGGGTTATTCCTTTATGACCTTCATCCCGATTTGCTTCATAACCCTTACTGCTTCCCTTTCCCAATCCTTCACGTATTGAACCCATTCTTCCGTTTCCCTGGAAACGGGTATAAGATCATTTTTCTCCTCCACCTCCTGGAATCCCGGTTTCTGCCGGCCCTTGCACCATTCCGGCTCAAAGCGAGGAGGATCAATCTTTTCCCTCCCTTTTCAGCCCCATTGCGGCCTCAGGAAAATGGCAGCGAAAATCCCCGACACAAGACTGACACAAAAGGGCAGAAAACCCGGAACCGAACCAGCCATCTGTCCGGGTTTTAATGAGATGGAATCCATGGCTCCCAGGAAAGTTAAAATCAGCCAATGAAAAGTGACGATTCAATCCATCTTTATCTTCGGCTTCCCGTCTGATGCTTCGAATAGCAAGATCGGGGAGCAAAATCCTTAGGTCTTGTCCAACCCGAGTCTTTTTACCAGCTTACCCATCCGGTCAAATTCTTCCCGCAGGTATTTCTCGTACTCCTCGGGGCTCGAATAGCATCGGGTGATTTCGAATTTTTTCTGGGCCTCGATGAACTCGAGTTCATCCATGGCTTTCTTGAAGGCTTCATGGAGCCGGTTTACGATCGGTTTCGGGAGTCCTTTGGGTCCCACGATCCCCATATGGTTGCTGACCACGACATCATAACCGACTTCTCTCAGCGTGGGAGCCTGGGGATAACGGGGAGTCCTCTGTTCTCCATAGGTGGCCAGCAGCCTGAATTTCCCCGCATCCACCATCGGGGTCCAGCCGGAGGAGTTGGAAAGGACATCGATATGACCCCCCAGAAGGGCCGTGTTGATTTCTGCTCCGCCCTTGTAGGGGACGTGGACGAGCCGGATGCCCGCCGCCATGCTCAACTCTTCGATACCCAGGTGGCCCGAGCTTCCGGTCCCCGGGGTTCCATAGGACAGTTTGTCGGGATTTTTCTTGGCATATTGGATCAGGTCCTGAATCGTTTTCCACTGCGAATCGGTCCGGACCAGAATGCCGTAAAGGTAGTCGCCCCAGCGCATGATGGGAGTCAGGTCGTTCAGCGGGTGAAAGTTCAGCTTGCCCATCTGATAGGCCTGCAGGGTGCTTCCCGTGAAGACGCCAATGGCGTACCCGTCCGCCGGCTTGCTGACCACCAGGGCGACGCCCACGGTGCCCCCGCCGCCGGGTTTGTTCTCCCCGACCATGGTCTGGCCCAAATATTTCCTGGTGCCCATGGCCAGGGGGCGGGCGGTCAGGTCCGTGGAGCCCCCGGGGGGATAGGGGATGGTCAGGTTGATGGGCTTGTTCGGGTAAGACTGCCCCCAAACACACA